>NZ_JAQDPG010000016.1:0-24951 GCF_027659535.1 Enterococcus malodoratus | reverse complement strand
CAACACACGTTTCACTTGGTCACGAAGCAACGTCCAGGCGTATTTCGTTTGAATACGCTGAACCATTTTTACCGCCTGATCTTTGGTGACATTATCGATCGCAATGCCATTTTTATTTCCGGTTGGTTTAGGCTTAGGTGCAGGATTTGGTTTAGGCGTTGACTTCAACCGATAGGCATAAAAATAAGGACACCCAGCCATTACCCATCGTTGATCATGATTGGCAATAATTGTTGTATCCTTCCATCCTGTGCATTCTATCCAATTTTGATTATCTAGTGCAATCCCTGTGTGTCCGCCGGCACCGGCAGAGTATCCTTTTTGTCCCCAGATGATGATATCTCCGCGTTGCATTGGAAAGTCACTGTTCTCGGCGATCTTTTCATACCCTAACTTCGTAAGGTAATCGTGCAACGTTTCGGTACTCGGAATATATCCATAATCAAAGCCACCCGATTCACGTAAAATACGGTAGACAGACCCTGAACAATCACAAGTGCCATCTGTGTAATATCGTGAGCCATACATGCTGTAGCTGCAGTTGTTTACGAAACGCTGAACAACTGCTAAACCCGCTTCAATATTAATAGCCATTATTTGTCCTCCTTCTTTTCTTCGATCTCTTTCGGTTGAGGCTGCAGACCGACATTTTTATCATCGGATTTTTCGTAAGCTTCTTGTGCTTTTTTCATATCCATCTTATTTTTCCTCCTTTTCATCATGTGTTCCTCTAATTTGCAAAAAAGCATCTTTAATTTGATCTGGAAAATTAATGAACACTGAAATGTTTTCTAAGAAGCTAATGCCTTCGTTAGCTAAATAAAACATAATGACGATCTCACGAAGCGGAATCGAGCTACCGATCACCTTTTCTACTTCCACTGCTACTGCAATAACTACAAAGATCAATACCTTTCGAATCAATCCAATAAATCCGATTCTGCTACTGATTTCTTTCAAATTCCATGCTTTTAATAATCCAGTTAAGTAATCCACAATTACCAAATATACCAACGCGTGCAAAATTGCATCCATCCCTCCAAGCCAACTGACCATTACACCGCCCAGCACCCCTGTTACGATAGATGCTGCATTTAAATATTTTTCCAAAATAAATTCCACCTTCCAATCAAAATAAAAAGCACACTCGAAAGTGTGCTACTCTGCCAATTCAGGCAAATCCATATCCACTAAGATATCTTTCACTTGCTCGCGAATTAAACCTGGTACTTGTTCGATCGTCTTTTTACCTTTGATAATCAATGTCGCATATACTACTGCCATTGTATCCACCTCCTTTTTGAGTAAATAAAAAGCAATTCTAATCCGCAGTTTTTGCAGACAGGATTGCTTCGACTTCTTCTCTAATGATTTGCGGTACATCTTCAATTGTCTTCAGTCCTTTCTCAATAAGACTGACATAAATATTTATCATAGTTAAACCTCCTTAGAAAGCGGCACTAACATTTCATAAACTTCCGAAAGCGCTAGTTGTGTGTCTGTTAATTGCGTATCTTGAAGTGCAACTGTTTCAGCTAGACGTTCATTCTCAGCTTGCAAACCAGTAGATAGATTTTCTAATAATTCAAGTTTCTTAGAATAATCTTGAGTAATTGCCTCTTCCCATTTATTTTCAGTGAAGTTGAAGAATTGAGATTGTGGATTTTCCAATTCTAGCGGTAAAACTGCTACAAACGGCAACAATACTGGAAAATCATCTGCTACTTCGTGTTCTTCAAATCCCATCGGGTAAAGCACTTTATAAATTTTTTTCATATGTTTTCCTCCTAAGCATTTTTAGCAATCCATGATAATGAAACTGTTACCCAATCCCCAACTTTAAAATCTGAATTTGCTTTTAGTTTGCTGCCTTCAACATACATACCCCTATTCTCGCTCAAATTCATACGAACAGTAATCGCCGTTTCATAATCTGACCCCAAATCCAATAAAGCTGTGTCTTTATACCAAACTTTAGCTAAAGAAAACGAGCAAGAAAACATAACATTTTCCCCTAATCTATATAGCGTAATTGAACCAGAGGTAATATTTGCATTTTCTGATCCGATTGTTTTGGTAATTACTGATCTAAGCATCCTGTCATCAAGTGATTTACCTTTAATTTGAAGTCCATCTTGGAAATCCTTAGTACCTAAAACCGTCTCATTTCCCACGGCTCTCACTAATTTTCCGTCAATACCATCAATGGCGTCCGCGTGAGTTTTAATGTACTTGTACCCGTCACCGTCTTTTAATTGCACAATCTTTGTCATTATTCTGCCTCCCCTACGTCTTCAAAGGTAAAGCTTTGAAGAGTGTCTAGTTTTTGTTTGTCTTCTTTTGCCATCAGGCCACTCTTATCTGCCGTTGCAACTTCAGTAGTTGTTGCATTCACTCCATCTTTTCCTTTAAGAGAAACTAGCCATTGTGCCTCTGTTCCTTGGAAGCCTTCAGCGACGGCTATTTCATAAGCGGACTTTCCGTCAACACCGTCTTTGCCATCTTTACCAGGTCCTATACTAGCGATTTGAGAATTCGTGTAGGCTTGCGCGCTTTGAAAGGCTTCTGCAGCTTTTTGGTCAACATAGGCCTGATTCGCTCCGCCTTCCGCAAATCCTGGTGTGCTGATGTAACCTGTATTTGATATGGAAATATTCGCTCCTGCGCGATAATTCATTTGTACATCGGCAGATAAAACATCATCAGTCATGGTCAATCCGTCACCGACTCTGACGCCGCCCTTTTGAAATTCGGAAGCCGTTGGCAAATCATAGTTGCCCGATCCACCAGTAGCGCTAATTTCGCCATCCTCTGTGATCGTGATATTCTCTCCTGCAGTGTAATTTTTCAGTGAACCCAATTTGTTTTTAAGCTCTGTTGAAAAATTATTGTCCGTCTGTTTAACGGCAGATAACTTACCGGTCGCCTCATCAATCGTTAAGAGATCTCCTTGCTTGATTCCGCCTAATTTATCGACTCCAGCAATCGGAAGTACATAGTCACCTTCTCCAGAGTTCAGGATCTTTTTATACATCTCAGCAGTAATGATGCCGTCTTCTGCTTCGCCCGCGTAAGGTAATTTGGTGATAGCATTTTCCAGACCGAGATCGGATTTAGTAATCAAGACAGCGCCGATTTTTCCGTTTACAGAAACAACTTTAGACTGACCGGCGATTATGTTTTCAAGTCCCAAAACGGCCGAAATATGAGTCATTGGAAAGAATTGATACTTCACACCAGTCTCTTCGTCAGTCTCCATCATGCGTTTAATTTCCGTCACTTAATTTCACCTACCTCTACTAACTTAAAAACATTTTGCTTCGGATCATCTACTGTGGCGATCACAAGCGCCCCTTCTGAAATTGTTGATTGAACGTCTTTGATGAACTCAACTTCATGATTAGTAGAAAAGGCGTCGTCCTGCAGTATCTCAACTACTTCAATGTGCCCATAAGGAAGTGTATATAGTGTTTCTCGAAGTTTGGTATAGAGATACTCCGCATCTGCTTTTAAACGCTTCGTAATCGAATCATGCCTTACACCGTTGATATCCACTCGGGCATCCATCAATTCCGATAGCATGACGCCACCTGGATCAACAGATCTTAATATATCCTTGATGGATTCAAACCACGTCAGATAGTCCGTTTCTTGCCCGTTGCGCCACGCTTCAAAGGTCGTTTGTTGGTACTCACGCCATTTTTCAAATTCCTTTTTGCGCGCGTTCATCCAGTCGGTAAAGTCTCCTTGGTTTTCATTGATAAACGCAACCATATCTGCTACCAGGTCTTCAACTGTTTGCCAGTAAGACCCCATTTCACCTTCTGTTTTAGAAACTGCTTTGATAACAAAATAGGAGAAGTCCTGTGTCGTAGCGATCACATCTTCTCCTTGGTAAAAGACAAAATTTGCCGTTTGACGATGTAACGCCTGCATTGAATACTCATCAAATGTATATTGAATTTTGCCGTTTTTTGCATCAATAATTTTTACAACTCGTTGGATCGCAAAACCATTACTAAGTATCGCTTCTAAGTAGGCTTTACATTGTGATAAATCCACTGGTATTCCGTTTTGAGAAACAGTTGCTTCCATCGTTTCAGAATTCTTATTCCCCTGTCGAACTTGAATCATTCCTACATAGTTGTAAGGCTCTGTCGTACTTAACGTGACATTCCATTTAGCCATCCAATACCACTCCTTTCTCAAAATCAGGAGGAATACAAATAGATGCAATTTGACCCGTCCCAAAAAACTGACGGTCATATTCTGCCACGATTTCTCCTGATTCTGCATTCTGTTCATAAGTTTGAATACGACCACTTTCAAGACCACGGATCACGCCTGTATGGCCGAAATAATCGTGAGCAATAAATGTTTCACTCACTTGTGCATTGCGTTCCCAGTTGATGATCGCGCCTACTTCCAACTGGTCGTATTCAGGATGGTTGATTACGGTCCATAGATACATTGGCCAGCGATACGCTCGCCCAATTTCAGCAGCGGAAAAGATATTTCCTTCACGCACTTTCACTTCATACCTTGTGCCAGCGCCCATGTCAGGGCCGATCATTACTCCCGCATACTCAGCGCTTAATGCATAGCATTGGTGGTTTCCAATCGGTTGATTCATTAATCGTTTTAGATGATTTAGTCCTTTTTCTTCTATCAAAATATCCCCTCTATTTCTTTGCGCGAGCTAGACAAACATCGCCGCCGTTTAGTAAGTATCCGAAAGAACGATCGACCCTACCAACGCCCGCGTGTAATGCTTGTGACCCGCCGTTTTCAATAATCGCGGTCGTATAGCCATGCCAGTCTTCTGCAAGTACGGCAGTATGTCCATTTGCGCCTGCACCACCACCTAAATTGACAATGATGATATCTCCTGCTTTCGCTTCATTGGGAGAAACCTCTGTCAAGTATTGTCTTGCACCTCTTGCATCTGCGGTCATTGAGCCTGTATACCAAGTTGTTCCTCTTGGAGCCGTTTTGTATCCAGCTTTTGTCAGCACTAGCCAAACAAACGTAGAACAGTCTGTTGTTCCATTTATATCTGGATTTTCAACACTCCCAAAATTCCAACGCAAAGGCATTGAATACGTAAACCAATTAATGAAACTTCGAGCTACTTTCACAATGTCTCCTGCAGAGGGTATCTTTAAATCCTTGAATTTGTTGTACCAATTAACTGCCCAACCTTGACGTTCTGGGTGTGCATTAGCAGGGCGTTCATAGTTACGTTCAAAAGTATATGCCGCAGCTCCAGGATCAGTGATTGACTTAAATCCTGATTGAGTACCTGGTTGAACAATTCCTAACCACTGGCCGTTATACATGGTCCAGTCAAGCAAGTTTCCTTGAGCTGACATGGTCTTATAATCTTCAGTGATACCAGCAGCTCTCATAAGATTTTGAACGTATGTGCGTCCGTCATAAGTAGCTGGTGGCACGAGAGGATAAGCTGAGCCATCCCATTGGACAATTCCGTAAGCGGGGCCGCCTATTTGAGCGATATCCGGGTTCATTGAAACACCCGCTTCGCCTTGAACGTTTCCTAAAATACCGGCAGCAGCAGCTTTTGAATACCCTTTAGATAAGAGCATGGTCCAAAGTTCCCAAGCAAACTTATCAGCTTGAGAGGTCACTTCTGGCGGATACATGCCGTTCCAGCTACCGCCACCGTTATTCCCACCACCGCCTTGACCGGGGAATATTTCTTGACCATTAATCGTTATCTTTTTAGCATCAAGCGTGCCGCCTACTTTTAAATCTTTAGATATCTCTGTTTTGCCTTGTACTAAGACATCACCAAAGGCTCGCAATTTACCTTGTAGATTTAAATCCCCAAAGTGAATCGTGGTTCCGTTCGATAGCATGACAAACCCTTTATTCTTATTAGGAGAAATGAGGATGTATTTTCCATCGCCTTCGGTACGAATAACTAATGCATTGTCAGGAATCGGCGTTGGTGTTGAGGCATTCAGAAAAGGATTTCCCGTTGAGTCAGTGGTACCAATCGTTCCTATTTGTTTATCTGAAGCCCAAAACTCCATCCCTTTTTTTGTTAATTCCATGATTTTTTTATTGCTGTTTAAAATTTGTAAAGCACCCTTTACGAGTTTTAATTGATCCCCGACAGCATTAAATGAAGTTTCGAATATATCAGCCCTGATTCGCCCAGACTGAATATAGTTCGCATTGAAATTGCCATCAATAGTCCATGCAGTTTTGAAGTTTGCTTCGTTAAAATCTCCATCGATAAATCCGATACCTTCTGAATTTGCAACAAGAAAGTGATTTGAAGTATCTATCGAATCCCCGTTCATCCAAACCATCTGATATGGTTGTCGACTTTCGCCTTTCCCTGTGTCCCACGGATTCATCATGATAATGGATCCGCCTTTAGCACCACGAATAATATCAGACTGCCATTTAGAAACCTCAGTAGATTCATAAAATGTCATTTTTGTTTCATTTAAAGTCTGCAATACATTCTGTGTATTTGATGCCTGACGTGTAGATGAGTTGTTAAGATTATCACCAAGGCCTGTCTCAACCTTCCCTGTTAAACGGTCAATTTTCACACTGAAAATCCGCGTCTCGTAATGATATCCGCGATCCTCTCGGTGAATTCGGATGATATTCCCTAAGCTATCCGCACCGAAAATAGTTGCTTTGAACTGAACCAAAGACCTGGAACAATTCACTAGCTCTTTATAGGTAAGTTTTATCAACTCAACAGGGTCTTCACAATCTTCAAAAATGACAACCTTCTCTCGCTTACGGCGTTTCCCATTTTTCGTAGGAATACCGTACTTGGCGGTCATTTCAGGAATTTCTAAATATATTTGACCTGTTGGCTTATTTAATGGATCGCCTTTCGATTTCGACCAATAGACTTGATTAAACTCAATTCGACGTCCGTAACCGTCTCCGACTTCTTCTCCTCTACCACGACCGATTAAAGAAGTGTAGATATTGCTACGATCTACTTCTTTTTGAATCGTCAATGCCTTGTCCCCATACTCATAACGTTCGTTACTGTATTCACCGATTTGTTTGTAAACTTCAATCCATTTATCTGTGATACCTTCACCACTTAAGTTGCATTTGAAAACAATTTCGCAGCCTAAAGTCTGTAGGTTCTTTAGGGCCTCCCGGATGCTGCAATAATAGAACGTCGTAGAAACGGCTGGTAAAGTTGAATCTAAATGACCGACTCTCCATTCTCCTAAAGTAAAATCCATAACTCTCTGTATAGTTTTTTGAAAAAACTCATTTGCAGGTCGAATATCGTTGATAATATATGCGTCCAGTTCATCCGGTCCAAAGTTGACACCAGTAAAAATCAACAATGTACCAGGATCAGCAGTTCCAACTATTTTGTACATAGAAAAAGACGACTCACTTTCGCGAACCGCCATATATACTGATTCTTTAATTTCCTTATCAAATTCTGTACTTACTGATAACTTATCATTGATTAACTCATCCTTATTTGGTGTGATCTCTTTTTCTTGAACCACCGAGAAGAGTTTTTCATCACTGATTATCTTTATAAGTTTTTGATTGTCATCAAAAAAATAAACATCTTTATTTATCATAACCACACACCTCTGAATCGAACAAGAGGATTTCCGTTGTCACTTTTGATCACATCTCCTGTTTCCACTTTGAAACCTTTAAACGGACTAGTCAAATCAAGGATACGCGTCTTGTTCTCGCCATTCACTAAAACTTTCCCTTCAGTGATTAACAGTTCGACTTTATCACCTTTTTTGATAGCTGAATTTGAAATGCTGATTGTCTGTCGGCCATTAGTGATTCGAACTGAACTATCCTTTGTTGCCGCAAAACTAATTGAATCTGGCGTTACCTCATACGGCAAATACTCAAATATTTCTCCGTTTGTCTCAAAGACTTTAGTATATTTCCGAGGATCTGAACAAGTGATAGTAAAGCTTGAAGAGATGCTATTTTTATTTCCCGGAACTTTATCCGTCGCAGAATATCGACCAAAATAAAAAGTGTCGAGCTCATCATTAAAATGAATCTCGACATCTTTTTGCCGGTACAGTAAACCCATCAGTTTTTTGAAGCTTCGCTGAAATTCAACTGAATTAACTTCTGTCAATTTGTAGAACACTGTCAATATACGTTCAGGCAAGCGTTGCGAAGATATATGAACTCCCGCGTTCTTTTTCTCTGATTCAATATCTATCGACAACATTTCCCGACCTTCAACGTAAAGTGTTTGATACCCTGGAAGAATTTTTTCAAACATGACACTGTCGTAAATCATCGCAGAAGTCGGAATCCACGAATCGTAATCAGAAATTTTTATTGTGTCCCTAAATTGATACATCGGGTTATCCCATTCTTGCACGTGTCATCCTCCTTCTAAAATCCTAAGTTAATTTCTATTTCTTGGCCTTGCGCTTGTGAGATATCATCCACGAAGGCTTTAAATTGCTGATTGCCTAAACGGACGTTGAACGTTGCCGGTTGTTTGTTAGTTCGATTCTCATTTCTTGTTGTAATAGAATGTTTCACTCCTAAACTAGCATTCAAGTTACTCAGCGCGGGGATATCCATTACAGAAGCCATAGCTCGATTTATTTCACTTTGTCCAGAATAAATTCCCGTTGAAATGGTTCCGCCAAAATTCAATTGATCTAGATCGCTTAGTGGTCCCTCTTTTGCTGGTGAAAATGGCAAGAATCGGCGAACCTTTGAAACCACAGATTTTATTGCTTTTACAGGTAGACTAATTGCTGACCAGATACCATCTGCTATCATCTTAACTAGATTCCATCCAGCATTTTTAAATACTGACCAGAAGCCTTTCACAACTCCTATGACCGCTTCAAGTGCACCTACAACTAATCCACCCAAACCATACAGGATGCCAGAAGCCGCTTCTACCATACCTTCCCAAGCCATTGACCAATCTCCAGAAAGCACTCCGAGAACAAATTTGATTAAGCCTTGAATCACACGCAAAGCCCCTTCAATCACGCCCGAAATAGCTGTCCATATACCTTCCGTAATACCTTTGATAGCAGTCCAAACACCTACAATAACACCTT
Organism: Enterococcus malodoratus; assembly: GCF_027659535.1. Classification (NCBI taxonomy): domain Bacteria; kingdom Bacillati; phylum Bacillota; class Bacilli; order Lactobacillales; family Enterococcaceae; genus Enterococcus; species Enterococcus malodoratus. The sequence goes on along the minus strand of NZ_JAQDPG010000016.1, from coordinate 15,859 downwards.
GGATCACACCCATAGCATTCTGGATTGTTCGGCCAATATAACCGTTCCAAATCGCGTCTACTGCGGCTGCGATCTCCTCGTTATTCGCTTTCCACCAAGCAACGACTCCTCCGAAAATTCGCTGAATTGTATTTGATACAGTTTGAACAGCGAATGAAATTGTATTTTTTATCGATTCCCAAATAGCAGTAACTGCATTTCTAAATCCTTCACTCGTATTCCACGCCAATATAAATGCGCCTACTAACAAAGCTATGATTCCAATAATTATCCCGACAGGCCCTGTTAACGCAGTAAATACGCCTCCCAAAGCAGGAAATGATGTAGATAAAAATCCAACGGCTACCTTAAGTTTTGCAAACCACACAAGCATAGAGCCACCGATAAAAAGGAGAGGCCCGATCGCTGCAACTAAGCCAGCTATTACTAAAACCATCTTTTGAATTGGCTCAGGAGCATCAACAAATTTTTGCACCAATCCTCCGATTGTATCGGCTACTCCACGAATTGCTGGAGCAATAATACCTTGAATTACAATTGCCGCAGATTCAAATGCTCCTAACATTTGTTCTATTGATGAGTTCATATTATCTTGCATTGTTCGAGCCATTTCATCAGCAGCGCCATTAGAGTCCTTCAAAGAATTTGTAAGTTTCCCTAATGAATCCGGTCCTTTGTCAATCAACGCCATCATTCCTGAAAGAGATTCTTGACCATATAAGGTTACTAAGGCGTTTTGCTGTTGTTCAGGAGTCAAGCCCTTAAACGCTTGTTGAAGCATTCCTATTTGATCTTTTAATGATTTCATGTTTCCTTCTGCATCATAAAAACTCAATCCTAGTTCGTCCATTTTTGCAATCATTGGATCTGTAGGTTTCGCCAGTCGAGACAAAGCCCCACGCAAAGATGTACCTGCTTGTGATCCTTTAATCCCGGCATCAGACATGATACCAATCGCTGCGGCGGATTCCTCAAGTGAAATGCCCATTGCATTTGCGACTGGCGCAATATATTTCATTGCTTCCCCCATGTCAGCGACCTCCGCATTAGTGTCAGCCGCTGCTCGAGCAAACACATCGGCTACATGTCCAGCTTGACTAGCGTCCAGTCCAAACCCTCTCAGTGCAGTTGCTGCATTTTCAGATGCCAGTGCGACATCACCACCCGAAACTGCTGCTAAGTCAAGCAACCCTGGCATGGCAGACATGATTTCATTTGCATCAAAACCTGCAGATGCCAAGTTTTCCATACCTGCAGCAGACTCTTTCGCACTGAAAGCAGTCTTAGCACCTAAATCAATTGCTTGTTGCTTTAACTGATCGAATGAACTGCCTGTAGCACCAGATATCGCCTTTACTCGGCTCATTTGTTCTTCAAAGTCGCCACCGATCTTAGCAGCAGCTATTCCTGCACCCAGAATGGGAACAGTAAGAAGTTTTGTCATTGATTTCCCAGCAGTTTGCATGGTTGACCCGACAGCCATCATCGTACTATTTGAATCTTTTTCGAAGGTTTCGACAGCAGACTGAGCATCTTTAAATGTTTTTACAAATCCACTGTCTGTGGCTTTAAGATAAGCTTCAACTGAAAATGATTCTGCTATATCGTCCCCCTCCCTTCTCTGAATTCACGAAGACGTTTAGCAACTTGTGTTAGTTCTCGTTTGCGTTCTTCATTAAGTATTTCTTGTTCGAATATGGACCCTTCAAGAACATTGCTTATTCTTTCTTCATAGTCGTAAAAATCAGAAAATTGTTTGTAAATGGGTTCGCCTTTTTTATTTTTTGCGCGTACCGCATCATTTAAAAAGGCTTGCTGATGACGCTTCATTTCCTCGTCTACTTGCGAAAGGTTGAAAGCGAGCATACGTAGCTCATATTCTCTGATAGTCATTTTGTTAACTTCTTCAAATGTTTGACAATCAAGAAACCGAAAAGCGTTCAAAGCTAATTCTTCATAGAATTCTCGACTATTTTTTTTTAGTTTTTGCTCGCTGCTTTTCGTGTCTGAGCTTTCAGTTTTTTTATCATCGCTTTTGTTAAATCCTGCTTCCCCAACTCTGCTATTAAGTCTCCTGACATTTTTTCAATATCTTGAGTTATTAGCCATGCTTCGATTTCAGACTTGCCAACTTTTGCATTGTCTGCTTGCAAAGCCATAATGATATTTCTCAGAACGACCGGATTACATTGCTGTAAATAAACAAGCGCTGAACTGATCCCCATTCCAAAAGAAGCCCCTCCGGTGTGGACTTCATACATCTGATCCAGCGCTTCAATAGCACCAATGGTAAATTTCACATCAATGATTTTTCCATTAATATCAAAGTTCATAATTTCCTCCTAAAAAAGAAGGCTAGACTATTTGCCTAACCTTCAGTAGTTGTTTTGGTAGTGTCTTGGAATGCGTATTGAGCCTCTTTAATTGTCGATTCAGAAACAGTGGCAAACCCATCTTTTGGAGTTCCTTCGATGGTTGCTTCTGTTTCAATTTCAATCAAATCTTCAACGTTTGCTGGTAATTTCCATTTACCAACTTTTCCACGACCATAGATTGCAGGATATTTTCCATCTTGTTTCTCACCCTTCAAATCAACATCCCAAAATTCCATCGTAGCTCCGTCTTCTACTGATTTCTTCATGTACATATTTTCGTCATCGTAAGATGCAAGACCTTTTAGCGCCAGAGTCACTTCCAAACCACCAGAGGTAGGAACACTACCGTCTTTCGTTTGTTCTGACTTATTGTCACGCGAATACTCCCATTCGTGTTCAATTTGATATAAAGGCTTCGTCGCATCTTTTGAACCTGCTTCATCTAAACGACGAACAAGCAAAATTCGGTCTTTCCCTTGAATCACTGTCATGCTTTTCCCTCCTAGTAAAACCGCATCTCTAACGGTATTACACAATGCCAGAGTGCAGTATTTGTTGTTGTATCCTGCAGCATTTGTGGCTGCGTTTGGTTATTAGATATTTTCCAATTAAAGTTTTTCGATTGTCTTAGTTTCCGAAGTTCCCACAGAATCGCGCCTTTCATATCTGAGACCTGCTTGCGCTTGGTGTGCAATCCATAGATATGGATATTTAATTGAACAGTACCCACTAAAACAGATTTAGTCGCTTGCGGTAGTTCTTGAGACTCGCCAATATACACAAACGGATAAGGCGTTTTGTCTGGCGGCAGGTAAGTAAATACGTTATACCCTAAGCCTTGACAGATTTTGTAGACTTCATCGTATAGTTCTTGATCCGGTTGTTTGACTATCATGCCATCAACTCCCGCATTTCTTTTTTGAATATAACTTTCTGATAGTTGAAAGCCGCACGTACGAAAGGCTGCGCGTTCATAAACCGTGTGCCAAACTCTAAATAAGGACTATATTCAGTCATTGGCATTACAAGGACTGAGAAACCCGCCTCTTGGATTTTCATAATAATTGAACGTTTAGTTGCTCCGGTAGGACTGATAAATTCCCCGTTTTGATAGTGCCCCTTGAATTGAGCCCTTTTTTGCATTTGATTCGTCAGTTGAGCACCATTTCTCCTCACAACTTTTTTTACTTCGTCCATTTTAGTTGCATCTCTAAGATGACTCATCAACTGATCAATTCCTTTTATATCAAGATGAGCCTTCACTTTGCAGCCACCTCCTGAACAATAAACGTATTTTTCAATCGAAGGTTACGCTCAGTGATGATCTCGAATTTATCAGTTTTGTTTCGTAGCTTGTTGAAAATTAAAACGTAATCCCACTCTTTTTTGTAAGGACGTAATAAACGAATGACCTTAGCCCCTTGTTTAATATCTCCGAACAACGCTTTCGATCTGTCAGTTCCTAAATCCGTAACGTTAGCAAATTTTAATTTTTCATCTAAGCTTGGTTCTACATGTTCTCCTAACTCAGGATCGTAATAGCCATCTTTTTCGATAACGAAAGTTACTTCTGTGTCATATCTCATACGAATCGAGTCACCCCTTTACGAGGTACTGTATTTTCTTTCTGTTTATCTTTATAGGCTGTTATATCATCCCCGAACTCATCCAATAATTTTCCATAAGTAATAGACTCGCCTTCTTGGCTATAGGAACTCATTCCTTCATCACCTTTGCGGTTGAATCTCTTAATGGTGCATTCGACAACAATGTAGTTTAACGCCTCAGGAACGCTCTCTAAGAAGCCCAAACGTACACACAACTGGCTTGAGATTCGTTTGATAAAATCGATTAATTGCTTATCCAGCTCCTCATCATCAACTTCGAGCGATCGTTTCACTTCTTCCAAGGTTTCGTCCATGACTGCCTCCTTTCGAAAATAAAAAGGCTAGTCAAATGACTAACCCTCCGGTTCTGTTAATGTCAGTGTATGGATATCCTTAAATGATCCATCCACCGTTGTTGCTGTGGTAGTATAGACACCTGCCGGAACAGCGTCTGTCCAAGTTACTAGTCCGTTATCAGAAACTGTTAACCCCTCAGTGTTTGGTTGGATTGAAAACTCAACATTTTTATTTGTCGCATTTTCAGGCAATACCGCAACCGTTAGTTGTCTGTTCCCAGCAGTCCCCGCAACTGCTGTTGATGTTTTAGGTGATAGAGTTAACCCTGTAGCGGGGATAACTACTCCCCCACATCTAAAATACATACAGCCTCTGATTGTTCAAATGAAGGTAAAGAAATCATGGATACCTTCGTTTCGACGTTTACCGGGTCTGCTTTCTTCATCGTTGTAATTGCAACGCCTGTATCCACAATAGAAACATTCGCAACATTTGGACTAGACATCAAGTCCGCTTCCTCAGGAGTTGTACCAAACCATGTTTTACCCAAAGTTTCTGCTGGCAATAACACAAAAATATTGTCAGGAATGAACTTGTGTGTTCCAGATGTGTCCGTGTACACCTTGTCATAAACAACAATTTCCAAGTTAAATTCTTCTGAAATATAGTCTAGAAGAGACTGCTTCGAAAGTTTAGCAGCTTGAGCATTCGCGTTGTTTCCTAAAATTGTTGCTTTGATTGCTGCATTCTGGCGGAGGTAACGGAACGTTTTGCTGTTTAAAACAGCACGGGCTGGAGTCACACCGTCTTCTTTCATTGCCGTTACGGCAACATCAATATCTTCTACAGGGTCAGCATTTTCAACATCAGACCATTTAGTAGCCGCTTTTTTCTTATGCCCAGCAGGCAGGTCATAATCAATGTTGTACTGTTGCCCATTTTCATTGATTTTAATCGTCCCTGTTGTCAGCATTTGCATGCGCATAATTTCGCGACGCACAGCAGCTCCGCGAAGTAAATCCGCAACATCATCGAATACACGATTAAGTAAAACGTCCTGGTATTCTTTGTTGTTAGTTTGGTTAACCATTTGCAACTGTTGACGCAATTCTTCGTCAATGTAGTATGATTCCTTGAAGAAAATCATTTTCTCAATTAATTCTTCAAAGCCTGCACGTCCGCGCGGGATCACATCAGCATCAAGAGCTGAAGGACGCAACGCTACTGGTGATCCAGTTTTCCCTTTCAACCAAGACAATTTCATTCCTAGTTGCTTATCCATAGGGAATAATTCTTCTCCCAAATAGGGTTGAGTTTCATTGGTTTTTTCTGCCCAATAAGTTGCTACATTAGGCGCTTGAACCAAATCAAAAATATTTAACGTCGCAAATGTTTGCAAGTTCATTTTCATTAAAGTTTCTTTTCGTACTCGTACGTTCATTTAACAGTTCCTCCTTATTTATTACGTTTAACAAAGTAAACTTTGCCATCTAACGCAGTTTTTACTTCAGCAACAATAGTTAGTCCATCATTCAAGCGTAATTCGTTCACTGTTCCGAAATACACCAATGTGCCGTTTCCAACAGTTGACCCGATATCAAAAACAACATCGTGTAACAAGACTCCGACAGTTTTACTTCCATTTCCTGCATCATTTGTTACTTTTAGTAGCGCTTGCTCATTTGCAAAAGGATCAGCATTACCTACGGGCGTTCCAGCAGGAATGTATTTTTTCCCTTCGCCATTTGTTGCCGTTACTCCTGTACCATCAACAACAACCGACAAACTTTTATAATTGTTAACGTCGGCTAAGATTTGATTTTTAGATCCGAATACTCGTTTCTCCATGTTTTATTCCTCCTAATTTTTGAAGTAAGTGCTTTTCTTTGTTTCTGTTTTGGTTCGTTGCGCCAACCTTTTACCATAATCTCCGACGACACCATCTTTACTTGAACCGTCCAGTGGGATTCTTCCACCCAATCGTTTTTCTAAATCAGCTTTGATTGATTCCCGTTCCAATTCAATGGCCGCTAGATACGTTTTTACATTGCTTAAGGTCATTTCTGCATCTTCTGACACTACTAGACTAAGAACTTCTTTGGTAGGCGTAGCGCCTTTGTCTGATAGCATTTCACTGGCCTGATCGGACATCTTAGCTAGATTGTCTTTTCTTTCATACTCAGCGATCTTATCCTCAAGTTGCTTTCGCTCGTAATCTGCCTTATCCTTGTCGTTCATTTCAGCCAATTTATCAGCCTGAGCTTTCTCATCACGCCATTTTTCTTCTGCTGCCGTAACTGCTTTGCTTGTTTCAGCTGCGACAATTTTTGCTAATTCATCACGAGAAAATGTTTTGCTTGTCTCTTCGTTGCTTTTTGAATCCGTTGAGGTTGTTTCCTCTCCCGATGTGCTTTCTTCTACATCTTCAGGATCAGCAAAGAGTTGCAAGTTCATCGGTATAAATAGTTTTTCTTTTGAAAATAGTGTTGGCATTGTCAATCCTCCGCGGTTACGCCGCTACCCGATAAATTTGATCAGTTACGCCGATCGATCGAAACAGCTCAATTTATACCGCCCCGAGCAGTAGAGGGCATAATAAAAAGACGTTAGTTTATGGCTAGCGACTTTAAATGACTTTGATATATTTTCTGTTGTTTTCTTCGAAATCACACATAAACCACCAAAATGTATCTTCTGCTAATTCTTCATTGAACAAACTTTGAAACTTAATCTTGAAAGAATACCAATAGAAAGGAAATTTGAGTTTAATTTTTAGCGTGAATGTTTTTGGCATAACATCTTTCTCTCCTTGTCACGCTCAATTTGGCTCCGAGCATAGTTCACCTGTTTCTCCAACTCAGTAAGCTCTGACGGATACGTAATTTTAATTGTGACATTTCTTGATCGATCATCGTGTTTTGCTGAATTAAATTGAATAGTCTCAATCTTTTCAGAGTCAATATCATGCAAAAATTCAATCGCAGCTTCTAGTAATATCTCATTCACAGACAATGGCTCAGAGCTGAAAACTTCGCCATTAATTTTTCCAGTGGTAATTTCACTTGCTCTTGCCTTCAACGCATCTGGAATAGGCTCTCCACACAAAGCGCAGGTTTTACCATTCATTGACCAATGCACACACATATTAATCATTCCTTTTCTTAATAGGTTTTTTTATAAACAGCCTTCGCACCCATTCGCTCATACCAGCTAGTCGTTTCTAAAAGGTTAGGTAGTGTGTGCGAAATAATTGAAATGGTTAATTGATCTTTTGCAGTTCCTTCTACAACATTTACGGATGCATGATTGCCATTCCACACCGGTTTTAACTCATTACTAATCAATTCTTTATTACTGTTGTAGATTGGATTCTGTTTCCATTGAGTGCTATTTTCAGTTTCAATGGCTTTTTTATAAGCTTTCCCCAACCCTTTTTGAACTTCGATGGTTAAAATGACTTCGTTAAAATCTTTCATCTTACCCCTCTCTTTCCTTTATCTGCTTATCAATATGTTTTAATACGCTTATACAGTTGGTTGCCAATTCCAAAGTTTCTAATTTCAAATCCTTCACGTTGCAAAAACCTTTTGTATATCCTCGCTCTGCGATTGTCTTCCCAGTGAACTTGGATGTAAGTTGGGAGGGGGTTGCTTAATGAGTGCTTGGCATATTCCTCAAATTCCCTAATCTTTCGTATAGCCCAGACAAAAGGGTAAATACCATCTTTGCCTGTCTGATGCAAAGTATTATCGCTAATCTGCTTACGTTTGTGATAAACATTTAGATAAACATTCGCAACCGCAATATTGTATACCTCATAAAGGCAAAATTCGATTTGCACCGTCATACCACTTTGTAACCGCTCTTTGGCCATGATAATAATGTCGCCGTCTTCGTCTTTATAATCAATGAATGTCATAACAATCATCTCTACATAGAAGCGCTTTGGAACATGCTTTGATTCGTATTGTTTTGCAAGTCTTTGAAATATTCTGGGTTAGACTGAACTAATTCGGTTATTGATTGCACGATAGGCTCAATAACCTTTCTAGTAGCCTCATAAACTTCTTTTACAATTGGTTGTATTACTTCAACCACATGCTGTTTAACTGCATCGTAGTCTTCTTTAAATTGAGCATCGTTTTGATACAAATACAAAATTTCTTCTTTGCTTTTTCCATATGCCGTTTCTAAAAATCTGTCAGATATGATTTGGAATGATTCTTTATCCACTGCTACACCCCTCTTTCCTTAAATGACTTCTCAACTTCCGCACGATCAACATATGGCGCGGTTGAACACCTACAATTTGCATGCATCGGGCTAGCATTTTGACCTGGAGATAAATCTTCGACCTTAAATATCTTTCCGTTCAATGGTAAACAGACAGGGCACGCTGTCGGTTCTGCGATATACTCGTATTCATCGATGCCGTACTTTTTATAACTTTGATTTTGTATCTCGGTCTGAACCCTTGCAGATTCTGTGCGCATCAACCGCTCAGCTTCGTACTTACTAGAATCAAATAAATTCCGTAGTTTTCTAGCCATGTCACGTGGGTTCTTACCTTGCGTTACCGTTTGGACTAATAATTTATCTAACTCAGCTTTAAACGCCTCCATGTTGCCCCAGATAAGTTCAGAAAACGTCGCAGAATGAAAAGAACCGTTTACGACAGCCTCTACAAAATCTTTGTAGCCATCGAAAATGGTTTCGCCTAATATGCCAGCTTGTCTTTTAGCTTCAGCAATACCTTCATTTGTAAGCAAGTCAGCAGTGTACTTATCAAGATCATCAGATAAAGCGATCAATTCAAGTCCTATTTGTGACTTCAATAATTCAAGTCGATTAACTCTCATTGTGACATTGTAAAGACGTAGCTCCTCGTTTGCTGTCTTAGAAAAATCTTTAGCCTTAACATATCGTTTGGCTTTTCTGGCAAAGGCTTTAACGTCCATCTCCATTGAAACCTTTTTAGCTTCGGAAAGCGACACACCTTCTTTACCAGCAAAACGTTGCCAATTCGCGTCGATTTCTTTGTTGATATTGTCAATCGCAACTTGAAACCTTTCAGCGATAGCTTTCTTCATTTGCTTTTCGTCTTTAATCATTTGTGCAATATGTTGTTCTTCACGTTTGCGCCAGTAATCAGAGGACTTCATTCAACGTCCTCCTTTAATAGCTGCTTAACGGCTTTTTTATAATAAAAACGTTGAATCTGCATTGTTACAACTACTAATATGAATTGGACTACTGTAATGAAAATAGTCAGCTTGTTGAACCAAAGTAACATGGCCACGCATAAGATCAACAATAGTACTAGCGAAACCTTCTTCAGAATAACGACTATTCCCAATGCTAAAATATCTCCTTGTAAGTCTACGTCTAAATCATCTAAATCAAACTCAACGCCTTTTAGCTTGCTCATCTTCCCGCTCCTTAATTAAAGATACCTCTGCTACAAGATTTGATATCAGCCAAATAAGTGTTAATTCATAGCCAAATATTTTGAAAAAGAGGACTGCGCTCATAAACATAAATATCTTACGTGTTATTCTCTCGCGACTTTTCATTTGGATCAGACTCCTTCATCTTTTGGCTCTTTCTGGCCACCTTGTTCAATTTCCGTTGTATTATTGTCACTCGGAAAATCGTAATCCAATACTGGCACATTTGGTTTTTCTTTATTCACACGTTTGAGCTCTTCTTCAGCAGACACGCCGGTTAGTCGTTCGGCCATTTCACATAAAGTCTCTTCTGAAACAATTCCAAGCATCCCTTTGATTACATTCATAATCTCTTCATCCGATTGCGGAACATTCGGTGTAAATAAAATTTGAATATCATTTACTTTGTTGTAAAGATCCTCTTGTTTTTTATCATCCGAAACAAAAAAAGCCTTGACATTTTCTATCAAGCCTTGTGGTTTATTCAAATCATCTTTGATACTCCACGAGTGTGTAAGTAACCGTAAACGCCGCATAATAGCTTTCTTAACCATACGTTCTTTGTTCTTGCGGTCGTTGTCCGATCCCCAACCTTTGAAACGAAAACCGATTCCTGATTGGTTAGATCCGATGTTCTCATCTGTGAAGTCAATCAAAGACGTAAAACGCAAGATGTCAGCAACTGTTCGGCTATCGTTGGCTTCCATACCTGCAACATCGTACTCTTTTTTCAGATAGTAGGCGTCAGGCGTGTCACCTAATTTGCCTTCACCGTAATCTTTTTTATCACCTAAAACAAGCATTCTTGCCTGCATCATCGCTTTGAATACTTCCATCTTGCTGTTGTCACCCTCGTCGTCCGTTGCTGTGTCAGGGTTCCCTTTAATCACTAAATAAGCTTCAGATGAATCTTGTTGAAAGTTGGCCATCTCAGACCTAGACAAATCGTATGCGTCGATTGAATCAAGAACACGCTCAAAGTCGCTTAAGCGTTCCTCGTTATTTATCCATTCGTTTACTTGGACAGAATCAAAGTAACTTTCTTCTTTTCCATCTTCTTCAATTACTGCATTTTCTAAATCGGTGCCGTCTGCTACAAGATAGTAATTAAATCCACTGTTCGTATAAAGCTCTACGCGGGTCCATTTATCATTTAAAAATTCTTCTTCATAATAATGAACTGCACAAATAGAATTTTTGTTCTTCGTATTGTCGTAAATCACAAAAGTTTGTTCTGCGTCAAACTTGGCAATAGTTTCCTTGCCGTACTCGTCTCTGCCAATCCATTCGTAAGCTCTACCTAGACCGAACATATCTCTGCCCATTAGTTGATTATGGTAGTCTTCGTTCGATTGACTGGCAAACTCGTTGATTCGGGCTGATATGTTCTTTTCTCCAGTATATTTAAGTTGGTTACCTAACAGAACCCCAAGTTTGAATGACACGATGAAATTTGGGAAATCGCTTGCGATCCGATTATCTGCTCGTCCTTCCGGTTTTTCTGATCGATAATTAATATTCCCATCACCTAACAAGTATCTTTTCAGTTGTTGAAGTCTTGGAACCTGCTTTTCTTTGTGGTGATTGATGAATTCGACAATTAACTTCCAAACTTCTTTGTTCTCGAAGTCAATTATTTGTTCAATTTGACCGGTTCGTTGGTTAAGTACTTGGATATGAGGCAACCTGGAAACTGGTATTTTATAAATTAGATTCGCTTCTTTATCAAACCGTTGTCCGTCTAACAATTTAACATTTTGTTCCACTGTATCACCTCTACAATCCTAATTTTTTGAATGCGTTTATTGTCTTTTTGACATTTACTTTTTCTTTAACATTCATGCTCATCGTTTCAGCAATCCCTGTCGTTGCATCTGGTGCGTCATCGTGTTTGTTTTTCCCTTCGCGCTGATAAGTGGTCATAGCGGAATAGTATTCGGGCCATTTGGTGCGCCAATCTTCTGGGAAATAAACATTTTGTTCGATCCACGCGGTATTCGAGTATATCCGGGCTTCTTTGTTCGCTGATTGGTAGAAATCATCAATAGCAACTGGACACTTACCTTTTATCTTTTCTCTAACAGAACGCGCAAAAGAACGCCCACCGTTGTTCCTCTCGATGCGCGCTTGGTTCACTTTATTATTGATGTACTGATTTGAAACAGCGGACTCTGTGTATTCCATCGGTTCTTGGGTATAGACCACATCTAGCACTTCACAACGTCCATCAGCTGTCTCGCCCCAAACAATCGAACAGAGGTAATCTTTCCCTGTATCTGCCGTATCACAATACGACCAGATCTTTTTGTATTCGGAACGATGACCATAAGTTTTTAGATTTTGATATAGTTTGCCTTTCTGATCAATAGGCTCTTGTTGATAGTTTGCTTCCGCAATATCCAAATTCATTTCCTGAATAACATCTAAATATTCATCGTGGGTCATGATTTCTTCACACAACATGGATTCGTCATCTTGGACAGCCTTATAACAAATCTGATGAACACTGTTTTTCCGTTTGTTCAACATTTTTCCCGCTAAATCATTATTTGACCATCTTGTCATGATTAGTATTTGTTTACGCGGACGTTCCATTCGTTGAGCTAATGTGTTGTTATACCATTCCCAATGAGAGTCCAATACTCGCTCGTTATAAGCTTCTTCTGCAGTTTTGATAATGTCATCAACAATTACATAATTTGCACCAATCCCAGTAGATGTTCCGCCAGGCGAAGTCGCCAAATAATTCTTTTCCTCTGATCCATCTAAAGACCAGAACCCTTTTGCTGCGTCCCCGTATTTGATTTGTACCTTCGGGAAAATATCTTTAAAATATTCAGCTTTGATATTCTCATTATCAACCATGATGCCGTCACGTGTTTGTTGAGCAAATAAAGATGATAGTATTTGATTGTATGAACCTGTAATGATTTTTGTCCTCGGATTCTGACCAAACATCCATAATACAAAAAGTCTCGCTGTAAATGTTTTCCCATGACGAGGGGGCATGTTGATTACTAATATCTTTTTATCAATCTTATCTTCGTAGAAATCTTGTAACGTTTGACACAAATCTTTTAAATATAGACGATCATCTTTATAAAACTCAGGATAAAGCAATTGGCAAAACAACCAAAAATCTCCTCTGGCTTTCCGAATCGCTAGCTCTCTTTGAACAATTGCATATTCCACACGATCAAGAGTCGTTGATTTTTTCATACCGCTTCACCAACTCTTCTAATTCTTCGTCTGACATTTCTCCGTATTGCTTTCGAATATCTACACCGCCGGAGTGCTCAAGCTCTTGCTTGTCTTTCCAGATTTCCCGCATACGGTTTTTCAACCAAAAGATAGCAGAAGTCGGGTTCGGGGCTACCTGCTTATCTACTTCAAGAATTACAATCCGTTCACGCGTAGGAACAGCTTTTATGGCAGCATCTTTTACTTCCTGCAATTCTGCTTCAGGGTGATCGATTTTATATCGATTCTCGTACTCTCTACGTTCTGCTTCTACTAAAGCTTTATCGCGATCAACTATCTTTGCTGTTCTTTCTGTATATTCGTAGCCAACAGCGCTTTTATGCAAAGCATTTTCAACTTGAATGTCCACGACTTCTTTGCCCTTTTTTAAGGCCTCTAAAATCTCTAAATGCTTGTTTTTGTAGTTATACAAAGTAGCTGTTGATATACCCATGTTATTTGCTATCTGCTCATCAGTGAGACCGTTACGAGCCCATGCTTCAAGTTTAAGAAGTCCTTCTTTTGTCAACCATTCTTGATATTTGCCTTTCGCCACGACTCCACCACCTTTCTATATGTATTTACTAATGTTCTCTTGTATATGATCCTCTTTCCAATAACCAAACCCACAAAAGACTAGCTTGCACTGATCAACCTCAACTGGTGTTGCTTCCCTGGTCATTTCTACGATCGAGTACTTCGCCTTCATCTGAACAGACATCACCACCCGTTTATGTTGACCTCTCATTGGTAAAGGATATTTATTGTTTAGTGACACATACCAATAGTTTCTCATTTTTATATTCCTTTTCCGCATTGTCCTGTAAGCGTTACAATGATATAATCCCTTTAGGGTGAATCCTTTAAAAGTTTGTTTTTCACTTGGCCATCGTGTAAACGGTGGTCTATTTTTGTGCGCAAAATAAAACAGCCTCACGAGGAGACTGCTATTTCTTCAGCTTCTTTTTCAATTGTTCTAATTTCTCAGCGTCGGACTTCTTAATGATTTCGGATAATTTAAACATTTTATTCCTCCTCAAAATAAAAAGACCGCTGAAGCGATCTTGATTATGTATTGCACAGGCAGGGACGTTTCCGATCCTGTGCTGGTACTAAAACGGATTTACACCGTACAGCAATGCCGAGTCACATCTAACCTATTATATGTATTAAGCAACCTACATAGCACCGTCATCGTGCTGATCCTCCACGTACCACTTATATCCTCGGTTGCTTCGTAAAGGCTATGACAAAATAGCCAATGTTGAACACTGGATCAGAATACCGCCCCTGACCTTGGCAAACTCATTTAACTATGATTGCATCGATGTATCTGCTCATAGACCGCTACAAAGCCAGCGTATGGCAACTTACCGTGTTCCTAGCAAGTCCAACTTAATGTTGCTCCCCTAACCTACAACTGAGAGCGTCTCACGTCTGAGATAGTATTCTATGCCTTGTAACTGATTTCCAGTACACTGGTTAATTCAGCCAACCAATCGGCATCCGATAAGATTGATTGTTTCCGTAGGTTCTTTATTGACGTGACCGGGATCGAACCGACCTCATTTCCAACTCTAACAGTCAGATGCATCACCAATGATGCTACACGTCCACCGGAGGAGCTACCTCCTGGCATATGCTTTCGGGTCAGATACTTAGCGTTGGCCAGTTTACTAAGTCCTCCCTAAGTCACTGGAGTGGCACCGCCCCACTCATGGTTGCCTAAGCATTAACCTCGCACGCATGCAACACGTCTTCTACTTCCGCCACAGTGACATAAAGAACGGCATGCTCAATGTAGAAATCATTATTTCATGCCGCCAATTGTTTGCCTACTCTGTTTCCGCAAAGTGGCAGTGTAGTCAAAAAGAGAATAACCCACCAAGCTAGACGTATATATGTTAAGAGGTATAAGGAGAAACTTCATGCCAATAAAGTTAATTTGAGTCGTCTGCTTGATGGATTATCTACTCTATCATTTTATTACGGAATCACCCCAGTAAACGGTAGTCTTTTACCCCCTTAAACGGCGCTTTTTACGGTCATTTTAGTTTTAGTCTTCGAGCAAGCATCGTTACAACCGCCGTATCTTTTTTTCTACAAGCATCTTCCGATAAATGAATCTGATTGCTAACCTTTACCCAATTAGGTAAATCTTTTGGCCGCCTGCATTTACTACCATCGTCACTCAGATATCTTGCTTGTAGCAGTTCAACTGCATCATCACTTAAATCCTCAATAAGATTTTTGACAATCTCAACATGTCTTACAGTTGATAAGAATTCTTCATTGGTCCATACTCTTTCCGCTTCTGCTTCTTGTGGAGCGATATTAGAGGATACGTGAGAACCGCCGATATTCTCGTCTGTTTCTCGATAAGGATGTCTCAGACTCTCTTCTATGGATTTAATCTGTTTCGCCTCATAGTTGTGGCAACGTAATACTTTTCTTGCGTAATTCCTTGCTTCTTCACTGACCCTGTAAAATTTCAATCATTCGACCTCCAAATATCAACGTTTTATTTGTGTTATGCACATATTAACAGCTTTATCCACAATATATCGTGGGAACGTATTTTCGCATACAATATATAGTGCTTAAATAACTTAGTCTTACTTTTGACTAGCGCTAATAGTAGTCGCCATAAAAACAGAAGTTAAAGCAAATGATTCAGCATCACTAAACCCCTCAATGGCTAACTGATTACGGAATGCCCCTAAATTTTGAGCAAGTTCTCGCATACTATTTCTAGCGATATCTTTCTCATTTATCTTTTCTAAGAGATCATGCATATCCTCGTCATTCATTACAGTTCCTCCTAAACTTCCTTAATTGGCGACGTTAGCGGATCTCTTTGACATACTCCTCAACTTCTTTCCAGTAGTGCTTA
>NZ_JAQDPG010000015.1:0-96849 GCF_027659535.1 Enterococcus malodoratus | reverse complement strand
ACTTAAATAATAGAATGGACTTTCTCATTTACACAAAATATTTTACACTCTCAACAAATCGCTTTAAATAACCATATCTCATTTTTTCTCACAAACGAATAGTACTATATAAATCACTTGATACATATAAATAACGAACTATCGTTTTAATTAAGAAATTAAATTTTTTTTCATTTTTTCTATAATGAGAATGCTATAAAAAAGACTATTTATAAAAAATGAAAGAGGCGGAAATCATGGTATGGAATAAAATCGGCTTTATAATGACAGTATTTGCGATTATTTTTCTAACGTGCTTGGAAATTTTACCAATTACTGCAATCGTTTTTGCTGAAACGAAAGAAATCTGCTTAATGGATAAGGGCGGTATAAAGGTTTCCTACAGCACCGAAACGTCGAACAAAGAAAATGTGTTTCGAATAAAATTCGATCACAGGGCTTCCACGGAAAATACTCAACAACGCTTAAAAATAAAACTTTTAAGCGAAACTGGAAGAGTTATCGATTACTCACCAATTAATGAAATGGAGAAAGAGGAAGATTGGCTGATTGAAAAAGGCTTTACGTCTTCTGCAAAAAAAGAGATACCCATTGTTCTTCCAAAAGAGGAAACTAAACTGCAAATGTTTATTGAAATGGACGAACGGGTCAAACACCCCACAAATCAAGATGAACGTAAAGTAAACAAAAATATTCTAGCCCAAACTGAATCTTATTGGTTAGAAGTCGCAACGAATTCAAACCAATACTCTCCATATAAAGAGACAGAAAAAAGTACAAATGCATCAATTTCAATGGAGGAAACTAAACTTCTTCAAGCTGGGCCAGAAATTACAGCAACTGCTCAAGCATCACATACGGGACAAAATGATTTGTACAAAAATAAACTTCCGAAGTATCTGTTTGGCAGTTCAATCGGCGATTATCCAGAACATTCTTGGGTCCCCAATAATCAGCTGAATGTCATAAATCACCAAGGCGGGTATGAAAAACAAGCTGCGGATGTCTGGGATGGTGTAGATCATTGGGATGTAGCCGCAGACGATCATACCAAATCATACATCCACTACGGTCAGATGACCAAGCCAAATTTATCTATAAGGAAACTCGTGAAGGAAACAAACGTAGAAAATGAATTCGATGTCCAAATGAACATTCGCGGATATCTTAATTACGACCCTGGAGTGGATCTTGTTTTCTTGTTAGATAATTCTTATTCGATGCGAGAGCTCAAGCGGAAACCGGACGCATCCAATGCTTTTACCAGTCTGATTAATCAATTGGAGAGTATGTATGTTGCGAATACCGATAATATTCGAATAGGAGGGAATATCTTCGCCGCCTACCAACCCGAAATCGGCTGGAACGATAGTCAGACAGTTGTCGACATATCAAACTCACCGGCAAAATGGAAATCCTTGGACACTAATTATCGGAATCTTGAACCTGATGGGAATACACATACGGAAAGAGCCTTGGCCACTGCACGAGATTTATTTCAAAAGGCAGATGCGACAGGCAAACGAAAAAAAATACTTTTTCTCTTAACAGATGGCGGACCGACACATAGTTGGACCCCTACAGAAGCTATTGCTGATAATAGCATGTATTTCGATCCGATTCGGATCACAAAGGTAAACGATAAAGTCGGGAATCAGTATCGCGTGGGCACCACTCTCGGTAATGGAAATCTGCCCTTAGAAATGACCACCAAAATAAGAGTTCCATATAATCCACAAAACCCGCCAATACCACCTAACAGTTTGAGAATTACTAGTCATCTGACTCCGGCAAACTCAATGGCGCAATCGCTTAAGGAGTCAGACATCGAGATTCATTCTCTGGCACTTGAAATTTCTGCAAAGGGAAGCAACCCTAATGAAAAGCATTCGGATGCCGAATTACTAAGAGGACTATACAAAATGGCATCAAAAAACGCGATGCTACAGGGGATACACAAAATGATTTTTTCTTCTATGAAGCTAAAAGGAGTTCAGAAATAGCAGATTACTTAAAGCAATGGTACAACACCATCGTTCGAACCGTTGACCAAGGAGAGATCACGGATAACTTAGGCGACATGGTAGAACTTGTGGGAAATAAAGAAAATCCAAAGCAAATTAAGCATGGGCAGGAAAAAGACATTACTGCTACCGACATGCCGAAGATCGCAACCGCAAACAACAAACGAACAATTAATGTAAGCAACCTCAATCTATCTGACGGACAAGAAGTTCAACTCACCTATCGTGTTCGTTTAAAAACTGACAATACAAATTTCAAGTCGGGAACTTGGTATCAAGTTAACAAGAGCTCCACTTTTAGTCCGACACCCGAACGGACAACCGATAAATTAGACTTTGGTATTCCTTCAGTAAAGGCACCAATCAAGTTTGAGGATTTCGATATACCAGTAGAAGTACAATGGGAAAACGATAATGCAGATCATTGGAAGATGCGCGAGGATGTAACTGTCGTCTTACAGAAAAAAGAAGGGGCAAACTGGACAGATCAAAAACAACTTACTTTGAAGAAAGATGCCAGCATGAAAGGAAAATTTATGGATGTTCCAGGCGATCCTGCAATCAATTATCGCGTGATCCAAAGAATCGGCAATTCAGATAAAGTAATCGGATATGCTAAGCCAGCATACACTCCCAATAATTTCCATTCAAACGATTTGCCAACAGAAGGAGTCATTATCAAAAACAGGTTGATGACAACCGATACTTCTTTTAAGAAAGTCGGGCATGATGGCAGTACGCCTTTCACTGGAAATGATAAACCGAAATTTACCGCCACTTTAACAGAAAAAAACATTGTGCCAGAAAAAGATGTGGCACCAACTGATGATGGAACAGTCACATTTAAAGATCTTCCTATTGGTATTTTTAATGTCGAAGAAACAACGGTACCTACTGGCTATATCAAAATAAAGGATTTTGCGATCACTGTTTCTGAAAAAGACGATGGCTCAGGAGTCGAAGCAACCATTGACGGCAAAAATACCGATGTCACAAAAACGAATAAACTAAAACCTTTCGAACTAGTTGTACACAAAACTGATAACACGGATACTGCCCTTAAAGGAGCCGCTTTCCGTTTAACAGGTGTCGAAAATACGTATAATAAAACGCTCGAGGACGGTCCAACATTTACCTTCACTGGACTAGAACAAGGCACTTACGAGCTAGCTGAAATCAAGACGCCCAATGGTTTTATTGGTCTGGACAAAAAAATTCAGATTAGAATTACTCCACAGGGAACAGTCGTGATTGAATCACATCCGCAAGTTGAAGGAATCGGTGGGATCACTGCTTCAGGAAATAAGCTTGAAGTAACTGTTAAAAATGAACCTCATGTAGGTACATTGCCCAGTACGGGGAGTTTAGCCGGCAAAAAAATCTTATTCCTCTCTGCTTTGTGTCTTGTCCTTGGTGTTAGTTTAACTATTGGTTATTTATATTGGAATCGTCAAAAAGCTCACTAAAATAATAAGGATTCCTCTTTTCGTTTTTCCGTTGTTTATAGTTATTCATTTTCCGTTTTCTAGATTTTACTTATAATAAATCAGCCTCTTAATAATTTTGATTTTGTGATTATAAAGCTAAACGGCCTGCATTATAATGCAGACCGTTTTCCTATTAACGATACCAAGCTGGCTTATCACCATCGGTATTTGGTTTATTTACACCTAAAGAATCACCCACAAATGAATCCGGGGTATCAATAATTTTTGTAACGAGGTCCGCAATACTTTTCCGAGAAACCTCAGTCCCCTTAAACACTTCGCCCTTTTTAGTTAGTTCATAATCGACCTCTTCTTGATCGGTTAACCATGCGGGGCGAATGATTGTGTAATCTAAGCCAGAATCTTCAATCACACGGGCCGCTTTGCTATATGCTTCTAGATAGCCCCCATCTAATTGTTCATGATTCCATTTTCCATAATTACCCGGAACTTCATCATAAATTCCTAAGGTTGAAATCCAAATTAAACGTTTGACCTTTTTAGCCTTCATAGCGGCAACAAGATTTTGGGCTTCCTCTACAATTTTTCCCGCTAAGTTTGCGTAAACAATATCGACTCCCGTTAATGCCTGTTCTAAATCGAATAGACTTGTCGCATTTCCTTCAATCAATGATTCTTTCACCGGATCATCAATGCTCAAACGAGCCGAGTTACGCAAAAAAAGTTTTTGATGAACGTCCTGTGCCAAAAGATTCTTTGTGACACGTTGTGCAATTTTTCCATGAGCGCCTAATATTAATACTTGTTTCATGAGTGATTCCTTCTTTCAAGCTAAAAAACATTTTCTCTCATTCACACCAATCATATTAGCACCACGACTCTCCTCGCTCAAACAAAAGTACTTTCACTCTAAAATCAGCGAAATTTTCTTTACAAATGATTAAAAATTCAAAGAAAACGTTTCATTCGTATTTTTATTCTACAATCACTATAATTAAGAAAAATTGGAATCCTCGACTTTAGGAGGGATTGTTATGGAAAAACAAAAAATACTTAGCAAAGAAATAATTATTTTAGGACTGTTTTCTTTTATTACTGCTTTATCCGGTGAAAGTACCAATTTGGCATTGCCAACAATCAGCCGGGCTTTATTGATTTCTAATAACCAAGCGACTTGGATCGTACAAATCGGTTTGATCACCACAACTATTTTACTGGTAGCCTTTGGTCATCTGGGCGATCTTATTTCTAAAGAGTTTATTTTTCTTTTAGGCGGTGTATCATTTACCGTGGGCTCACTAATCAATGGGTTCGCTCCTAATTTTCTGATCCTCTTAATTGGTCGTGTTGTTCAAGCCATCGGATCTGCCATGATTATGGCCAACTCACTCGGAATCACAACAGAATACTCAACGCCTAAAACTCGTGGAACGACGATGTCGATAATCTCAATGTTCATTTCCGTTGGTTCCATTTCAGGGCCGGCTTTAGGCGGCGTTGTTTTATCCGCTGTTTCTTGGCGCTGGATTTATTTGATTAATGTACCTATCGGATTACTATTCAGTATTATCGGATATAAAGTTTTTCCACTTCCAAAACTGTCTAAAGCTACCGTTGAAGGCCCCTTAAAAGAAGCAAATTGGTTAGGACAAGGACTCTTTTCCATCGGAATCATCAGCTTATCACTTTCCAGTCTGTTCTTTCAGAGTACACATGGACGGCTCTTAGTAGGAATGATCGCCTTTTTCGGCGGAACGGCACTAACTATTTATTCTTTTATCCAAGATGATCATAGTAAGAATCCTTGGATCTCACCAAGTGTCTTAAGGAATAAACACTTCATGCTTTCCATGTTTGCCCTATTCTTAGCAATGCTTACCAATGTGGCGTCCAATATCTTACTGCCCTTTTATCTTCAAAGCTTTAATGGGATCAGTCCACTGATTAGTGGGCTAGTCATGATTCTGCAGTCTGCAATAATGTTGATAATTTCTCCCATTGCTGGTCGTCTCTCAGACCGTATCGGTTCAAGCAAATTAATAATTATCGGGACACTGGTCCTGATTGCTTCACAAATTGGTTATACATTTTATCCACTGCATTTTAGCTGGCCACTAGTATTATTTCCGATTATTTTGAATGGTATCGGGATGGGAAGCTTTTTATCACCAAATAATTCGATGGCGATGTCTTTTGTTGAAAAAGAATTTACTGGTGTCGCTGGTTCATTGACTTCTTTTTTTAGAACAATCGGAATGAGCTTAGGAATCAGTATCTCATCTGCGGTTCTGTTCGGTCAGCTGCCTAATGTGCGCTATATCACACCAAAGTTAGGGATGGATTTTATTCGTGCCTTTCATAATATCTTTTGGATAATGGCCTTTCTAGCAGTTATTTGTTTACTATTGTCCATTTACGCTATTATAAACGGCTCAAAAAAGACTGTTTCCTAAAAGATCTTTCTTTATAGCAAAAAAACGAGTTTCCGAAGATTCGGAAACTCGTTTCTATTTTATTTCTTATGGGTGAATATATTGTAACCCAGCTGCACTCAATGTTGCAGTGTTTGGTCCAGTTGGTGATGGGAAGCCCATACCACCTTGAGTAATAGTGATTGTGTTGTCTGAAGCATTGTATGATTGAACATACGCTACGTGTCCATAGGAGGGATCCGCATTCCATGTTCCAACTGATTGACCTTGGCCAAAGACAACGATCGAACCAGGAGTTGGTGTGCCGTCTACTTGGAAACCATCAGCTGCTGCTGAAGCTCCCCATTGGCAACCATTCCCCCAATAAGTTCCAGCCCAAGGTGCAACATTTTTCACATACCAAGTACATTGACCTACTGCGTACATATTACCTGAACCAGTGTGGTCAGTTTTTCCACCTGTTGGTGTTGGTACAGGTGTTGGCGCCGGAGTTTCATTATTGTCAGTCGTAGTCGTTTCTGTTTTTGATTCTGTTGTTGAAGAAGATGAAGTTGAACTTTCTTCACTGGCACTTGATGATGCTTCAGTAGAAGATGCTGTTGAGCTTTCAGTAGCTGCTTTCGCTTGTTCTTCTTGTGCTTTTGCAGCTTTCGCTTGAGAATCTTCAAAAGCTTTTTGCGCTTTTGCAGCTTCCTTCGCTTGACGTTCTTGCTCAGCTTTTTGTGCTTTCGCAGCTTCTTGCTGTTCTTTCAAGACACGTGCTTGTTCTGCTTTCGCTTCTTCTTGTTGTTTCTTCAATTTAGATTTATCTTGTTCAGCAGTTGCTTGTTCTGCAGCATAATTTGCTTTCACAACGTTTAGCTCTGCTTGCTTATTCGCAATTTCATTCTTTTGTGTTTCTAACTCTTTTTGGTTTGCTTGGATTTCAGCAACTTTTGTTTCATTATCTTTAACTTTTTCTTCAACCGCTTTTTCATCGGCTTTTTGTTGTTCCATCAAAGATTTATTCGCTTTTACAATAGTTGACATCGCTTGTACACGACCAACCACATCTGATAATGAATCAGCTTCTAAAACAGCTGAAACATAATTAGTTGCTTGACCTTTTACTTGAGTATCACGCGCTTGATTTTTAATCACTTCGTTACGTTTTGCGATACGCACTTTCAATGTAGCAATTTTATCTTGCAACTTCATTGTATCTTTATTTAATTGATCTTGCTTCGCTTCTAAGTCTTTAACTTTTCCACTAACCGTTGCAATCTCACTTGTTAATCCGTCAATTTGTGTTTGAACATCCGATTGTTTACCTTGTAGGTCACTGATCTTTTGATCTTTTTCTTGGATTTGCTGATCATAATTATCTGCTAAAGCAATACTCGGTACTGCTGATACAGCGATTGTACAAACTAACAATGCTGCTAATATACTTTTTTTCACTAATTATTCCTCCGGCTATTATGTTGATTTAAATGATAGATCGCATAACGTCAGAAGTAATTCTAACACAGTGATATATCATGCAGATAAAAAGAATGTTACAAATACATTTCAATATTATTTTTTAAATTATTGAAATACGATCGATATTTCCTCCATATTGCCGCCATTTAAGTGTTTTACAGAAAAAATACCCATTTTTTCATCCTTCATGACCGATTGAAAAAAGTGAAAAATAAATTTAAAGATAAACCTGTCAACGAACAGTCACAGCTCTCTTAAAGCATTATTCTTTGGCTCGTTGTCCCTTTCGTCTAAAATAATTATAAAAGACAGAAGGAGGAAACACTATGCGTTGGCGAGGAGATCGGCAAAGTTCAAATGTAGAAGATCGTTCAGGCAGTGGCGGGCGACCTGCGGGTAAAATAGCGGCCGGTGGTGGAATCGGTGTATTTTTAATTGCTATTCTTGTTTTTTTCATTTCCGGGGGAGATTTAAGTACGGTCACGGATACTCTGGGTGGTGACATCACACCAGCAACTTATGAAACAGAAAATGTTTCAACTAAAGAATATACCGATCAAAAAGAATTTGCGGCGGTCGTTTTTGCTCACTTGGAGGATTATTGGAATGGCGAATTCGATCAGCTTAATGAGTCATATCAAAATCCTAAACTTGTCCTTTTCACAGATAGTGTCAGCTCCGCTTGTGGTCAGGCCAGTTCACAAGTCGGACCTTTTTACTGTCCAGCAGATCAAAACGTATACTTAGATTTGAGCTTTGCAGATGAATTGTCCAGCAAATATGGCGCAACAGGTGATTATGCAATGGCGTACGTTATTGCTCATGAGGTTGGTCACCATGTGCAAAATGAACTGGGAATCTCAGCTCAATTAGATAAAATTCGAAAACGAGTTTCAGAGACCGAATACAATAAGTACAGTGTTCGTTTAGAATTGCAAGCCGATTATTTGGCCGGATGTTTTTCTAAATATCTAGCTGGCGAGACCTATCAGGGACAGCCGATTTTGGAGGAAGGCGACATCGATGAGGCTATCACTGCGGCAAATGCGATCGGAGACGATACACTGCAAAAAGAGTATCAAGGCTATGTTGTCCCTGATAGCTTTACTCATGGTACTAGTCAGCAGCGAATCGACTGGTTCAAACGCGGTTTTAAATATGGGGACTTAGATCATGGAAATACCTTTAATGAAAAAAATTTAGATTTATCTGTTGCAGCATAAAAAAGGGAACCGCAGACTTGGACAAACACGTCCCAAGTCTGCGGTTCTTTGTTTATGAGTTACATTTTTTCTTTATCCTTTTTCCGCTTCGCTAAGATAAGCCAAATTATTCCCAGCAAAATGACTGCTAATAAAATTCCAATCACGATAAAGACCCAAGTCGGCAAGCTATCTTCAGTTGCTGCATCAATAGTCGCAGCATTGACTTCCTTCGCTTGTTTATTTGAGATAGTAAATTTCCGATCAAATACCCAAACATTGTTTTTAGCATCAGATACTTTTAAATGCAGGCTGTAGTCCCCTGCTTCTAATCTCTTTTTCTCCCAATCGATTGCGAAACGATACCGGGAATTTGGAGCCATCTGCATATCTTTGTCGTAAGAAACCGTGCGAACCACTTTGTTTGTGGCTGAATTTTTGACAGTTGCTTCATATTTTAAATGTCCATATGCATCCATCGTTGGATTTTCCAACACAGCCGCAATACTTGTTTTGCCGAAACTTTCAGCGGGTTCCACTTTTTTCAGCTTTAATTGACGATGAACCTCTGTATCTGATTCGGTCAATTTCAAACCTAATAGATAGCCGTAATTATTGGAAATACCCGATTTAGTCTCTTCGCTGTCCTTAACAACTTGAATCGCTGATAAAATTTGACCATCATATTTTTCATCTGGCATCGTTAAAGTAATTGGTACTTCTCTGCTGCTGTTTTTGGCAACGTCAACTTTACTATCGGTTTTAGCTATAGTATTGATTTTATAAGGATAATTATTTTCTTGTGCTTTCTTCGACTCGCTATAATCGATAAAGCCTTGATCACTCGTATACGCTTGATTAATATTGATTTGGTATTTTGAATCTTGATTCGACGTGTTATTGATCATAATAGAAACCGTTTGTTTTTGTCCCGGAGTCATTCTCAGATCAAAAAAACTTTTCGTCTTATCTCCTTGGTTTTCAGGAATGACCGCTTGGATATTGTAGCCAACCTCTCCACTAGTATCTGCCGCATAAGATACCAATGGAAATAAAATGGGGGAAGCCAAGAAAATAAGCCCTGCTAATCGAATCGTTGTTTTTTTGAACATCTACCTTATCTCCTTGTTAATGGAAGAACGGTCAGTACAGGTTTTATTTTGCGTCTGCCGTATTATACAATTGGTATTGAATCTTCCCATCTAACTGATCCCCAACTTTTAAAACTTTGTCCTTATCCGTAAATCCGATTGCAATAGCTGTAATAGGTGTTTTAACGACCCCAATGTTATTCGCTTCTGTCTTGCTAGTTTGAGCTTTCGCTACTACGCCATCAGCTCCAGTTGCAGAGATTTCTTTATCATTAATTTTGAACGAATCAACAGTGAAGTCTTTCGCATCAGAACGAGTGATTTTATTATTTAAGACTGCCGCTTTTACAGACCATTCACGATCAATTCGATCATTAAAGACATCCACTGTAGGGTCAGTGATTGTTCCGCTGCTGATTGTATATTGATTATTTTGCAATTTAGATTCAAATGTATAGCCGCTTGGTACCTTTTCCAATGTCAGCATTTTTTGATCAGGTGCCGCTGGATTTAATGGGTCTGTTGGGTTTGTCGGATCTGAATTGTCTTTGATCTTGACGATCGTTGTTGTTTCACCTTTTTGTCCTGCAACTTCGGCAGCCTGTACACCAGTACTTCCTACCGCTATTAATAGCGCACCTAATACTAAAGAACCTAAGATTGTTGATTTTTTCATTTTACACATCTCCTCATACTTAAATAGTTATTTTATATTAATCAGCTTATTAGCTAATTAACCTCAGGGGTGTTTAGCAATAGAACCGTTTGCTTACCTGTAAATTTTCCTGCCGGAAGATTTCCTGGAATAGTCAAAGCTATTGCCTGTTTATCGACCCGATAAAGGTAATCAGAAGCTTCCGCGGAATGAGCAGTCACAAGTGTTCCTGTTTCATTCGCACCTACTGATACGGCATGTGGCATCGCAGTGATTTTACTCTCTTCGCCTAATGCACGTACAGTTCCTTTTCCTAGATTAATCGTTGCCGAATACTTTTTACCGTTAGAAAAATTCGTCAGCTGATAGAGTAATTTCCACGGTGTTGTTTTACTTTGCCTTAGATCCTTTACTTGAATCTCAAAATTTCCTGTGGCTTTAAGCGTCTGTCGTTTTGAAGATACATGAGCTGTCTCAAAGGTGGGGGCCCTCACCTTTACCAATCGAATTGGTGTTTCGATAATATTTATCGCAACCGGGGTCTCGACCTGTGCATGGGCAGCAACTTCAGCAGTGCAGAAAATCAGCAGAAAGCAACCTCCAGTTAATAGGAGAAAATTAATTTTTTTCCATTTCATCGGACTCCCTCCTTTTACTCCATAAGATCAAAAAAGCGAGACCGACAAATAATGTACCAATGAAGGAAAGAATCAGCAGCTTAGTATCATTCGTTCTAGGAAACATGCGCCACCTTTGGAAAATCGACTTCTTTTTATTAAGAGCATACTCACTAGAGGATGCTTCATTTTTTTGATTAGGATCTGATGGTGGTTGTTTATCCATAAAAGCGTTACCACCTTTTTCTTCAATCAAATGAAAAACCACTGTCTGTTCTTCAGAATCAAAGTTTGGTTGGTCTAAAGCAAAGGTTTTCGTTCCATTAAAGAAAAGAATCCCAAATAAAAGAACTAATAGTATTCCCTTTTTTTTATCCATATCCATCCTCCTACTCTGGTGATTCCGTATCGTAGAGATTCCAGTGAACAATAACCTTCCCGCTATAGTCGCCCACATGCATGTATTCTTTACTTTGCAGCAGGACGCCTTCCGTCTCTCCCCATTCTTCGGAATAGACATAGTTATTAGCCGGAACATTGCTTGAATTCATCACTGTTAACGGCTTGTCAGTGATCGTCTGCTTCTCAGCCTCGTTTTTCCCTTGCCAGACCAGCTCAAATGGCATATTCGTTGAGGCTTTTGCAGTCACTCCCAGAGACCAGTTGTGATCCTTTTCTCTGCTATCCATAATACTCAAGCGCATCGTATTTCCACTATCGCGACTCAAGGTGCCTTTTGAATCCCCAGCCAGTCGGTTCGTCCATTTAAGTTCATTGGGCGCTGATTGAAAGATCAACTTTCCACTGACGATTATTTTTAAATTTAGTGTTGCAGCTTCTTTGACTTCCTTTGAATTACGATCCAGATGATACGCTTCGATAGTAAAATCATTTTCACCATAGGAAATCTTGTCTTTTGGAATTGTAAATGCAGCCTCTTGAAAATCCGTCGTTCCGCTTGTTGACACTTGAGATAGTTTTTGGATCATTTCACTGCCTTTTTTTAGATAAAATTGCAGCTTTTCGTTTTTGTCTGTATCACTCCAAAGAAACTTTCCTGGGTAATCCTGAGTAGTTTCCGATTTATCCAAACTAATCGATTTGTTTTGTTCCGTTGAATTTTGTTCCCACGCCAATTTCGTTGGAGAATCCATAAATACCCAAAAGGGAACAGGATTGCTCGGAAATGATTTTGCAGTATTGTTTCCTATCTCAGTCGTATGGAACAAACTAGAAAAAACAGTCTTTGTAGTTTTCCCGCCAGCCTTTGTCTGAACAGTATATTGAAAATCAACGGTCTTGCCTGGGGCAATTTTTAAATCTGGAAAAACTAGTTGAACCTTCCCTGTAGCACTATCTACCGTTGCACTCCCGCTTACCGCTACATTGTCTGTTACTGCTTTAACCTCTGTTATCGGTTTTGCCAAATCAAACACCTCTGGATTGATCGTAGTTTCCCAGTTGTTGACGGCCAATGATGTTTCCCCAGCTTTTAGCGAGAAAGAACTTTTCAACGTAACTTGATCTCCATATTCCGCCGCCGGCATATTTTGTTGGTATTCTTCACTATTATTCGTATCAACAATTGAAGCCGCGTTATCGATCACATCATTTTTCACACCCGCATCTAGATCAACCGGTACTTGAGTGAAAACAAATTTCACCTGACCGTTGGCCGCGCCGTTTGAACCAGTAAATCCCCAATAGGCCTTATTTGCATTAGCAGACAATTTTAGTTCAGAACTTAAGTCTGCCCAAGGAATCGAAAACGTCTGAGTTTTTACCCCAGTTAGAGGATTCAACAGATAGTAAGTAAAAGAAGAGGTTGCTTTATCAAAGTCATACCGAAACTCATACCATGTTCCATCCTGAATGTTATCGCCAACAACTCCATTTAGGACTTGCGGATTATAATGATGGATTTTAGCAACTGCTCCTGTGCCAATAATTCCCTGCCAATTTGATCCAACAGGGGTGTAGCCCTTTGCTAAATTCCCTGGAAAGCTGTAAGCGATGTGGGGAACCTTTGGAAAATCAGCATCATACATTGAACCGCCATTATTGTTCGCATATAAATCAAATTCAATTGCGATCGAATTCTTAATAGCAAAACTTTCTGGCGTAGTTACATTCCAAAATGCACCATAAGAACCAGATCCGCCATACACACCTAAGTTCTGTCCATCCGTATTCGCCAACGCGTTCGTAATAGCCGTCGTTTTTTTGTCATCATTTTGCATAACAAAAGCGAAACCATCCGCTTGAGAAGTACCAAAATTGACATACGCACGACCGTTAAAGCTTTTAGAAAAATCCATTTTGTATTTGTCATCCGCCCAAATAGAGACAGCATTCTGACTTCCAGACAATACAACCTCCGAGAACGGGACCCCGTTATTTTGATCGCTTGGTCCAAGCACTACACCAGTATTCCCACCACTGCCGCCAGGCTTCATCTTGATATTCGGCGGTGCAAAAATTCCGTCCACCACGATCGCACCTTTAGGGACCGATGGGTTTCCAGTAACAGCTTGAACAGTGAGCACATGTGTAGAAAAAGCAATGGTTAACGCGATGAAAGTTAGTAAGCCAAAAAAATTTAGTTTCCAATCCTTTTCCTTAAAAAAATCCCCTCGCACTCAGAACACTCCTTTTCGGTTTTATATGCCATAAAATAATAAAAACAAAATAACCATATCAATAAGCTTATATATAATGATTAAAAGGAAATAATGACTATAATTTAGTTTCCTTACTAATAATAACAGATGGATTGTTATTTTAGTAACGATTAATCTTTTGTTATTTTCTAGTCATTAAATATAAAAAAATTACTTATAAAAGCGGATTAAACTCATTTTTATCCTTTCCAGCTACTGCTTTTACTTTTTCAATTATGTTAAAAAATCGTTATTCGCTAAAACAATATCAATACTGTAAAAACTCATGTGAGAGAATACGCTTACTATAAATAAGTGGTATATTTAATGTTATTGACG
The DNA here is from genome assembly GCF_027659535.1 of Enterococcus malodoratus. NCBI lineage: Bacteria > Bacillati > Bacillota > Bacilli > Lactobacillales > Enterococcaceae > Enterococcus > Enterococcus malodoratus. The sequence goes on along the minus strand of NZ_JAQDPG010000015.1, from coordinate 82,917 downwards.
AATATATTTTTTTATAATAACAAAAAAAGAAGTCGTATCTTCTAACTGAGATACAACTTCTTTAAATTAACCTTTTTTTAAAGCAGTAAGCGAAATGATACATCAAAACCCACAGATCGGACCATGTTTTCGGATCTTTTCCAGTTAACTCATAGATACGTTGAATTCGATAATTTAACGTATTCCGATGGATATGGAGTTGTTCTGCTCCCGCTTTTATATTCGTGCTATTGTTAGCAAAACAAATTAAGGTCTCATGATATTCTTCATAAATGGCTTCAACATTTTTGATTAATGCCTGATCCAATTCCATTGGAAAATCAAACAATTGAGCAAAATAATAGGTTTCGGTAAAAAAAGTGTGTGTGATTGGAATTTGCAAAAATTGCAAATACAAAAAGGTATTCTCGACTTCCTTAATACACCGGCCTGCATTTAAACGCGGAGGACTAACAAGCAACTTCGCCGGTCCTGTATCAATCTTGACTTCCATATCAACAAAAACCAAATAATTTCCATTCCATTCAAATACCTCATGCAAAGGAAATAAACTTCGGCATTCTTCTTGTTCAGTTGACCAAACACAGCGATTGGGTCTTTGTAGATTGATGCCATAATCGTTTAACGCTCTTTGAATCAGCTCTTCACTGCGGTGTTCTTTATCCAAAAGCAACTCTTTTAAAAACTCATTTTTTTGTTGATTCTTCTTCTCTTTCTTACTGAACTCATTCAATTCTTCGACTAGAAGCAGCACAATAGATTTCACTAGTTTGGTAAACGGCCGAACCTCTTCCGGTTCACCTGAAATTCCTACGACACCCAACAATTCATCCTTTAGAATAATCGGTTCGTTGGTCCCACGCTTCTCTAAAGATGTATCTCTAAAAACCTCGACCATTTGTCTTTGCTTGATTGCACGCTCTGCACCACGATGCCGCTGTCCAATTCGATGTTCTTTCCCGCTTGCGATGATGTAGCCTTGCTCGTTCATAATATTTATATTGTACGGAATATCGGCCATCAATTTCTGTACGATCAGATTCGCTTGTTCCTTCGTTAATAAATTACTCATCGATTTCCCGTCCTAAGAGTTTTCTGTTTGTTTCTTAGTTTAACGAAATTCCGATAGATGACAAAAATTTTGCACCGCTCAAACACATAAGACACGAACGATATTTTCCACTGTTCGTTCCAAATTGGTTTCTCCCGCCTGTAAGGCATTATCCAATGAACTAGACTTTCCTAAAATACCAAAAATTGCAGTTATACCTTCGTCATATAGAACTTCGACTTGTTCGCCAATATAACCGGCGCAAGCAAAAACGGGTTTATGATATTTTTTAGCGGCTTTTGCTACTCCATAAGGTACTTTACCAAATTTTGTTTGAAAATCCATACCACCTTCGCCTGTGAATACATAGTCAGCTTGACTGATTTTATCTTCCAAATGCGTCAATTCGGTTACAAGCTCGACTCCTGACCGCAAACTAGCACCTGTAAAGACTAACAATCCCGCACCTAAACCGCCTGCTGCACCAGCTCCCGGCTGATTTTTGACATCAATCGTTAAATCCTTTTTTATAACCTCAGCATAATGAACAAGATTGCTGTCTAGCTCATTCACCATCGCTGGTGTCGCACCTTTTTGCGGACCAAAAACAACAGATGCACCCGTAGGCCCCGTCAATGGGTTGGTCACATCACTTGCAATAATGATCTCAGTGTTTTTCAAACGAGGATCAACATTTGTTATATCTACTGTAGCTAATTTAGCCAATGCACCACCGCCAACTGACAAGTCGCGACCAGCTTCATCTAACAACCGGACACCTAACGCTTGCGCCATTCCAGCCCCGCCGTCATTCGTGACACTTCCACCGATTCCAATGATGATCTTTTCAACACCATGTTCCAAAGCACTTTTGATCATCTCACCAGTGCCGTAAGTAGAGGTCAGTAAAGGATTGCGTTTTCTTTCGGCCAATAATTCGATCCCATTGGCCTTTGCCATTTCCATCACGGCTGTTTTTTGATCTGCTAACAAACCATAGTAAGTCGTGACTTTTTCTGTTGGGAGCGGTCCGGAAACAACTACTTCGACTCTAGTTCCTTTGCTGCCGTCAACTAGCGCATCGACTGTTCCCTCGCCACCGTCAGCCATTGGAACGTGAAGGATTTCCGCGTCAGGTAAAACTTTACGAATACCACGTTCCATTGCTTCGCAGGCTCTTTTTGCACTCATACTTTCTTTAAATGAATCTGGTGCTAATACAAAAGTTTTCTTCATCGCTTTTCTCCTTACTCTACTTAAAAAATCAACTTACTCGCTATCTATACAGCATACTGTTACATTTTCTATTACTCAAAATTCTTTTCTATAGTTTGTTTTAATCAAATTTGCCATTTTTATTTCAAAATAAATCCGTATAAAATCGTCGCCGCAATCGTCATTACACCACCAACACATATTTCATAAGGAATGACTTTCATTCGCTCTTTAATCGACATATGCATACTATTCGCAGTAATGTGGAAATAATTTCCTTGAGGAACACTATCAATCATCGTTGCACCTGTATGAACCATTACCGCAGCAGCCAAGGAAGAAGTTCCCGTCGCTAATATCGCATGGCCGAATGAGCCGGTCGCCAAAATAACTGCGGTAGAAGTTGAACCGACGGCTAATCCCATTAAAATACCTGAAATCGGTGCTAAGAAGGTTCCAGAAATTCCTGTGATAGCAATCAAGTGAACAACTTGTTTCGATAAATCAGAAACAGAGATCAGTCCGGCAATCGCTCCAGCACCAATCAAGATCAATACTGTATCGGTTACCCGATAAATTCCAGCCTTAGAATATTCTCGAATTTGATGTGCATGTCCCATCGCAATCGTACCAACAATCGAGGCAAAAGGTAAGATATACATCGCGTCAATTTTTAAATTAGCTAAGACATGGATATGAAGCATTGTCCCGATCGGATTGATCAACAGTAAAACAATCGATAGAACAGGGGCAATCAGCGCTTTGTTTAAAGGCATCAATTTTTTTTCGCCTTCTTCTCCAATATCGCTGTCCTGGACCATCATCCCTTTCTTTTTGATCAAGCTAGCAATGACAACTGCTGTAACTAAGCCGAATACTGCTGGAATGAAACCTGCAATCATTACGCTGCTCAAATCCAACTTAAAGCCATTCGCTGCTGCAATCGTATTTGGATTTGGTGAGATGATATTTCCGGCTTTCCCGCCGCCGGATAGGGCAGTCAACAATGCTAATTTGCTGATACCCGTTTGTTTACCGACGGATAAAGCAATCGGTGCGACAATCAATACTGCTACTGGAATAAAAACACCCACTGCCGTGATGATCATTGTTGACAATGCTAATGATAAAATCGCCTTATTGGCACCAAGCTTGTTGACGATTGCATGAGCGATCGATTCGGCCGCGCCCGATTCCATCATGACACCAGCTAACATTCCAGCTGCCAGCACTCGTATCGCCGTGCCCATAATACTTTGTGTACCAGCAATCAATATATTTACTGTGTCACTTAAAGATGCTCCTCCAATCAGACATCCAACAATTGCGCCTAAAAATAATGAATAAACCGGATTCATTTTTCTCAAAATTAAGAATATCGCGAAAAGCAAACCAATTATCGCTGCATACCAAGGGATAGTAATAGCTGACATGTGAAACATCTCCTTATTTTTTGTTTACGTTTCCATTTTAACGATCTGCCCAATAAATAAAATTGGTATATTTACAGCTTCATTTGTGCATGTGCACATGTCGCAGTTAGAAAATAGGCAGAAACATTGCTTTCATATCACCGATCCGTATACTATAAGCTAAACTTCAAAAAGCAGGTGATCTTATGTATGTTGTCAAAGTACTCCATGGTTACATTGGTAAAGAAGGTCAACGCACCCGTGAAAAAGACCCTGAGAAGCTTTGGGTATTCCAGAGCAAACGAGAATCTGATCAGTTCGCCGCAAGAATCGGCGGACACAGCAAACATGTCTCAAAAATTCGAAAAGATTGACACTTCTTTATAAAATAAAACTGCGTATCCACTATGGACGCGCAGTTTTATTTGTCTTTTTTCTGTTCGTTATTCTTAATTCAACTAATTATTTTTTAACTTGTTTTTGAAATAACCCCAAAGGCCAACTAGCGAGACAAGCAGTAAACCAATGATTGTCATATTGTTTTCTTTTTCCCCTGTAGCAGGATATTCTTTTTCAGCCGCAAGCTTGGTCATTCCTCTGTTACTTGTACTGCTTTCTCTGCCGATCGTTTTTTGGGACGAGTTCAAGAATTGAGTAAGATTACTGTTTTCTTGATTTTTATTCGAATGAACCAGTATTGCCGGGGTACTTGGTTTAATTGGTTTGTTTGGTTTGTTTGGCTCAACCGGTTTATTGGGCTTGGTCACCTTATTTGGTACTTCGTTCTTAGGATCCTTTTTATAAGTAATAAGAACCACTGTATCGTAAGTGTCTTCATTGACTTCCTGCAGTGCAACAGCAGAAATGTCCGGTGTATATCCATCAACTTTTGGTGCCAAAACCTTATCCCAAGAAGTAGCCGTTTCATCGTACCAGTGACCAGCACTGATTATTTCGTGTGTATCCTTGTCTTCAGTAACTTCCCGGACAAGTCGAACCTTTTGAATGACCGTCTTAGGGGCTTGCACATCCCCTTCCACACGATAGTTGATAGTCCGAGTAACGTCTTTGCTTTCTTGAACAACTTGAGTAGCCTTAATCGTTAACTGTCCTGCATTGACCGTTACTATATAATTGGGATTCTCGCCTAATACAACATTGATTTTATACGTACCTGCAGTTTCTCCAGGTTCGCGAACAAGCTGATAGTTCAATTGATCCCCCTCAACAAGTCCCGTATTGGCTTTAGAAGTATCCTCCGCTTTTTCTATGTTAGCTGCAAAACTAGGATCCTTTTGACCGACATATTTTTGATAGTCGCCTACTGTTATCGTCACAGGTCTAGGTGTAATAGTAAAATATGTTCCATACCAAACAGGCTCAGGATGACTCATCCATTCATCAGACATCAAACTGAAATTCGGATTATTATCTTGCAGCATTTTTAAAAAGTCAGCGCCTAAATACAAACGATATTTCCCAACAGCAGAGCCTGCTTCTCTGAAAATTGCATCCTTAGGAATCAGGTCATTCGTTGGTTCCCAATCCAAGCCGACCCCATGAGTAACAATTTGTCCTGAATAGGTTTCTTTCCCATTTTTTATTTGTAAAACATATTTATATTCCTGGCCCTCAACAGAATGCGTCCACGATGCGGACCAATTTTGATGAACGGGTTCAGGCGTAATTCCAGCCTTGTCTGCTTGAATTAATTCTAAGGCATTAGAACGATCATCACTTTGTGCCTTCTTCGATGAATCGGTATTTTTTTGTCCCGTATTATTTTGAGACGAATTAGCTTCAGTATCGGATGACTGTTCAAATGATTTTTTTTCGTTTGTATTAACAGTATTTGAGTCTACTTTCCCACTTTGTGTTGTTTGACTAGAGCTAGATTTTTCAACTTGAACATTATTAGTCGAAGATACAGTTGAATCTTGATCTGTTGATTTGTCTGGAACTACCGTTGAGTCTTGAGTTGATTTTGCTTCATCATTGACAGCTGAACTGTTTGCAGAATTATTCAAGACCGCACTATTATCCTGATCACTTGAAACTTTTTCACTTGCTTCTGTATTCCCAGATGCTGAGACATCATTTTGATTTCCTTGATGAACAGTAGCTGTTTCAGGAGTTTCACTATTCCCACTTGTCTTATTCGACGAAAGTTCGTTTGTAGATTCTGTTTGAGTCGTCTTTTCACTTGAAACGAGTGCGGTTGATTGTTCATTTACGTTGGCATTTTCGGCCGCATGAGCATTATCAGCAGAAAAGTTCAAGCTTAATAAGGTTCCTCCAACTATCGTCACTCCTGCCAAAACCCTTTGCTTTGTTTGTTTGGATAGTTTCATTTGAGTTTTCTTATCCATATCAATACTCTCCCTTACTGTTTTCCCGACTGAGCCATCAACTTAAAGCGACCTCTTCAACAAACGAATCATTATTTTTCTTTTAGCAATCAAAGACAATTACTAAACAGCTTTTATTTTCAGAAATTGATTTTCATAAACTAAAGTAGTAAAGAGGTTCTTTATTTGAATTCATTCTAGTCCTTTTGCAAATGAAAATGAAAAGAAAGGTCTTGAAAATCAATTCCTATAATCAGCTAATATTTTTTATTTTTTGACAAATGCAAGCAAACGTCTTCAAAAAGAATTTTTTTCCCCCTCGAAGAAAACAATAAATTCTAGGTGACGAAAACTATTCTTCCTTTCTACTATTAGCAAAACAGATAAATTCTAAATCAAGTACTTATATAGTAAGCTGGAGATACAGACAAAATTAAAGGAGGATGTTTTATGCCTTGGAACCTAACTGATTACCCTGCCTCGATGAAGAACCTAGACCCATTGATTCGTAAAAAAGCGATTGCGATTGCCAATGCGCTACTGGCCGATGGCTATCCTGATGATCGCGCGATTCCAATTGCAACAAGCCAAGCAGAAAAATGGTACAAAGATGCTTCAGCAGACGAAAAGAAAGACTTTCAGAGAGCAAAGACACCGCAAAAGAATGACTCCCACACTACCAATAAAAATGCTAAAAAATTAATGAATGCCGATGTTGAAGTGACCTATGACGATGACAAATGGCTGGTTCGTTCAGAGAAAGCCGATCAAGCCAGTGATTCCTTCGAGACAAAGGAACAGGCGGTTGAACGTGCAAAAGAAATCTCAAAAAACAAGCACTCTTCTGTCAAAATCTACAAACAAGATGGTACTCTGCAACAAACAATTGATTATTCTGAGTAAGCGGGACTATTTATCGAACAAAAAACTGGGAAAAAATTGTTGCTTACCAGTCCCCCAACTCGACTCTTTCAATTTCTGCTCTCTTTGTCTTACTTAAGGAAAAGCAGCTGATTATTTCTATATATAAAAACGTGAATACAACCGCTATTTTAATTGTGCGGTCGTATTCACGTTTTTTCTTATTCATTAGATTACTGAAAAAACCATTGTGCTGAACTTATCTTCCCTTCGTACAGACAGTAATTTCATACCTTTCATTACAAAAAAGCATGCAGTGCAATTTTGCACCACATACTTTATTAATCCTTAGTTCTTTTTACGGCGTCTGCTCATAGCATTTTGGAAAACTAACAATACAACGATGATACCACCTAGAATAACCAACCAATGATTATCAACAGAACCCGTTTTTGGATAACTTTGGTGCTGTTTTTTTAATTTTTCAGGCGGGTGATTCTTGCTTTTTGGCCCTTTAGGAGGTTTTGATGTTTTTGGCGGTACAGTTGGTTTGTAGGTATTCTTAATGCTCGAACACAACATATTGCACATAGTTAGAAGGAACTAATTCATGATATTTTGAATCCGAATTGACATACGAACGTTGACGATACCGATCCCAATATTGATTCCCAGAAGTTTGAAAATCAAGATTGAATTGCATCATTTCATTATTCGTTGGTCCAGTAATCTGATAAGCAATCGACTTTGCCTTTTTTAGACTGTCAGATTTACCATCCCATTTGATCCACCCTTGATCATTTCCTTCCTGAATTGGTTCTGAAGGATTCACATCAAGATTCTGCTTTTGAGAGTAATAAAAAGTCACTGTTTTCCCATTGCTATTAACGTTAGTGATGTTGGTCAACGTAGAAGCACCGGCAAAATCACTGCCATCTTGTTTGGAAACTGGTAATGGAACAATTCCGCGCAGATTATTCTCCGAACCACCATTAAAGGTGTATGGAAAAACCTGAATCTGGTAATTTGAACTTAGTTTGCCTACTGTTTTTGGTGCAATTTTTTCTAGTACACCTAATCCATTGGGCGTAGTAGCCGTAACTCTTGACCAAGCATTATCATGATCCCAATTGCCAAAGAAATTAATCGTGCTATTGATATATGAAGTATTTTCTGCTCTCGTAGTGACAAATTCTCCACCTGAAAAATTTAGCGTAACAGTACCGGAATCCCCGGTGACAAAGGATTGATACATCGAATCGGTCAAATAATTTAACAAGTCTTCATTTTTAGGATCATCAAAGTTTATTGTTGTGTTACTTGGTCCCACAGACACAGACATCTGATGTTTTTCACCATCGCTACCTATATAGGTGTAATTATCTTGTTTATCATCCGTTTTTGAATATGAAGTAATCGTAATTTTTGTTTTAGCCAATTGGTTTTTCAGATCTTCTTTTGACAGCGATTTAAATCCTTCAAGGTAATCTGTCGATAATTTCATCGAGTAATTGAATTTATCGGAATCTCCCAAGGTGACAGATGGCTTTTCTGCATTCGTGCCTACTGTTACATTTAAGGCAGTGACGCCATATGCAAGCCAATCAATCCAATAATTACTTGGCGTTTGCTTATTTGAACTTAGCCAAGTGTCGGGATTCTTATTCTTAACAGCATTAAAGCTTGTATATTGTTTAGGAGTAGAGGGGTCGGGACGTAAATAGTCTTTCGATTCGCCACCGTTAAAAGCCGTAATCGCATGAGCCACAACTAGATTTGTTACTCCCTCTTTATCCGAATTACCAATAAATTTTGGAGTTGGCTTTAGTGGTTGTATATGCGGCGAGGCTCCCCAACGATTGATCTCTCCATTATATTTTTTGAACTGAACATATACCGTTTCTGGTAATGTCACACGGAAAGCCGCAACTCGATTATCCCCATTTGCGCCAGCTGGATCACCTTTATATTTCCAAATAAAATCATCTTGCGTCGCCTTATGCAAAAACTCGTCAGTAATTTTTTGTTGAGGATCTTTCGGTACGCCATACTCATAAACTCCTTTAGCCTCACCGGTTACCTTGCCATCAGCATCTTTTGTGTAAAAATTGTGTGTAGTATCCCTTTCGTTCAGTGAATAACTTTCATTATTATAGGCTCCCCATAAAACAGTATCTTTAAGAACTCCATCACTAACTTCCATTCCTTCTTTATAGTTTTCAGGAGCGTACAAAAAACCGACACGAGCAAGCTGTGAACTACTTGAATAGGCTAGAACATTCCTACCATACTCATCGGTATTTTTATCCCAAGTCATGGTGTTACTATCATCTTTAGTAAGCTGCAATGCTCCATCAATTATCCCCGGTGTATTGGAGGTCCAAGATGTAGTAACAGTCGGCTGTTTTTCTACTACAACTGGATCGTCAAAGAAGTCCTTCGCAGTTATCTGTGATAAAGTCAACGACCGGGTAGTAGTAGCTCGTAAATTTTCAGGATTTAACTCGCCACCGATATTGTATGGGTCCAAATCATTAAACACGTAGGTAATCTGTGCAAAAATTGCTGATTGATTTATTACTACATTGGCAGGATCAGTTGGTACCCATGTCGATTTTTTTAACCAATCATCATTAGATGTCGTGAAATTTACTGGAGAACCTACGGGATCATTTCCCAAATCATCAGACGCATATTGTATTGTAACGTTTCCTGATTTTGAGTCGCTTGGAACATATCCTTTATATCTTTCAGCATTACTTTTAGGATCCATAGGTATCTCTTGTGTTTTTTGATTTTCGAAAGCATAGGTTCCTGTGTGATCCACTTCCATATTATTGATTTTAAATCCTAACGAGCCTCCTCCTAATGAAGACTGCGGTCCAAAGTATACTCGATAAGAGTACTTAACATTTTTAGGCCCGATTTTATCATCTTTTGTCCATGAATCTGTATTGGTAAAGTTTGATGCGGAGACTCCAGATAAACTAGCACTGCTCTTTTGTGAAACTGCGATTGGCTCTAAGTCATTTGCAAGACCGTAGATTGTAGAATCGGCAGCTAGATTGTCTGCTTTAGCCGCCAGAACGATTCCGACTGAAAAGCTAAAATCATTAGGCAAGACGCCAACCTTTAGTTTCACATCTCTGGTCACAGCGGTCCCTGTTGAAGTAGTCGTTGTGTAATCCGTTCCACGTATTGTACTTATAGACCCAGAAACCTTTTCTCCATCGGATTTAGCAAAGGTCACCGTTCCTTTGGAATTACTATAGGTACTATTTCTAAAAGTTCCTGTTGGTTGATAATTTTTACTTCCCACACGAATGTCATCTTGAAAAATAGGAACCGCATATAAAGTAGGCAGATTGGTAATTTGTTCTGTCCCTCCATCTATTCGCGCAATAGAGATTTTCACTTGATAGTCCAGAGTATCATTTGTACGAATTATTGCATTTGATGCATCATTATCATGGCCCGCTTCATTATCTTCGTTAAAAGGAGTCGTTCCTGTTTGACGATTTGCTTCGTCGAGAGTCAATGTATATCTTACATTCGCTGGATTTTCTTTTGTAGGAGCGACCAGTGCGTGGCCATCCCAGAAAAAATCCATATTTGAAACATGGAAACCGCCGGTGGTTTGTTGATCTCCAATCGCAACTTTAGCCGCGGTAGATTTATTCAGTTTGAATGCATTTGCTTCATTCTTTTCGGTCATTACGTCCGAATCGGCCGGTGTTTCTGATTCCTTCTCAGAAGAAGAGAATGTTGGCTGTACTGCATCTGGTACCGTGCTATCAGTAGTTGTTTTTGCGGGGGATTCATTTTTGTTCAAATCTACTTGGTTTTTTAAGGATGAATCCGTTCGTTTAGCCGTCGTATTCGTTTCTGCGTAAACTGTCCTTGAAAGTAAAAGCGAAGTTGATAATACACCATTCATTAACATGGTCACTATCGCTAACTTGCTTAACATATTAACTATTTTCCTATTCATACTTTCTCCTCCAATTTGTTAGATACGGACAACTAACTTCTAGATAAAATTGCTTGATTAAAGCAAAAAATCATGTAATAACCATAAGCATTTTGATATATTCAAATGCATTCATTCACAAAACAGCCAATAGGAAATCACATAATAATAGCTGTAAAGGGCTTTCTTCCCAAATTAGAATAATAATAATCTATTTATATAGTATCCACAAATTGTTTGTTTTATAATTACTGATATTTTTTTATCCAACCATTTCATTAACACGTTGTCTGAGATCAACACCATAACAACACGTTGATTCTCATGTTGTATTTAGGTCAACAGCTATTAAATACTCAATAGAATTCAACTATTCTCGAGACAACTTACCCTTTCTTATCCCCGTCTGTTCACTATTTTTATATTCTAAGCAGCACTGATCCCTCCTGTTAGATTAAAAAAATAGTCCAACCATCAATTAAGATGATTGGACTTCAAATTTCAGTTAGTCTATTAAACTGTCTCTAAATCTCCCATAGTTCGCTTCACTTTACTCATTAACTTCCTTCCATACACGTTCGGTCGCTTGATAGGCTTTAGTGAACTCCACAGAGTGTTTCGCTAACAACTGCTTAGTTAAATTTCCATCTTTGCCATCCAAGTTAGTATATTCGGCACTATTCAAATCCTTTCGGTTCATTCGAATCATTCCAAAGTCTTCTTTGTTTTCCAATCCTTTTATCAACGGATCACTCTCATTGACTGATACCATAACCTGATCTCCATCAATGCTGATCCAAAATGGGCCATTTTTATAAGTAGCCACTGAAATGTTTCCGTTTGGTAAAAACATCGGATACTTGAGGTCGTGTGCTTGGAAAATATACCCATCTCTTTCCAAATAGTTATTGCTCGACGTATGAGTCCAGTCTTTCAATTTTGCATTATGAGGAAAAACTATTGTAAACCAATAGATATTGTACAGTAGGAAAAACACAAGTAATCCTAGTCCAATAGTCTTAACCCATTTATACCGTTTCAACTTCTTTCGTTCTGTAACAATCGTCTCCATAATTATAGGCTCCTCCTTTAGCAGCTGATCCAAAGAAAGCTCATAAAGTTCGCTGAGATAAATCAATTTCTCGATATCTGGAAATGTTCTTCCCGTTTCCCAACTAGAAATCGTTCCACGAGAAACGTGTAATTTTTCAGCCACTGTTTCTTGGGTCAACTGTCGCTGTGTTCGATGTTGTTTTAATTTTGAACCGATATCCATAATGTCCTCCTTTAACTTAAGCCTAATAAAAAAGGGCTAAAAAACCTAGCTACATATTGTAGCATCCCGCCAATTCAACAAATATACACACTTTTTCAGTCGATATTAACTAAAAAAGAATTGGCGATATCACCAATTCTTTTATCTATTCATTCAAATATAAAATTAATCAGCAAAGAAGAATAAAAGATTTTTTAAATAAAGGATCGCTTTGCCTGTTTCACCTGAGATTCATTTCTTCCCTGTATTGAGCCACATTCTATAAACAATTGAAATAATTATTATCGATTATCCTTATTCGCTTCATTTCGATAGCACAATCCTAGTCCCTTTAAAAAGTTGCGCATGTATTTATCGCCACAAGGTTTAAAATTGCGATGACCTTCTTTTCTCAAAATTGCTCCAAGTTCCCCTTTTGAAGGATAGACTCCTGCCTCGGCAAAAATGGCCAACATATCTTCACTTGTCAGGAATAGGGCAATCTTCAATTTTTTAATGAGAATGTTATTAATATTTCTGATCTCTTTACTCTTGAGCGGTGTTTCCTCAGGTGCTTTATTGTTTTTGGGGCCGCGTTTAAGAATGATAAAACCATTTAGAAATGAGTCGAAGACTTGATTGTTGATAGCTTTTAAATAAACATTATCTTCCTCTTGTTCCGTATCCTTCACCCTTGTTAACATCTCTCGTACTTCCTCTTTGGTCACTGTGATACCACCTAAATCAAACGCTTTAACCAGATCGGTATCCTTAATATCTATCGCATATCTCAAACGCAGTAATCTATCATTATTATTCATCTACTATCTCCATTATCTTTTTTCTAATTGAATCGTTCTCTGGAAACAAACCAGCTAAAAATCTTGTCTACCTATACTACCATCTTTTGAAGTGTAATGGACATCTCACAAGAAGGTCACTGTTTTATTTTTACCTGAATATCTATTTCTCATCATTATTCTCTCAATCAGGAAAAAATTTCCTACACTATAGTGCGACTTCTAATTCTATCGCAAAAAAAGACAATAAATGGAAAAAAAAAGCCCAATCATCAAAGTAAGAGAATTGGGCTTCATACTATTAGTATAAATTTATACATCATCTGCTATTTGATAAAATATCAAACTTGTATGATTTCATTCAGCACTATCATACAGGTGGCAAGCCACTTTATGACCAGGAGATATTTCTAAAAACTCCGGTGTCCTCTCAACACATTTATCCATCACATACGGACATCGAGTACAAAATGCGCAGCCTTTAAAATTATTTGTTCTAATCGGCTGTTCTCCACTAAAGTCAGAAATTTTCTCTTTTCGAATATAAGGATCTGGTACAGAAGCAAATAACCCTTTTGTATAGGGATGAAGAGGGCTTTTAAAGAGCTCATCCGTTTCTGCCTCTTCTACTAAAGTACCGAGATACATCACTCCTATTCGATCAGAGATATATCGAATCACCCCGATATCATGAGAAATAAAGAGTAAACTAAGTCGTAAATCTTGCTGCAATTCCAACAAGGTATTCAAGATTTGTGCTTGAATTGACACATCAAGAGCGGATACTGGTTCATCACAAATAATCAATCGCGGCTCGATTACTAATGCACTCGCGATCCCAAGTCTTTGGACTTGTCCGCCTGACAACTCATGGGGGTATCTGAAATAATGATATTCAGATAATCCAACTTTTTCTAAAACCTTAACAGCTTGGTCTCGTCGTTCAGTTGCATCCGATACACCATGTACCTTTAAAATATCCTCAAGGATACTGCCGATTCTTTGTCTTGGATTCAATGCAGATAGCGTATTTTGAAAGACCATTTGCACCTCTTTCCTCAGTGGAAAAAACTCTTTATCATTTAGTTTAGATAAATCTTTGCCCTCATAAGTAATCGAGCCGCAGCTGGGTTTCTCCAAACCAACAATCATGCGACCCGTCGTTGACTTGCCACAGCCAGATTCTCCTACTAGCCCATAAGTTTCACCTTTCCTTATATTGAATGATAAGTTATCCACTGCAAGCATTTGTTCTCTCTGACCAAAAAGAGAGAATTTTTGCCCTCGTATAGGAAATGTTTTTTGAAGATTTCTAATTTCTAACAAATTACTCTCCATCGCTAATCCTCCCTCAAAGCAGCAGATTCATCATATTTCCAACACTTTACAAAATGATCTTGCCGTGCTTCTATCATCGGAGGCTGTTCTTGAAAACAACGATCATCCGCATATTTACAACGGGTACAAAAATGGCAGCCTTTGGGAATCTCAGAAAGTGAAGGAACAGTCCCAGGGATTGTGGGAAGTGACTTACCACGTTCGGTCTCCAAATGGGGAATACAAGAGATCAACCCTTCTGTATAAGGATGTAATGGCTCATCAAAGAGTTGTTCCGTTCCCGCATCTTCTACAATTTGTCCCAGGTACATTACTTTAACACGATGGCAGAGTTGGGAAACAACACCCATATCATGTGTGATAAAAAGTACGGACATTCCCATAGTTTCGTTCAATTGTTTCATTAGGCGTAAAATCTGTTTTTGAATTGTTACATCTAGTGCTGTCGTTGGTTCATCCGCAATTAAAAGTTTTGGTTCACAAGCAAGTGCCATGGCGATCATTACCCTTTGCTGCATCCCGCCTGACAGCTCAAAGGGATATTTTTTTAGACAGGCTTCTGGATCAGGAATTCCCGTTAAACGCAGCATTTCAATGGTCTGCTTCCTTGCTTCGTCTTTAGTTAGCTGTTTGTGGAGTATCAGAACTTCACTTAATTGCTTCTCAACCGTATGCACAGGGCTCAGTGAGTTTAATGGATCTTGAAAGATAATTGAAATATCATTCCCGCGAATTTCTCTGATTTCCGAAAGTGGGCTCTGCAATAAGTCTTTGCCTTCAAAGAGAATCTCACCTTCATATTTTACTGCTGTATCATGATCTCGCAACCGCAAAATGGTTTGCGACATCACACTTTTCCCTGAACCTGATTCCCCAACAATACCAATAATCTCCCCTGCATGAATCGTTAAATCTACCTCGTCCACTGCAGGAAGCCATTTTTTGCGAACGGGGAATTTCACTTTAAGATGGTTAATTTCTACTATTTTTTTTACTTTCACTGCTTGCTCATCCACTAAACTTTTTACCTCCTTTTACTCTCGGATCAAGATAATCCCTAATACCATCACCCAAAAGATTCAGGCTAAAAACACAAATGATTACTGCAAGCCCTGGAGCAATCATTGTCCAAGGAGCTTTTGAGAAAACTAGCTTACTATCCTGCAGCATATTCCCCCAGCTTGCGGCTGGAGCTGGTATCCCCGCCCCTAAAAAACTCAAGGAAGCCTCAGAAATTATCGCCTGTGCAAAAATAAATGATGCTTGGACAGTAAGCGAAGAAACAACTCCCGGCAAAATCAGCTTCCAAAGAATTTTAAAACTACTGAAACCTTGTACTTTAGCTGACTCTATATAAGGCTGTTCTTTAATGACCATCGCGCTAGCTCGAACTGTCCGAGCGACACTTGGTGTATATACGATTGTGAGTGCCCATACGACATTCCAGCTCGATGTGCCAAAAGTAGTAATCAAAGAAATCGCTAGTAGTATCCCAGGAATCGCAATCAAGGCGTCACAAATCCTCATCAAGATATGATCCAAAAGCTTAAAATAGCTGGCATATATCCCGATTACCGTTCCTATCACACAAGAAAATACCGCAACGGAACCTCCTACCCACAGAGAGACTCTGGCTCCATACATTAAGCGGATCAAAATATCCCGCCCAAACTCATCCGTACCAAATCTATGAATACTACTGGGCGCATTAAAACGTTCCGTAACTGCCATTGCATTGGGATCTGTCGGATTAACCAGCGGAATAATAACTGCTGCTGCAAAAATTGCTGTAAAACCAATTAACCCAATAATGAGAGCTGGATTTGTGAGTAATTTTTCCTTACGAAGCTGCTGTTGTTCCTTAACGATAGCTACACCAACTTCGGAAATGCTTTTTCTTGTTAAACGCACTTTCCCACCTCCTACTTACGTCCCGGCTGAAGCCTTGGATCGACAAATCCATACAACACATCGACTAACAAATTGACCAGTACATATAGCAAAGTCACAAATAAAACGACACCTTGTATCACAAAGACATCTCGACGGTTGATGGCGGACATCGTGAGCATACCTAGTCCTGGAATATTAAATAGTGTCTCAGTAACGATTGTCCCGGTTATGAGACTGCCAAAAGACTGACCAATAGCAGTTAAAATGATGGGCGCGGCATTCTTTAGTCCATAACTCAAGATTACTCGTTTCTCCTTTAACCCTTTTGCACGAGCGGTTTGAATAAAACTCTTGTGCAGAACATCTAATAATGAAGATCTTATCATCCGAGTTAAATAGGCCGCTTGTACGATACCTAGCGATAGAGCCGGAAGAAATAAGTACTTAAGAAACTCGCCTATTCCTGCCGAAATACCGACATAGCCTGCTACTGGAAACCACTGGTTATATACACTAAACGCCAGCATTAAAAACATACTCAACAAAAATCCAGGAAGAGCAGAGCCGAGCAACGACACAGATACAGCCGCCACATCGATGGCGGTTCCACGTTTATAAGCTGCTAATATGCCGAGGGGCATAGCAATAATTACTGCAAAAATTTGAGCTACAATTGCTAAACTAAGCGTTGGTCCAAAATACTCGCCAATTGCAGAAATCACCGATTGTCGTAAAAAATAAGACTCGCCCCAGTTTCCTCTAATAATTCCTCCTAACCAATCAACGTATTGAACGAGAAATGGCCGGTCAAATCCAAGTTGTGCATTCATTTGATTAATTTGTTCAGGAGAAGCTTCCAGCCCTAGAATGGCAGTAGCTGGTCCTCCTGGTGTTAGGTAGACAATTAAAAAGGTGATGATTGATACGATAAACAGAACTGGAATCAATGATAGTATCCGTTTTACTATATAAGAAAACATAATGTACTCCTTTTAACTATACTTCTGTTAAAAAACGACGAGCCGCTATAGCAGCTCGCCGCGCCTATATCTTATTTTGAGACCGTTGCATTCCAAAAAATTGGGAATCTCATATATTCGTAGCCTTCTACGTCATTGCTGATCGCATTCACTCCAGTAAAATGCCCAAGAACTGTTGCGCCGCCATATTCATAGATAAATCCTTGCAAATCGTCCCATGCTGCTTTCGCATCCTTTTGAGAATCAGCGAAGCGCATCGCTTTGATTCCATCAGTAACTTCTGGTCTATCCAGCCCAGCCCAAGTCTTGTCTAGTACAGTTAATTGAATCGGAAGAACATTGTAACTGTTGCTGGTGATATACATACTGAATTTATTCGGATCGGCACGATTCTCCATAAAAGTGCTGAAGTCATAACTCTCAACTTCGGCATTCACACCTATTTTCTTAAGCTGCTCTTGTACAACTAATGTTGCATTGTACATCTCTGGGTAATCTTGAGTCGTTACAAGCACTAACTTCTCATTATTATATCCAGCTTTCTTTAACAACTCTTTTGCCTTGTCAGGATCATTTTGATTATAGTATTCTTTACCTGCTTCGCTTCCCCATTGTTTATCTTCTGGACTAAACCATCCTGGATTCACATCATAGAGTTTTTTGTTTCCGTAGCTTGCAAGGAGAATATCATCCATATTTAGCGCTGCCAAGACAGCTTGTCTCATATCCTGATTCTTCATTACCCCTACGGTAGTATTCAGAAACAGATTAAGTGTTCCGCCTTTAGTAACATCCAGCTTTAAATTAGACGCCTTTTCTAACTCTTCATAATTATCTTGAGGAACCTCTTCTACGATGTCATACTGTCCGTTCTTAGCACCTGCGATCCGCGTTGACGCATCTGTTACGATTTCAAAGGTAAGTGTCTTCGTAGCCGCTGTTTTCTTACTTGCCAGACCAGTAGTCGCATTCGCTCTGACTTTATAATCGTCGAATTTTTCTAATTCGATAAATTGATCCTGTTTCCAGTTCGCTAATTTATAAGGACCTGTTCCAATGTATTCACTGATGCCTTTTTCTCCAGCACCCTCTACGATCTCCGCAGGATAAATAGCCGCAAACATAATCGGATTCGCAAGCACAGTGATAATATCCGATGCAGCTTCGTTAGCAGTCATCTTCACGGTGTAATCATCTACTTTTTCAAACACAGAACCACCGATCAATGTACTGGCTTTTTGTGAATCCTTAACCCAACGATTTAATGATGCCACAACATCATCAGCAGTCATCTCTTTCCCATTATGAAATTTAACACCTTTTAACAGCTTGATCGTGTATTCCTTGCCATCCTCACTTACTTCATAAGAATCAGCAAGTACCGGTTGGGGTTCAAAATTCTCATCCATAGCAAAAAGCGGCTCAAAAATATGATAACCAATTTGTGCTGTAATATTAGAGTTTGCGATCTGAGCATCTAGAGAAGGCGGATTCGCTGAAATGGCGATACGAAGATCCTCTTTTTTTGCAGACGCCGCATTCTTGTCACCATCCGCTGCTTTTTTCCCTCCAGAACTTCCACACCCGGCTAATAATAAAAGCATACATAATGCTACTGCTAAATATTTCAAAACTGACTTTCTCAACACTAACAACTCCTCCAAATTTTAGTAAATTCATAACCAACTTGTATAAAATAGAGCAGTGATTCCAAAAAAACACTTCTCACTGAAACATCGAATGTTGACCCGAAATAGCTCGCCTCTCTCAATGATTATTTATCTTCTATTAATTAAGAGCACGAAAAAAGCACACCGAGCCACAGCATGCTTTCTCTCATATCCTAAATAAATACTCAGTGAACCGAAAATGAAAAAAAAGTTTCGGACACACAAAAAAAGCCAGAAATCACGGAAAACTTCACTATCCAAAATATCAGAAAGAATGGGTGTAGAAATTTCCGATAATACGGTTTATTTATCTAATAAAATATGATGAGAAAATGGTTCTTTACATACTGACTTAGAACACGCTAAGATTTCAGTGCTCGTTCAGTAATAGCGAATGGTTTCATTGAAATCAACCTTCAAGATCATTTTCTCACCTCATCTCTATCTGTTTTCATTATCGTTTTATAATTAAAATAAAACGTTTTCGACAACAAAAAGATTAGCATTCATACTCGTGAACTGTCAAGAAAATATTGAATGATAAAACTATCAAAATAACGAAAAATGAATAAAGACTTTGAAATGAGTTTATGGATGCCGCTTAAATCTATTTTGTAGAATGAAGAACTCCTTTTGAACGTTCAAATAGTTATGTTTAATTTGAGAGTAAAAAAGTGTTATCACAAAAAAACATCCCTATTTATGATATGAATCCGCGTTATTTACCATTTTGTTCGTTAAAAAAAGCCTTAAAAAGCTTTTTTAACTTTAATACAACTAACGTTTTTCCATCGAACTTTTTTTAAAGTTTTTTCCTGCTTTTGATTTAGCAGGTTTGCTGCTAGTCTTTTTAGATAATGTTTTACCTGCTGGACCAACCTTTCCACCTTTGTGTCTAACCATAATTACTTGCGACTTCACACTATACGAGCAGCAAGTTGAATTGATAAATAGTTTCCACTCGAACCAATCTGTTTACTTAGTCATTTTCCCTTTTAAGCTTCTCCAAACAGAAAATACACTAAAAACACTACCAAAATTAATCCGACCACAACTTGATCTTATTTTAGAAAAAGAAAAACCGCGAAGCAACCATCTACCTAGGATTGATGGTTGCTTACACGGTTTATATTACACTCTCATTTCTTTTCCTTAATTTCTATTTCTGGTTCATAATGGGCAATTATCTCAATCATATTGTCTTCAGTCCATGCGACAAAATGCTTAAAATCGAAATCCTCATAATAACCAAAAGTTTGATCCTTAATGTAGTCAATGAACTTTGAATCTGTTAGTTTGAAAAACGTCACATTTAGCAAACTAACGTTGACCTCTGCAAATTTACGGACCCATTGATGATTTCTTTTTTGAAGTCCAGATTCATCTGAACATAACATGGCGTAGACAAAACCTGCAAAAAGAATTTTCACCATAAATTGTTTGCTCTCTAATACTATCAGGGTTCCCTTCTCATCCTGTTGTACTTTTTTTACCCAGTAACTACCTTCTGGTAAATTATATCCTGTTAATTCCTCCATTATTTTGCTCCTTTATTTATACCTTAGTAAGATATCCCCTTATCAACTAACGCAACACAATCGGTTTGTGTTTCATTCAGCCCTAAAATAATAAATCGCAAAAAAATATCCCTATTTATGATACGGCTCATTTTGATTGATCCTGAATGCTCGATAAATCTGTTCTACTAAAATCAAGCGCATCAATTGGTGTGGATAGGTCATCTTGCCAAATGATATCTGCGTATTGCTCCTTTTTAAAACCTCATCGCTCAGACCGAGTGAACCGCCGATGACAAATACAAATTGACTCTTGCCGCTAGTTTGCAGCTGATCCAGTTTGGCCGCAAAATCTTCACTGCTGGGATTTTTTCCATTAATAGCTAAGGCAAAGACATATTCCTGTTCCTTGATCTTAGCAAGGATACGTTCGCCTTCTTTTTCTTTTACCTGAATCATCTCGGCATCACTGAGTTTTTCAGGCGCCTTTTCATCGGGTACTTCAACTAATGTGATCTTGCAATATTTTGATAATCGCTTCGTATATTCGCTGATTCCTTGAACCAGATATTTCTCTTTTAATTTTCCCACAGAAATAATTTTGATGTTCATCCTTGTACCCCTTTTTTATTTAAAGAAATTAACTTTTTCGAGAAGAAATTACTCATTTTTCAAATCGAATATCATTCTACTAAATTATTTTTATTTGGTCGTATTCAATTAGTTCATAATCTTTTCCACTGATTAGGACTACGATAAATGGACCCGCTAACCTTTTTCCACTAAGTTATGCACACTAATCACAGGGTTATCCCCAGATTTTGGATTATTCTTTCCCATTTTCGGGGTATTTTTATATACAAACGTATGTTTTCCACCAAGTTATCCACTTTATCCACATTTGTGTGGATAAATCCTTTTGGACAATTAACAAACTTTTTCCTTAGTTTTCCACCATTGTTGTGGAAAACAAGTTTTTTTATCATTTATCTACAATTTCCTCCAAAACTTTTTCATAAAAAAGTCAAATCGGTGTAGTAGACTTATCTTACAAAATAATACTATACTCAATATAACTTAAATTATAGTAGAGGTGGAGGAAAATATGGTTAGAAAAAATATTACACCAACACCCAAAAAGTCACCTGGTTTCTTTAGACGGTTTGGGATTAGTTTACTAGGCGGTGTGCTTGGTGCTGTTTTAACAATTGGGATTTTTTATGTAGCGAATGGTTCGCTGCTGTCTCCAAATAATCAAAATGCCAGCGGTTCGCCTAGTGCCGGCAACACAAAAGTCAGCAACATGAAAGTCGACGTGAATTCTGATGTTACTGATGCTGCCAGCAAAGTTCAAGACGCAGTTGTTTCTGTCATCAACTTGCAGAAGCAGCAATCACAAAGCGGCTTAGGCGGTTTCTCTGATATCTTCGGTAACGGCAACGAAGACAAGCAATCACAATCAGATGAGAACGGACAGCTAGAAGAAGCGTCCGAAGGTTCTGGTGTCATCTACAAACTTGAAGGCAAGACCGCGTATATCGTTACGAATAATCACGTTGTAGAAAAACAAGATGGACTTGAGGTTCTATTGAAAGATGGTTCAAAAGTCAAAGCAACGTTAGTCGGTACAGATTCTTACACAGACTTAGCGGTTCTAAAAGTCGAATCGGATAAAGTCGCAGACATCAAACCTGCTACTTTTGGTGATTCCAGCAACTTAAAAGTTGGTGAACCAGCGATTGCCTTAGGTTCTCCTTTGGGTTCTCAGTATGCGAACTCTGTAACTTCAGGGATTATTTCTTCCTTGAATCGCCAAGTAGTCAATCAAAATGAAGATGGACAAACGGTCAATATTAATGCGATTCAAACGGATGCGGCGATCAACCCTGGTAACTCAGGCGGCCCATTAGTAAACATGGCGGGTCAAGTAATCGGGATCAATTCTAGCAAGATCGTTCAAACAGAATCAAATGTCAGCGTCGAAGGAATTGGTTTTGCCATTCCAAGTAACGATGTCGTAAATGTCATCAACCAACTTGAAAAAGACGGTAAAGTTATTCGACCTGCGCTAGGCGTTTCGATGGTTAATCTTTCTGATCTATCAACTGAACAGTTGAGTGAAATCGTCAAAGTACCAAGTTCAGTTACACAAGGAGTCGTAGTAGCAAAAGTTCAAGCGTCAACTCCTGCTGATCAAGCGGGCTTGAAGAAATATGACGTCATCACAAAAATTGATGATACAGATGTTTCGACAGGTGTAGAACTGCAATCTGAATTGTACAAACACAAGGTTGGCGACACAGTAAAAGTTACCTACTATCGTCAAGACAAGAAAAATACTGTTTCAGTTAAATTGAGCATTGATGCGAATTCACTGAAATCAAATTCACAGCAACAAAGTAATCAATAAAACCGAATACTGATAAAGCCACCGAAATGATTATTTTTCATCATTTCGGTGGCTTTTTTTACAAAAAAAACAGAGAAAACATTCTCTCTGGGTGGAATCAATTTTCTTTTTTATCCAAGTGTACGTCCTTTGATCAATAAAACAAGTAATATACCGACTGTTGCTCCTAGACTCCCGCCCTGAATTAAAGTCAGGATACCAAATTGTGCCCCTAAAGCCGCCCTTTTCAGTTTCGTATTCATAATCAAAGATAGAGCTAAG
This sequence comes from Enterococcus malodoratus, assembly GCF_027659535.1. Taxonomy (NCBI): domain Bacteria; kingdom Bacillati; phylum Bacillota; class Bacilli; order Lactobacillales; family Enterococcaceae; genus Enterococcus; species Enterococcus malodoratus. Next base: position 59,936 of record NZ_JAQDPG010000015.1, on the reverse strand, counting down.
CTAATGAGGGATAATACAAGTAAAAGTAAAAGCAAATTTTTTCCTCCTTCCAACTAAAAGTAATATATGATTGCTTTTAGTTTAGTATTCAAAAAAAGGAATAGAATTGGTTAATCCCGAATGGTAGAAAAAACAGCCTAAATGACAGAGACTTGTTCTCTTGTCTTTGTTTTAATGGTTAATAGAAAATCTCCGTTTTGAAATTCAAAAGAACTTCAAAACGGAGATTTTTTTATTTACCTATTTCAACTTTTTCGCCAACCTTAGCATCATCTTCTAATACTAGGATTCCTTTTTTCTCTGGTGCATTTGGCAAATGTAATTCTTTGGCTGAACAAATCATACCAAAGCTGTCCACACCGCGTAAGTTTCCTGGCCAAATCATTTGACCATCAGGCATCATCGCACCAGGTTTTGCTACGACAACTTTTTGACCGGCTTCGATGTTTGATGCACCGCACACGATCTGCAATGTTTCGCCGCCATCGATCTCCGTCTCAGTAATATGCAAATGATCTGAATCAGGATGATCCACACAAGTTTTCACATACCCCACCACAAATTTTGGTGAAAGGTCTGCTACTAAACGTTCTTCAAAACCAGCAAGTTTCAATTGCTCATTCAATGTATCTATATCTTTTTCTGTTAATTCCACTTGTCCATTTCCGTGGATTGTTAAATAATCAGAAACATTGAAAAAGTTCCAAGCAACGGTTGTTCCATCAATTGTTTGGATGCGAGCAACAGCACCTTTTCTTTCGGATTTGTTCTCTTTATTTTCATCATTTTTGACGATTACCATCAATGTATCGCCAACATTTTGTTTATTATACGCAAAAATCACGTTTTTACCTCCAGTCATAGTCCTCTCGTATCTTAACAAATCTAATGGGACTTTTGCATGAGATTTTTTTCATTTCTAAATTAGTCAAAGAAGCAACGATTCTTCAGAATCGTTTTTTTTCCAAATAAAAAGCTGGGCAAGCCAGCTTTTTATTCAGCACTCGGATGAACAATCAGTACATCGCACAGAGCTTCTTTGATCACGTAGCTGGCAACACTGCCGGTCATAAAGCGTTCCACAGCATTTAAACCAGATTGACCTACCATGATTAGATCAATGTCATACTTTTCTGGTAATGTTTTTGCCATTGCTTCTTTGGCAGAACCATAAGCAACAATACCTTCAATCTTAGTATAGCCAAATTCTTTTCCAATTGCTTTACATTGGTTAATCAACTCTTTTGCATCCGCAGCTAATTGATCCATAATATTTTCATTCAGTGGAGAATAGCTCATGAATGTATAGATTTGATGATCGATCACATTTGCGACATAAACAGTCCCTTGATTTCGTTTGGCAACAGCCAACGCTTTTTTAAAAGCTTCCATTGCTTGTTCGCTGCCATCGATCCCAACTAAAACATTTTGATATGATTGTGTGAACATCTTGATCTCCTACCCTTCTACTCGTTGTAAAAAGCCAGCAATTTCATCTTTGGTTTTTCGGTTTTTATTGACTAATCGACCTAATTCTTGGCCATCGTTCACTACGACAAAACTAGGGATCCCAAAGATATTCCACTCGGCTGCCACGTCGATATACTCATCTCGATCGACTTGAATAAATTTGAACTGCGGAAATTCCGCTTCGATCTCGGGCATCTGAGGTTTGATAAAGTTGCAATCGCCGCACCAATCAGCTGTAAAGAAGAAAACATTCTTCCCTTTTTCCGCATAGCCGGCTAACTCTTCAATACTTTTAGGGATAATCATTCCGTCACGACCTTTTCTTTTACTACCCTGATTATACACTTTTCGGACTTTTTGAGAAAGAAGGCAACTCGTACTGTTTCTTACCAGCAATCCTCCTACTTTATGTTAAAATAAAGCGAACACACGAACAAGGAGGTTTGCATTATGGACAAAGCCAAAAAATTTGCTCAAGGTCTCGCCATCGGTTCATCGATTGGACTAGCTGCAGGCATTGCAGCAAATCACTATTACAGAAAAAAACAAGACATGTCTCCAGACAAAGTCTTGGATCAAATCAAAAAAGCCTTTTTGAAAGAAGGTCCGATCGAAGGTTCTTGGATCTCTTTTGATACTGAACACATGCAAAAATTCGCCATCACAATGAACATTCTTTCTGGCGGGATTACCCGCACGGAAGACGATCACTTAGTCGCTTACGAATTTAAAGCAGATGCCAAAACGGGGACTGTTTTGAGTATTGATCGAATCATTAATGATTAGTCTTTCAGCAAAAAAACGTATGTCGAAAATATCGACATACGTTTTTTTAACGTGCTCTTATAGGTTGATCGGTTCTCCGCCAGTCACTCCATAAATTTGCGAAGTAACATAGCTGGCATCATTTGATGCTAGAAAAACATAGACTGGTGCCAATTCTACAGGCTGTCCAGCTCGTTCTAATAATGAATTTTGACCGAAATCAGGCAAAGCATCTTTCGGCTGTCCTTGATCTAGTTGTAATGGGGTCCAAATCGGGCCTGGTGCAACCCCGTTCACCCGAATCCCTTTCTTCGCCAACTGACTCGCCAAGCTGACCGTGAAATTCGCAATTGCCGCCTTCGTTGAGGCATAGTCCATTAAATGATCGCTTGGGTTGAAGGCTTGGACTGAGGTCGTCGTAACGATACTGCTGCCTGCTGGTAAATGCGGCAAGGCCGCCTGCACGATAGCAAACATTGAAACAATATTTACCTTGAATGTATCTTCGACCTGTTTAACTGGCAGCTTCTCAATTGATTCATGCGAGATTTGCTGCGCGGCGTTCAAGACTAAGGTATCTAATCCACCAAAGGCCTCAACGGTCTTGGCAACCATTTCTTTTGGTGCATGGTCTTCTCGCAGATCATACGGTAATAACAACGCTTTTCTTCCAGCCTTTTCGATATAGTCCGCTACTTCCTCTGCATCCTTATCCTCACCGGGAAAATAGTGGATTGCAACATCGGCTCCTTCACGTGCATAAGCGATAGCTGCCGCACGACCAATACCGGAATCTCCGCCAGTGATCAACACACGGCGATTTTCTAATTTTTTACTTCCCACATAGCTCTCCTCACCACAATCTGGTTTAGGTGTCATTTCGTCCTGTAGTGCAGGAGTTTCTTGATCTTGCTTCTTAAATTGACTGCCATGAAATAGATTTCTTGGATCGATTAAGTTTGGTTCGTTCATTGTATCTCCTCACTTTCTATCTATAACCCTAAAGGAAAATGGCGCGGATTGAAATTATTCTGCTCACGCGAGTTTCTAACAACTAAATCAAAAAGCCACGCTCAAATTGAGCGTGACCCTATTTTTAAAACTATTTAGCTAAACGATAGATCGCATCTGCATAGATTACCGCAGAGTTCAAAATGTCTTCAACAGACATATATTCGTTGGCTTGGTGCATAGTATCTTCAAATCCTGGGAATTGAGCGCCGTAAGCAACACCGCGTTCTAGCAAACGACCGAATGTTCCGCCGCCGATTACTTTTTCTTCCCCTTTGATACCAGTATGTTCTTCGAAGGTATCTAATAAAGTAGCTACCAATGGATCATCTGCTGGTACATAGTGAGGCAGCATGTGGTGTCCGCCTTGAGTTACTTTAACATCTGAACCAAATAGTTCTTCTAATTTTTCTTTGATGTCTTCTGCCGTCGTACCTTTAGGGTAACGGAAATTCAATGTGATATGGTTGTCGTTGTCTTGACCATCTTTGAAGCTGAAGATCCCAGCGTTCATTGTCAATTCGCCCATTTTTTCATTATTGAATTCAACGCCTAATTTTTTACCATAGACATCTTCATGAATATATTTCGCACTATTTTCGATGAAGGCTTTTGCCCCTTTGTCGAAATCATAGTTATTCAAGAAGACTGCTAGGAATGTCCCTGCATTTGTACCTAGTTGAGGGCTGGCACCGTGAGCTGCTTTTCCATCTAAGTGTAAAGTAACGGTTGATCCGTCTACATCCGCTTTTCCGCTAATTGGATTGTTTCCTACATAAACGTCAAAGTCTTTAGCCAATTTTTCTGCAGCATCTGCATCCGCAACTTTTACTTCTGCGACTGCATTGCCGGGAACCATGTTTTCACGTAATCCAGCTTCGAAACTTACTAAAACATAAGAAGTTCCATTTGTGCCATCAAAGTGAGGGATCATTGTTACATTCCCTTTTTCACCGTTGATGATTGGGAAATAGGCATCTGGTGAGAACCCAAAATCAGGTTTTTCTTCATGTTCGAAGTAGTAATCCATGTCTCCCCAGCCGCTTTCTTCGTCAGTACCGAAGACGAAACGGATTTTTTTAGAGATTGGCAAGCCTAGTTCTTTAATGATTTTTACCGCGTAGTAAGCTGCAACAGATGGTCCTTTGTCATCGCTTGAACCACGAGCATACAATTTGCCGTCGCGAATTTCTGGTTCGTAAGGATCTGAATCCCAACCGTCGCCAGCTGGTACCACATCTAAGTGACCAAAGATCCCTAAGGTTTCATCGCCATCACCGTAATCAAAATGGCCGGCATAGTTGTCGACGTTTTTCGTTTTGAAGCCATCACGTTCTGCGATCTCAAGCATTTTTTCTAATGCTTCGACCGGTCCAGGTCCGAATGGTGCTTCTTTGGTTGCTTTGTCGTCTTCACGTTCACTTTTGATGCGTAATAAAGTGAATAGATCTGCTAACAAATCATCTTTGCGTGCTTCGACTTCTTTTTTAAAATCGATTGTCATTGAAAGATTCCTCCTTTAATTAAAACCACTATCATGATAGCATTCTATTCAATAGAATAAAAATGAAAACTCTTTAAGAAATGCTGGGACAGGCTCTCCTTTTTCCCTTATAATGGTACCCATAATACATTTTTCTACTATTACTTTTCGCAAAAATAAACCGATATTTTTCTTGATGAAAGCAGGTGACTCTATGGTTCAGTTAAGCGAAGATATTTTACATAAAGTGATTAAGAAGCGACCGGAAATTTCTCATAAAGGAACCTTCGGACGAGTTGTTTTGATCGGCGGCAATCAGCAATACGGCGGTGCGATCATTATGAGTGCCGAAGCATGTATCAAAAGCGGTGCCGGACTTACCACCGTCATTACGGCTGAAAAAAATCATAGCGCGCTTCATGCTCGTTTACCAGAGGCGATGGTTTTGGCCTTTTGGGAGACCACGATGATCTACCAAGTATTGGAACAAGCGGACGTTATTTTGATTGGTCCAGGACTTGGTTTGGATAAAACCGCAATCACGCTCTTAAAAGGCGTTTTAAAAACCCAAAAAGCGCAGCAATGGTTAGTAATCGACGGTTCAGCTATCTCGCTCTTCAGCGAGTACAACCTGTCTTTGAAATTCCCCTCTCAGACAGTCTTCACTCCTCACCAAGCTGAGTGGGAAAGACTGAGCGGCTTATCTTTTCTTGAACAGACCGATGAAAATAATCGTGCCCAGCAAGCACTCATAGGAGCAAAAATTGTATTGAAAAGCCATCGTACAACGATTTATGACGATGCTGTCTCCTATTATCAAAATCCGTTGGGCAACCCCGGCATGGCGACAGGCGGTATGGGCGACACCTTAGCGGGAATGATTACTGGATTTTTAGCACAATTTGAAAAAGGAATTGATACGATTGGCGCTGCTGTCTATCTTCACAGCCAGATCGGTGACGACCTATCAGAAAAGAATTATGTTGTCTTGCCGACTACGATCAGCGAGGCCCTGCCCCGCTATATGAAAAAATACGCAATCGAAAGGAAATAATTATGGAAAAATATCCCGGCTATTTGCGCAAGCCTTTTTATTATGAAACCGATAAGATGGGCATCATTCATCACTCCAATTACATTCGCTGGTTTGAAGAATCCCGAGTTGACGCGTTGAGTTTCATGGAATGGCCCTTTGAAAAAATCGAGGCAGACGGTATCATGATCCCCGTATTAGGAGTCACCTGTGAGTACAAAGAAATGGTCCGCTTCGGTGATGAAGTCTTGATTAAGCCCATCGTCACCAAATATACTGGCACTCGCTTAGATTTTGAATATTTGGTTTATAATGGAGAAAAATTGGTGACTACTGGAACCAGCCAGCACTGCTTCATGTCCTATGAAACGAATCGTCTAGTGCAGTTGAGAAAAACACATCCTGCCCTGCATGAATTATTTTTGGACTATTATGAAACCACAAAATCAGAACAATAAAGAAATAGCCGCTGGCAATTGCCAACGGCTATTTCTTTATTAACTAAGTTTTTTTATTATGCTGAAATGCTTTCTCCAGCTGTTTCTTCTGCAGCGCCTGATTCTTCATCAACCAATTTTTTATCATATGCACGAGCAAATGGCAGATAAATTGCGAATGCTGCAGCCGCACAGATAATTGCGACCAATGCCGCTTTCCAGTCACCACCGGTACTAATGAAGGCCCCGACACCAACTGGTGAAGGCCAAGGCATGTTCGCGATTACTGGACGAATCAATTCTAATTGAATCGCGAAGTAAGCAATGGATGCTGAAACCATTGGTGCTAAGAAGAACGGAATTGCCATAAACGGATTGTAAATCAATGGAATACCGAAGATTAACGGTTCATTGATATTGAACAAACATGGAACAATCGCTGCTTTACCTAATACTTTCAACTGTTCTGATTTAGCCATGTAAACTAGGAAGATACATAGACCTAAAGTTGCACCAGAGCCGCCGATCGTTACAAAGGCATTTTGGAATTCACCAGCCAACGGAATGTGTGCACCATCAGCATTTAAAGCTAAGTTACCTAGAGTAATCGGAGCGATCAAGGAAGAAATGATATTGGCACCGTGAATACCCACGATCCACAAAGCATGGATCAAGAAGTAGATGACCATAACCCCGATCCAACTACTAGTCAGATTCGTTACGAAACCAAATGGAATAGCGATCAATTGGAAAATATCAGTATTGAAGAATACTAATACGCCAGTAATAATTAAAATGACAAAAGCAACAACAAATGCAGGAATTAATGCTGTAAAGGCTCTAGAAACACCTTCAGGAACTTGTTCTGGCATTCTGATAACCCAATTTTTTGATACACATAAACGATAAAGCTGAACGGCAATAACTGCCATGATAATACCCGTAAAGATACCAACTGTTCCTAGACGAGAAACACCGTCGCCGCCAATTGCCCAGCCATTGATGATGTTTTCTTTAGCATCAGTCAAACGAACCACTGTTCCGTTATCCAATACTAATTGAGGAATTGAAAGGAAGAATGCAAACATCGCTAATAACGCACCTGTAATCGGCGCCATGTTCAATTCATCTTCTTCAGCAATGATTTTTGTATATTCATACCCTAAACCAACACAAAAGTATAATGCCAAAATCCCCATCGTAGTACTGTTGGCTAACATATAAAGGTCACTGAATTTGAAAAATGTTGCATTGAAGATGTCTTCTAGAAACGGAAAGGTCATCGGTAAAATATTGAATACTAAGAACATCGAACCAACGATCGTAAACGGAATTGCGCCCATACCAGCACCCATGATCGCCCGCACTACTTTTAGTGATGCGTTTTTTCCCATAGGGCCCATCAAGTTTTTCTCTAAGAAAGCAAATACTTTATTATTTGATCCGTCCATTTTTTAATCACCCTTTATCAATTATTTAGTTTACTAAATTCTGTAATATACGTTGCATGCTTATCTTTTTGACTATAAATGCTGTTAATTCGTTTCAAAATAACGCCTGATAACAAAATGCCGACTAACAGAATGCAACTGACAAACCCTTTGCTCGTTACATTATTTGTGAAAAACGGAAAGACTTGTTCAAACCCTAAATTGGTCAAAACAGACACCATTAAAACAATATTTGTTATCGTTTGAGTTATCTGATACAGTCTGTGCCATTTTAGCTGGTTGCGAACATCATCTGATGGATAGCCGTACAGACGTAAATGCTCTGCAATGGCAGGGACTGAAAGTACAATTAATCCCAGCGGCAATAATGCCCACATACTTTTGCTCATAGCTAAAGAAAGCAACCAATATAAATTAGTAAAGAAAAAAACGGCTAATAAATATCGAAGCAAAAGAAAACGATTAAATCTAAAATTCTTTAGTGCCGTTTCTTTTTTTAATTGACTAACAGTTTCTTTATCCATCCTCTGTTCTCTCCTTGTTCATATTAAGGTAATGATTTTTTTGGCAAAAAATCAGTTTGTTGCTCACGCCGTATATCATTCTGCTTAAGTGCTCGTTCCTAAATTACTCAAAATTTCTGATGTTTTATTCGAACTTTTTTCACTGCGAAAAGCAGAACTGACATCCTTATTCGTGTTAAGGTATTGAATTTCTATTGAGATACTTTTTGATATAACGACAGCATTTCAATTGCGACTTCGCGTAAGGTCATAGTTGTCATTAAATGATCTTGTGCGTGGACCATAATAATTTCCATCTCAATTTTCTCGCCGCTCGCATATTGCTGTAAAAGTTCGGTTTGAGCTTTGTGTGCTTTGATTAGTGAATCATTTGCTTCGTTCAAATGTACCTCGGCTTCTTCATAGTTTCCTTCACGCATACTTTTAAAGCCTTCATGTACAAGAGTTCGGGCATCCCCACTACTCAAAATAATTTCAAATGCTGCTTCTTGTAATTTTTCTGAGTCCATTGTTTTCTCCTTTTATGCTTTTTTTTCAAATTGATCAATAAACGCTTGGATAAAGTTATCAAAAGTATCGCTGAAGGCCAATGCCTTCCTGAAGTTATCATCTTCCATGATTTCTACCAACATTTGACTAACCTTCTCTATCTCAAACTTCCCCAATTTATCTGGTGACAGCAAGAAAACTAACTGAATACTTTGACACTCTTCACTCCAAGCGATGCCATCGGGTACTACTGCTACCGCAACATGCCCCTCTTTGGTCAAGGCCTCAATTGGATGAGGAACAGCCATAAATTCTGAAAATACCACTGAACTATAGGATTCCCTTAGTTTTAGCTGGTTCAAAAAGCTTTCCTGCAAGTCGGTTTCTTCGACTGTTTCGATTTTACCGATCAATTCCTTTAACACGGTTTCTTTGGTTGATTGACCTTCAGCAAAATAAAACAGCTCAGGTTTGAAACTTCGTTTAATTAATTCAACGTTTTCTTCGACCATTTCGGTTTGTTTATTTTCCTTAAACCCTTTGAAATGACCACCCTTATTACTAGATATTTCATGATTGATCTTTTTAATGTCTTCTTTCCCTAAGAAAACACTGACATTAACGATCGGTGCGTTTAAAACGACGTTTCCTAAATTGATTGACGAGATAATCAAGTCGATTTGACTTAAATCTTGTTCGGCTATTTCATAATAACTAATGACCTTTTCAATCAGTATTCTCGTTCCAAATTCTCGTTCCAAACGATTTTTGATCATTTGCGAGCTTCCTAATCCAGTCGCGCAAATAACTAATACATGGGTCTTCTGTTCATTAAAGTAACGTTCGACCGCTGCCGTTATATGAATCGCGAGATAAGCCCACTCACTTTCAGTTACTTGGTACGATTTGAACAATGACATTTTTGAAAAATAGTTGACCGTCAACTCAAACAAATCAGGATACTGGGTCTTGATTTCCGTAAGTAATGGATTTTCAATACTCGAGTTATTTTGGAGCCTCGTTAGCAGCGGAATAAAATGAATCATCAATCCGTCAACTAAGATTGTATCGTGTTCCAAATCAAACGGTGTGTCTTGATCAATAGCCCTCAATGTTTCAATTAACTGTGTGCGTATTTCTTCTTCTGTAGCATCTGCCTTTTTAAAAATCGTCTTGGCCGTAATTTTATTTTTTAAATGAAGTGCGATAAAATCGGCCTCTTCGGAAGAAAACGTAATTCCCATCGCGTTTTCAATTCTTGCTAATATTTTCAGTGCGGTTTGATATTCAATCGAACGTTCATCAAAGGTCATCGGTGCTTGGATATCCATCAAAAAACCATTCTGTATTCGTTTGATCGCCAAACCGATGTGGAGTACTAAATTATAAACGATGAAATCGGAAAGCTTTAATTGCGATTCACGACACTCATCTAAAACAATAATGACAATTTCCTCTACACTGATGCCTTCTAACAGGTTGGCATACATTGAGAAAGCAAATAAATTGTCATGCAAACGTTCCATAAAGAAATAGTTCATAATAAAATGACGAATATTCTGTTCATTTCCTACTATGAAAATTCCTTTATTACTTTTGCTCTGAAGTTCGATTTGGTAAGGAGCGATCAGTTTTTTTACTTCAACTAGATCGTTTGATATGGTTGAGCGAGAAACGAACAGTTCGTCGGCAATCGAATCCACATAAACTTCACTCTGCTCAAAAAACAAGCGGTTTAAAATATAGTACTGTCGATCATTTGACTCTTGAATCGTCGTGATATCCTTTGAAGTTGATTGATCCTTAACCTCTTCAAGATAGAACTCATCAAATTTTTTTGCGTCCTCAACTTTCAACTGGTACCCATTTCCTTGTTTTGCTTCAATAGTGGCGATTGATTCTTTCTTTAAAGCATCTTCCAGCAGATGAAGATATTTTCTAGCTGTTCGATTGGAAACATCAATTCCTGAAGCAATCTCTTGGCTCGTTAAATACGTGTGTTTATGATCAAAAAGAAGTTTTAGGATTTGTGTTTCTCGTTTGCTCAACATAGTTATCAATCCTTACTCAATATTTTCAAGAATCACTTTAGATAATTTATCAATACCCATCGGAATCGGTACATATGCTTGTGGTGGAATGTTAACAATTGGTTTATTGTATTTCTTCGCACTCTTCTCTAAGCTGTCAAAATACATTTTGGTTTGCGGGCTGACTAGGTATAAATCATACTCGTCTTTCGCGATTGTATTTGCTCCTTGAGACTGAGAAGTTGCATCTACTTGGATCTCCTTACCATTTCCTTGTAAACTTTCTGTTGTTTTTTTAGCAATTACTGATGATGACATTCCTCCGGCACAGATAATTAATGCTTTTTTCATCGTTTGTTCCTCCCTATTCGTTTTATTTTTTTATCCTTCTAATCTAAGTTTAACGTAATTTAAAATTGTATCGAGTTCGTTTTTTTTATAAAATTTCACCATTTGAGGCAATAACTTGTTTAAACCAATCAAATGAATCTTTTTTACTGCGTTCTAAGGTGCCATTTCCTTCGTTATCTCGATCGACATAAATGAAGCCGTAACGTTTTTTCATCTCGCCGGTTCCAGCTGAAATCAAGTCGATACAACCCCAAGGTGTATAGCCCATCAGATCCACACCATCCTCTACAACGGCCTTCTTCATTTCGTTGATATGGTCGCGGAAATAGTCGATTCGATAAGTATCATGAACACTGCCGTCTGCTTCTTTTTCATCGATTGCACCAAAGCCGTTTTCGACGATAAATAATGGCAAGCGATAATGGTCAGTGAACCAATTCAATGCATAACGCAAACCTTCAGGATCGATCTGCCAGCCCCAATCTGAGATACCGATGTATTCATTTCGCACAAAGTCTTCTTGTTCATGGTAATCGTAGTAAATATTGTCCTCTTTATGTGTGATTGCAAAGGACATGTAATAACTAAAACCAATATAATCGACTGTTCCTTTTTCTAATTCTGCTAAATCTTCAGATGTTATATCTAAATCATAACCTTTTCTAGCAAAGTATGTCATCATATAACCCGGATAAGTGCCATGCACATGAACATCTGTGAAATAATAACGTTTTTCCATGGCCTTTTGCGCCATCAAGACATCTGATGGTTTGCACGTCGCTGGATAGATTGGACACATAGCGATCATACAGCCAATTTCAAAATCTGGATTGATCGCTTTTCCGATCTGAACTGCTTTAGCACTAGCCACTAACTCATAATGGGCTGCCTGGTACATGATCTGCTCGCGATCGTCCCCTTCTTTGTAGGCGATCCCTGAATTCGTAAATGGGAAAAATTGATCATTGTAATTGGCCTGGTTATTGATCTCGTTAAAGGTCATCCAATATTTGACTTTGTCTTTGTAGCGCGTAAAACAAACTTCCGCAAACTTAACAAAAAAATCAATTACCTTACGATTGGCAAATCCGCCATACTCGGTTACTAAATGATACGGCAATTCAAAATGAGAAAGTGTGACCACTGGTTCGATACCATACTTCAGACATTCGTCAAATAGATCATCATAAAATTTTAAGCCGGCTTCATTAGGAACTTCTTCATCACCTTTAGGGAAAATTCTCGTCCAAGCAATTGATGTTCGAAAACATTTAAAACCCATTTCAGCAAAAAGCGCGATGTCTTCTTTGTAGCGATGATAAAAATCGATTCCCTCGTGATTTGGGTAATACTCTCCTTCAAGAACACCCTCAGTGATCCTTCGTGAAATACCCGGACCACCAACTGTCATCACGTCTGCAACACTCGTTCCTTTACCATCTTCCTGCCAAGCTCCCTCAAGCTGATGCGCAGCTACTGCACCTCCCCACAAAAAGTCTTTAGGAAATCCTGCCATAAATTTACCATCCTTTCTTTTTCTATCTTCATCATACGAGATAGCGTTTACATTTAGAACACAGACAATTACCACAACGTTGTGGCAATTTATTGGTTCCTCTATTTTATATAGAAGAAAGGTGCCCCGATTGCGAAAATTGCACAGCAAAAAAACATCTAAGGCAGCGTGTCAAACTACCTTAGATGTTGCTATGCAGAAGCTTTCAAGACAAAAAAAGCTAGCAACAACGGCTGCTAGCTCATATAATTATTTATATTTTTTCTTCAAATACAAGTAGAATGGAATTCCCAGTGCAGTGATTACGATACCCACCATTGCTAATTGGAATTGGTTGATCAATGTCATCACTAAGATGAATACACCACCAATGATTGCGATGATTGGAATAATTGGGTAAAGCGGCACTTTGTAAGGACGAACCAAATCTGGTTCTGTTTTTCTTAATTTAATAACCGCGATAAATACTAACGTATAGAAGATCCAGATAACGAATACTAACATATCTGTTAACATATCGAATCCGCCGACCATCATCATACCAATAGCGATCACTAATTCTAAGATACCAGCGATATAAGGGATTTGGTTTTTGTTTAATTTTACTAGCTTGTCAGAGAATGGTAATTGTTTTTCAAGCCCCATTGTGTAAGGAAGACGCATACCAGTCATTGTATAGCCATTGATTGTTCCATATACAGAGATTAGAATACCGATTGTTACTAATTTACCGCCCATGCCGCCAAAGATTTTTCCAGCAACATCCATTGCAGCATTTTCGTTTCCTGCTAATGCAGAGATATCTAATGTGCGCAAGAAAGCAAATTGAACTAATAAATACACAGCCATGATTCCTAAGATCCCGCCAGCGATGGCACGAGGCAAGTCGCGTGCTGGATTTTTCAATTCTCCAGCGATATTCCCAACGTGGATCCAGCCATCATAAGCGAACATTGTTGCTAATAGACCAGCACCTAATGCTGAAGCAAATCCGCCAACTTGTGTACCAGCTTGGACTGGGAACAAACTAACAGATACATCGCCTTGACGGATTAAACCGAAAATAACGATTAATGCTAAAGGAACTAATTTACAGACTAAAGTGATTGATTGGAACATTCCGCCGGCCTTTGAGCCTAGGAAGTTGATTAACATGATTGATGCTGCTGCTACGATCGCGATTGGGATAATCGCTGCATCGCTCATACCGAATAAGTTCTTGAACTGAGTGGCAAAAATAATTGCTAAAGCGGCGACGTTTGCTGGGAAGTAAATAACTACTTGTGCCCAACCAAGTAAGAAACTCCAAAATTCTCCGTAAGCGCGTTCGATATAGCGTAACATACCACCAGTTTCTGGAATTGCTGCTGCTAATTCCGCACCAGTAAGACCCGCACAGACACTGATCAAACCACCTAAAAACCAAGAGAGCATGTGTAAGCTGGTCGATCCTGTTACTGCAGCGACACTTGCTGCTTTAAAGAAGACCCCTGCACCAATTACAGTACCCATTACTGTCGAAAGGGCCGGGAAAAACGTCATTGTTCGTTTCAGTTCACCTTCATTTGAACCGACAACATCATGTTCGTTGACTGCCATAATTTTTCCTCCTTGTTGTGAAGCGACCGTTTGTTCACTTCTTAACTTGACTTGCAAAACAAATAATTGAAGTTATTAGATAAAAGAAATAGAACAAAAAATTGCGATATAACAACTATTTAGTAACTTCACCTATTTGCTCGGACATTATTTTAACATGGAGAAAGAAAAAGGGAAACGTTATTTTAAACATTTCCTTTTTTCTTATTTCCTCCTCATGTTACGTTAAGAAATACTTCTAATTTTATGAATTAACTTTCCCAAAAGAGACTTTAGTTTCGATTCCTTCTGCCTTAAATTTTGCTGATAATCTTTCTAACATTTCGTCAGTCATTTTATCTAAATCAAAACTTGGACTGAAGTCCCATTCTTTGCGAGCATCGCTGTCATCAATTGAGTTTGGCCAAGAATTTGCAATTCCTTGACGTGCAGGATCCACGTCATAACTCAATTTGAAATCAGGAATACGGCGACGAATAGATGCAGCAATTTGTTCTGGTTCAAAAGACATTGCAGTGATATTGAATGAATTGCGGTGTTCTAAACGACTAGCATCCGCGTTCATTAATTTCACGATTCCTTCGATTGCATCATCCATATACATCATATCCATGTAAGTTCCTTTTTCGATGAATGAGGTATAAGATTTGTTTTTCAATGCTTCGTAATAAATGTCTACAGCGTAATCTGTTGTACCGCCGCCAGGTTCTACTTTATATGAGATCAAGCCTGGGAAACGTACGGAACGAGTGTCTACACCATATTTTGTATGGTAGTAATTTTCCAATAATTCACCAGAAACTTTAGTTACACCATACATGGTAGTTGGGTGCATCACTGTATCTTGCGGTGTGTTGTCTGGTTCTGCATCTGGTCCATAGGCTGCGATAGAAGATGGAGCAAAGAATTTAGTTTCAGGTCCAATTTCACGTGCTACTTCTAGAGCGTTCATTAAACCAGTCATATTCAAGTTCCAAGCAAATGCTGGACGTTTTTCAGCTGTAGCAGAAAGCAATGCAGCTAAATGAATGACAGTATCAACTTCGTAACGTTTAGCAATATCTAAGAATTGATCGTAGTTTGTTACATCTAATTCTTCAAATTGTCCATTTTCAACAACTGGACTGCCTTCAATCGTACGAATATCGGTAGAGATAACATTTTTAACACCTAGATCTTTACGTAATCTCTCAGTTAATTCAGATCCAATTTGTCCTAATGATCCTGTAATCAATACTTTTTTCATGATTTTGTCGTCCTCTCTCTGTTCCTCTTTTTTTATTTGATGATTCCTAATTCTTTACCGACTGTTTCATAAACCTTGATTGCATCGTCTAGCATTTCTTTTGTATGACCAGCATTTGGCATGTTACGTACACGGCCAGTTCCTAATGGTACTGTTGGGAAAACAATTGGTTTCACGTAAACGCCGTTTTCAATCAATTTTTTAGAGAATTCTTGTGCTAATCTTTCATCACCAACAATAACTGGTGTGATTGGTGTTTCAGCATGACCGATATCATAACCGATACGTTTTAATTCAGCCTTGAAGTAATTTGCGTTGTTCCAAAGTTTTTCAACATATTCAGGATGATTTTCAATCAAATCAATTGCTTCGATACAAGCTCCAGCTGCCCCAGGTGTTAATGAAGTTGAGAACAAGAATGGACGAGCTTGAGATTTCAACCATGTAATCAGTTGTTTTGTACCTGCTACATAACCGCCGACAACACCGATACCTTTTGATAAAGTACCCATTTGGAAATCAATATGATCTTGCATACCAAAATGTTTAACTGTTCCGCGGCCTTTACCCATTACACCAGTTCCATGAGCGTCATCCACGTAAGTGATAACATTGTATTTTTCACAAATTTCAACGATTTCAGGAATTTTAGCAACGTCGCCGTCCATTGAGAACACACCGTCTGTAATGTACATTACTTTGTTGTATTCGCCACTTTCAGTTGCTGCTTTTGCTTTAGCTTCCAAATCTTCCATATCTTGGTGGTTTATACGAATAATTTTCGCACCGGATAAACGGCAGCCATCAATAATAGAAGCGTGGTTTAATTCATCTGAAAGAATTGCATCGCCTTTTTTCATTACAGCTGAAATGGCACCCATGTTACAGTTGAAACCTGATTGGAATGCAATTGCTGCTTCAGTTCCTTTGAACTCAGCGATTTTTTCTTCTAATTTTTGGTGAATGTCTAATGTTCCATTGATTGTACGAACCGCACCAGCACCAGCACCGTAATGTTTCGTTGCTGCCACGTCTGCTTCAATCAATTCTGGGCGAGTAGCAAATCCTAAGTAGTTATTAGAAGCTAAGTTGATCATTTTCTTATCATTAACTGTGATGATAGGACCATTGCTTCCTTCCAAAACGTCAATTGTGTTGAACAACCCTTTTTCTTTTAAATCTGCCAAGTTCGTTTCTAGAAATTGGTCAAGAACCTTTGAACTCATAACTATTCCCTCCATACTGATTATTGCGCAATTAAGGCTGTTATTTTTCTGCTTTTAAAAAGTGAATAGCATACTTATTTTTTTGCGCTTTTGTATTTTACATGCTTAGTTTATCCACATTTGACAACGTTTACAACTTATAACCTCGACAATTCCTTGAATTATAATAGAAGTTAGAATCTTTCTAATCGATTTTATTTAATAATTGATTATTTACTTTTTGGGTTAAATTTACGGAAACTATTTATCCAAATTTAGCGTTGAAATTTAAAGTATGCGCTTTCACAAAGACTGATGATAAAAGAATAAAAAAACTTTTGATTCTATAAAAACAGTTATCTGACAGCCCTGCTAACATCAAACCATAAGATCTTTTACTCACAATGGATAATTCTTTGTATCTGTGTGGAACAAAATAGAGAATTTAAATAGGGAAATAAAATTCTAATCATTTTCAAATAAAAAGCGTTATCATTTTCATATAAATCTACAATTTCATTTTTTTTACTCGATTTTTATAAAAAAGGAGCGAATTTCTATAAAAAAAAGAAGAGTCGTTCCTCAAAAAAAAATTATCTGTTCCGATCCATCTTTTTCTTCGATAACTTCCCTCCTGATTTTTAAGCGTTTTCTTTTTGCCGTTTTTTTATTGTCCTCATGTTGATTTTAGGAATAACAAAAAGGATGCACCAATAGAATTGGTACACCCTCCTATAATTTGCTATTATGCTCTTCTTTTTCTAAAGATTAATCCAACCGATCCAATAACTATTGTACCTACTATCATTAGAATAGTAGTCATCGTCGTTTTCTCACCGGTTCGTGGTAAAAGTTTATTGCTGCTTTCTTGTTTTGTATTTGGTAAAGTTCCTGTTCTCGTATAGGTATTGGTACCGACATGAGCTGTGCTCGTTTGTCCGCCAGCAGTGTTGCCGCCTGCTTCAGAGCCGCCACCAGTTCCTTGGTTATTCTCCTTTACATATACGTAAGTAATTATCTGCTCTTTAGCTTGATAATTTCCTTTCACGTTTTTCGGTGTTTCTTTCAACTTCCAGCCATCAATTGTCTTCGCTTCAGTTTCATATGCGTCGCCAATTTTTCCAACTTTCTGTTCAGCTGGGGCCAACTCATTTCCTGATTCGTCCACGTAACGTATAGTAATTGTTCCTTTATTGCTATAAATATAAGTAACGACTTGTGGTTCAGAAGTATATTTACCTGTTGGGTTGCCTAAAACTTCCTTAAATCGATAGTCTTTAAACTCTTTCTTTGCAGTCTCATATTCCGTACCTACATCACCGCTCATCGTGATCGATTTAGCTAATGATTCCCCAGAATCACTGATATAATTTACGATCACATTGCCCGACACTTTACGATAGACTACGGTAATTTCTTGCGTTCCTTCTATATAAGTACCAGTAGTAAAACCTTTGACTTCTTTAATTACATAATTTTCAATTGATTTATTCAACTGGTTTAGCGGGATCAACGTTCCAACAGGTTTTACCTCAGAAAAATCATCCGCTAGTTTTGTTCCCTTTTCGTCTTGATAGTGAATGATTACCTCTCCTGATTTAGCAGGCTCGTCATTCTTCTTGTAAATATAAGTAACTTTAGTGATTCCAGCTATATACTGGCCTGTTTCGGCACCGTTGATTTCTTTAAGGCTGTATCCTTCGATCTCTTTTTTATTCGTAGTATATGTTTCTCCGACCGCATCCATTGATACTTCACTATTTTGGAGTGGATGGCCTGTTTCATCTTGATATTCTACGATCAGAACACCTTTTTCAATGCCAGTCCCTTTCTTCTCATAAATCAACGTGACTTCTTGATCCTGAGTCTGATATTTCCCACTAACATTGCTTGGAATTCCCTTTAGCGCATACTCATCAAAAGATTTCACTTCAGCTGAGTAGTAATCGTCAACATCGCCTGTCAGCTCCACATCTGGACATAAAGGAGTTTGATCTTCTGTTTGATAATGGACGGTAACCTTTCCTTGTTGAGCAGGATTCTTAGTATAAATATAGATCACTTGTGTAATCCCGGCCGCATATTTACCTGCCTCATTACCATTTACTTCTTTAAATGTATAACCGTCAATATTTTTTTGAACGGTCGTATAATCACTGCCGATTTCTCCCATGGAGACCTCATCACCAGCTAAAGGTTTCCCAGACTCATCTTGATACTGAGCTAAGACGATGCCTTTTTCTTTGGCAACTTTTGTATAGATCAACGTGATTTCTTTCGGTTCATCACTGAAAATACCCGTAATCGAATCCCCATCTTTCACCCCAGAAAAAGCATAGTCATCAATTTGCTTGATTTGTGCATGATAGGATTCTCCCAGACTCCCCGTCAAGGTTTCATCTGGACTGATTTGAACCAGCTGCTTGTCTTCATCATAAGTCATATAGTGAACGATGACAGGTTCTGATTTTTTCCAAACGGCATAGAGTGTCTCGTTGCCTTTTGGTATTGTCATCGTTTGTCCAGCTGCCAAATTATCGTCAGGATCCTTGGCATCCTTATCTTTAGACCAGCCTGCAAATTGATAACTTTCCCGCGTAGCCTTCAACTCTGTACCTGCTGGAATCGTTTGGTTCAACTCTTTATAGCCAACTTGATAATAAGTTTCTGGTTGTGTTCCTTCATAATAAATCGTACCCTCATATTTGGAAAGTTCTGTTCCTAAATCAAAGATACCGCCATTACTATCATACTTGATCCAATCAATTTCAACTGAACCAATATCAGCTTTCGCAGTTCTCGGCAAACCGCGTTGATCCTCGTTCACATCTCTCAAATTTTCAACTTGATCATCTGCTAGTTTTTCTGGTGCGATCGGGACCGTTGGTAAAATGATCGCATCGTCAGAAGTTCCCGCCTTGATTTTATTATAGTTTTCCACTAAACTAACAGGTGCTGTACCAAAGGCATCTGCCATTGTCACTGAAGTTGCCGTGCCATTATCATAACCAAGATTGGATTCAATATTACCAGCACCATCGATTTTGGAATCCGCAATATTATTTTTACTAGCGGTACGAGCTTTATTCCCTGCAAATAAATTATTGGCATAGCGGCCAGCAGAAAGGTTCGTAACGTAACCAGAACTACCAATGGCCCCGCCATCATAGGCTGCTGTGTTCTCAACAAAACTATTGTTTATGTAATCAACAACCGCTTTTCTGCCTTCAGTGATGCCGCCATTCGCATAAATTTGAATAGCACCGCCGTTATTTGATGACAAATCTTGCCCTAAAGCTTTATTTTGATAAAAAGTATTATTCTTAAAAGTAGCAGCACTCGAAATATTGTCATTCGTTTGAATTAAGATCGCTCCGCCGTCATCACCGGCAATATTTCCAACAAATGAATTGCCATCAAATAGAATATCTGTGCCGTTTACTGTATTGAAAAAGGCAATGGCTCCGCCGTCAGCCAGTTTGGCCTTGCCGCCGCCAGATACATCTTCTACAGATTTGTTGCCTTCAAAGTAATTATTCTTGAAAGTGAACTTGGCCGAAGCGCTTGGTTGGAAGAAATAGATCGCTCCGCCTTCTCCACCCACATTTCCCGTTCCAGCTTGCAATGTCTCGTTGGCAATAAATTTTGAATTGTATGCTTTAAAATTAGATGAGTACCCTTTACATGCGATCGCACCTCCAGAGTATCCCGATGCGTTATTTACATTATTCGAGAACGTACAATTATTGAGCGTTGTATTCCCCGCTGTATAAAAGGCGCTGCCATCGTCATAAGATCGAAAATTATTAACCTTTGTATTTTCTAAAATGAATTCTCCTTTATAGCCGGAAACAACTAATGCTCGAGCAGAATTACCTAATCCTTCCAAATTGAAATTTTTAAGTTTTAGGATTGAACTTGTTGTTCCCGTCCCACCGCCATAAGAAAATAATTGTTTTCCCGCAGTAGATTGAAGCGCCTTGCCGCCACCATCAACCTCCACTTGATAAGGCGATTCATTTAATGCAATCGTTGCACCAATATCTGTTGGAAAAGAATCTCCCAAAATTACTTTTCGGTCTTCTGGAGCATTTTTCACTGCATCCTGAAGATCAATTATTGTATTCACGGTTACTTCATCCGCAAGAGCTGTTTGCCCTGTTGCTCCAAATAAAAGAGCACCACAAAAAAGACCAAATAAAAGAACAGCGTAATTCCTTTTCATTTTTACCATCTCATTTTCCCCCTCTATAAAAAAACTTTAGTTATTTTATAAACAAGCATTCTTATTCCTTTTTTAACTAAAGAAACTAAATAGGATTATTTCCAACTTACTTATAATCTTGTTTTCTTTCCAAAATTTAATAAAATTCATTTAGGCTATATTTTTTTATTAATTATGAATTATTTATAATCATTATAATTTATAAGTTAACTTACTTCAACTGTTTTTCTAAAAAAATCCTTAAAATATATAAAAGTTTTCCTGTAAGCTGAACTTTTTAGCTTTTATTAGCTGCTATCTTCAACAATAAAAACAAATTTAATTTAGGATTATAAAAAAAGACAAATCAGGCTTAAATCCCTAAATACGAGATTTAAAGCTTGATTTGTCTACAGTTCTTAACTCATCGAAATAATATATGCCTTATGCTTTAATCAATAATTAGACAGTTTAATGACTTACTATATTCAAGTACAACTGTCTTTGCGATTTCTTGATTGATTTTCCCTTCTTCTTCTAGCTGATTGATCAATTTCACAACAGCATCCTTGTCTTTTCTTTCATTTACCTGAATTTTTTGAATCAGATAAAGAGAAAAATAAGCCATGACTAATGGAAAATCGTTAGTCCTGGCTTATTTTTTATCTATCTAAGGTAAATCATTGCCTGCTGCGAAATAGACATCGTACCATTCTTGTTTCGTTAAGGTCACATCGCCGCCTGCTGCACTTTCTTTGATTCGTTTTGGATTCATCGTTCCAAGAATCACCTGCATGTTGGCTGGATGACGTAAAATCCAAGCAGTCGCGATCGCATTTTTATTCGTGTCATATTTTTTAGCTAGCTTAGCCAAAAGTTCATTCAATTCTGGGAATTTTTCATTATCTACAAATACACCTTCGAAAAATCCATATTGGAATGGTGACCACGCTTGAATTGTTACGCCGTTCCGACGAGAAAATTCTAATACGCCGCCATCATGATCGAATGAACGTGTATCGGTCATGTTTGTATGCATCCCGTAATCGATCATCCCTGTGTGCATGATCGAGAATTGCAATTGATTGATCAATAATTTTTGATCCACATGAGATTGCAGCAACTGGAACTGTTCTGGATTGAAGTTTGATACACCAAAGTGACGGACCTTCCCGCTCGCCTGTAAAAGATCAAAGGCCTCCGCGATTTCCTCTGGTTCCATCAATGGATCAGGACGATGCAGCAAATAACTATCTAAATAGTCGATACCCATTCTTTCTAAAATACCATCCACAGAAGCTAATAAATGTTTCTTTGAGAAATCATAGCGTTTATCATCACCAGTTACGATGCCGCCTTTTGATTGAATAAAAAATTTGTCACGAGAGA
Organism: Enterococcus malodoratus; assembly: GCF_027659535.1. Taxonomy (NCBI): domain Bacteria; kingdom Bacillati; phylum Bacillota; class Bacilli; order Lactobacillales; family Enterococcaceae; genus Enterococcus; species Enterococcus malodoratus. Next base: position 37,733 of record NZ_JAQDPG010000015.1, on the reverse strand, counting down.
TTTTGGCTTCTTTCAAAGCCGCACCAAAAATCAATTCTGATTTTCCGTCGCCGTACATATCTGCTGAATCAATAAAATTGATCTCATTTTCTAAAGCCGTATCCAAAACCTCTGCTGCCTTAGTTGAAGTTAGCGCTGACATTCGCATGATACCTAAAGCAATTGCTGAAGTTTCCCAATAGCTGTTGCCGATTTTTCGTTGTAACATCGTGTCCATCCTCTCTGATAAAACATTTTTTCTTACCTATAGAAGTATAGACTATTTCGCTGATAAAAAGAATCCCTAGCGCTTAGAATCCAGACTTATCAAGACTAGAAACGGCTGACACTTGACCCAGCTGTCCTTTCTTTCGTATGCTTACTTTTAAAGGAGGGTCCCTATATGTATTCGATGCTGAAAAAAATCATTACTGAAAAAGACATTTATCGTCAGATTTTGCTTTTAGAGCAGCTGCTTAATCATTCACAGTTAACGGCTAAAGAATTAGCGGAAAAAATCGGCACCACCGAACGCACCATTTTTTCTGATTTGCAGTTGATTCGCGACTATCTGCCAGAACAATGGGAATTGGACTCTGACAAAAGCGGTATCCGCTTAATTTCACAGGATAATTCATTTACCAACGATATTTGGGAAGCTTTTCTGCCCCATTCCGTCAGCCTGCAGCTGGTCAAAAAATTATTATTTACAAAAGAACTGAATGTCCCGCGTTTTCTTGACGAAACCGGCGTTTCCTATGAAACACTCAAACGGCAACGGACCAAAATCAATCGTCAAATCCAACCGTTTAAGATTAAAATTCGTTTGACCTCAACACAGGCACACCTAGTTGGAGAAGAAAGCGCCATTCGAATTTTTTTCCATCGACTGCTGCTGCCCTTCACCCACAATAATTATTTTTTTGAGGATTACTCGATCCACGAGGAACATTATTTGCGCTTCTTGACGAAAGAACTCACTGAGGACCTGTTTGCGGATACGGAACAAATTTTTGGAATCTGCTGGTTTTTTATCAATAGTATTCGTATCAAAGCCGGTTGCCCCATTGATGACTTCAGCTTTGAACTAAATGACCCATTATTTGTTCTTTATGCCCCTCTTCTGAAAGAGCTATATGAAAAAGAAGGCGTCTATCTGCAAGATGAAGAAATCTTTTTTGCCTTTTTCTGCTTTTTAGAAAGCTGGAACTACAACAATCCTTTAGGAAAAAAGGTTTCTGACGTATTGAGTGAAGACTATCCGCTCCTGCGGGAAAAAGCACAGCAAACAGTGCAGGAAATCGCTGAAGAGCTGCACTTGGAATCCTTGCTGCAGACAAACTTATCGACAAATTTGTTACTGTTGCTACTAAAATATGCTGAATCACCGGCGCTGTCCAAACAATTTCAGCTAGAGTATCAAGAATTATTGCTGCAACGAAATGAAAAATATGCTGTTTTAGCTGAAAAAAGCACTGCACTTTTTAATAGCCTGCCGCAGTTTTCAACGATTGGAGATACGACATATTTCGTTAATCTCTTTTCCCTTTTAAGTCAGCAGTCGATTTTTTCGATCCAGCCACATACGAAAACAGTTTTCTTCATTTTTCAAAGTGAACCTGCTTGGAAAACATTCTTACAACAGGAACTGGCGGATCTTTTAGGTAAACGCGTCAACTTAGTCTCTCTTGAGGTGTCCCAACTGCGAGCCGAAATTATTCAAACCGGAGATTTGATCCTCTCCAATATTCCGTTGGATTCGGCGCCATTGCCAGTTGTCTATCTATCCACCATTCCAACAAAAAATGAGCTCAGCCAATTGACTGAACTCACTTCCCATTCGTATCTTTAAGTAAAACGGTTAGTCATTTTGGTAACGGCTGACCGCTTTTTCTTTTCTTTTGAAAATACCTTTGCTGACTCTCTTCTCGATTTCAACGACTAGAAACAGCAGCAGTGCATTGCCTAAGATGACCAATTGTTGTGCCAAACTAAGCGCCGTTGTTCCGATCAGCTGTTGTCCTAGTGGTAAGAAGACTACACCCATTTGAAGAACGAAGAGGATTCCTAATGAGATGAACAAGAATTTATTTTCGAAGAAACGACGGTTGATCGCTGGATCGAACATCTCTCGACAATTGATCATGTAAACCGCCTGCCCTAAAACAATACTCTGTAAAAGAATCGTTTGTTGCAGAGCAGCCCCGTCAAAACGCATGGCCAAGAAGTAAGCCGGGATCATGATCAGTAAGGAAACATACAGGATTCTAAAGAAACTGTAGCCTGATAAAATCCCCATTTTCGTGTCTCTTGGTGGGCGCTTCATCGTATCACGATTTGCCTTTTCAAAACCTAAAGCATAAGACAGCGTGATCGTCGTTACCATGTTGACCCATAAGATTTGAATCGGAGTCAATGGCAATGGCCGATTCATCAGTAAAGCTAAGATTACAATCAGTCCTTGTGCTAATGCTGTTGGCAAGAAGAAATTGATCGTCTTTTGCAGATTATCAAAGATTCTGCGGCCTTCCTTAACAGCTTTTACGATCGTATAAAAATTATCGTCGGCTAATACCATATCCGCTGCTTGCTTACTAACCTCGCTGCCTTTGATTCCCATTGCAATACCAATGTCCGCTTGTTTTAAGGCAGGAGCATCGTTCACTCCGTCACCAGTCATTCCTACAATTTCTTCTTTTTTCTGAAGCGCCGTTACGATTCGCAGCTTATGATCCGGCGTCGTCCGAGCATATACATCTACTTTTCCAACCACTTCAACCAATTCTTCATCAGACATGCTGTCAATATCGGCACCCTCTAAAATTTTAGATGTGTGCTTCAACCCAATTTGCTTACTGATTGCTTGGGCCGTTGCTTTATGATCGCCAGTGATCATCTTCACTGAGATCCCCGCTTGCTGCGCCTGTTCAACTGCTCGAACAGCACTCTCTTTTGGCGGATCGATGATTCCGGCCAAACCGGCAAATGTCAGTCCCGATAATAACTCATGGGTTAACTCTGTTGCGGAAACTTTTTTGTAACCGAATCCTAGCACACGCTGACCTTTACTAGCTAGTTCTAAGCCGCGTTGCTCCCATCTTGCCTTCTCTTCATTCGTTGCATCAGCCTTTTCTAATAACACTTCAGGAGCACCTTTAACAAAAATGATTTGGTCCTCACCCTCCGCATGCATCGTCGCCATATATTTGTAACTAGAGCTGAAAGGAATCTTTGCTAACACAGGTTTCAACTGCTGCTCTTCTTCCGCTACATAATTCAATAAAGCAAGTTCTGTTGGGTTGCCATGGATCTCTTCAATTTTCTGATCATCTTTCGTCTTTAATTCCTGACAATTATTCATGATCTCTTTTACTAGCGGCAGTTCTTCCGTCACGACTTCCTGTACAGTCATCTCATTTTTCGTAAGGGTTCCTGTTTTATCCGAGCAGATTACAGTCATTGAGCCCAATGTCTCTACTGCCGGCATCCCTTTGATGATTGCATTTTCATCAGCCATTTCTTTGACACCCATCGAAAGGATCATCGTCAAAACAGCCGGAAGTCCTTCTGGAATCATGGCAACGATCAACGCGATACTCGCTGAGAACATCAAGCTCCAGTCCATCCCGTATCTGAAGCTGGTAAAGAATAGTAAGAACACAATCAGAGCCAAAATTCCTCTAAAAATCTGTTTATTTAATTGGTGCATTTTTTTAACTAGCGGTGTCGTTTGTGTTTGGATCGACTGCAAGGCGTGATTGATCTTTCCGATTTCTGTCGCATCGCCTGTTTCCACCACTAGCCCGCGGGCGGAACCTGTTTGTACAAGTGTTCCCGAAAAAGCCATATTTAGCTGATCGCCGGCCATCGCTTCTTGCGAAATCACCTCAACTGTCTTTTCGACCGCCTCAGATTCACCGGTTAAGATCGATTCCTCCACCGTCAAATCATGAACCTCAATCAACCGCAGATCCGCAGGGATAACATCGCCAGCTTTCAAGATCACGACATCCCCTTGAACCAGCTCTTCTGAATCCAGTTTAAGCGGCTGCCCTTCATTTAGCACCGTCGCTTCCTGGCCCATCATCTGCTTCAATCCATCTAACGATTCTTCCGCCTTGCGCTCCTGCCAATAGCCAACAAAACCATTGACGATCACGACTAAGAAAATAATTCCGCCTTCAACCGCCTCGCCTGTCGCAAATTTCAGCACAGCCGCAACGATCAAAACAACCATCAATAAATCAGTAAAATGCTTGGCGATTTTACGCAATAATTTAACTTGCTCCTTCTCTTCCATTTTGTTCGGCCCATTATTTTTTAGACGAGCGCTACGTTGTTCTTTTGTTAAACCAGTAGTTTGTGATGCTACTTTATGTAAAATATCTTCGGTTGATAATTTATACCATTTCATATGTGTTCCTCCATATCATTTATTTGATACCTTAAGTATACGGATAAATAACATTTTTTAAGGTCGATAATTTCATGGAGGACTGAAATAATTGTGTTTCAAAATTCAAAAAATAGCCCCACTCCCATTAAATGAAGTGCGGCTATTCAATAATAGAAAGACTAGTGTAAAAAGTTTTGCAGATCATCGCCATACTCATCGATCTTCTTAGTCGTCAAAATTGTACCTGCCACTAAAACGCCACCGACAATCAATGTACTAGCAACTACGAACTTAACAAATGATTTCATACTGACTACCTCCCATGCTTTTTTCTAAAGAATCTTGTTCCGACTACTCTATGAATTAATCCTAGCACAAGTAGGTAGATGTATCTTCTAATATGCTTACTACAATATATTTTACATCCAATTACTTAACTTACCTTCACTTAGTAGTTAAGAGAAGGACAGCAAAACTTTTATTATAAACCAATTCAAAATAATCTTCAAATCGCAATTTGACACTTACACCCCCAAAATTGACCTATTTTAACGCAAAAACAGGCTTTTTCACCCCAAAACGTGTCAATTTGGGGGGAGTAGCGGTTAAATTGCGATTCGTATTTTTTCAAAAAATCGAGTATCTTTTAATCACCGGCCGGAATAAAAATATGGAGTACAGCGATCACGGTGAAAGAAGAAATCCTAGGCAGCTTGGAAAGATTCGCTTTGTTACATCCATTTGAAAAGACGATGAGAAACTCTTCAACAAAATCATCATCACTAAGGATATCGAAACAACAAAAAACATTTTTAACGGAAGTAATTGAGGATGGCGACAATCTTATCGCCTCCTCTCACTAAAAAAAGGAGGATAAGAATCTCATGAATGAACAAACATTGTCTCATCGACAACTTTTCAATTTGAAATCAAAAACACTGGAAAAAAGAATTACCAACTATTATTACGAAACACAAAACAGCAGCCTAACCATCAAATATATCCTAGCACTACGAGTAAGGCACCAGCTTGGTGCGGAGGAGTTTGCCCACTTTCTGAAGGATCTTGTCCGAAAGATTTTTATGAATACGAAGGCTACTCGTACCATGAAACGTTTTTTCTATTACTTCAAAGATTACTTCATGGCACCTGAGTGGCGCGCATTAACCGCGAAGGTTTTTCCTGTAAGAAATTTTGGTCAGAAAGCTATGACACTCTTCCGCTCCTTACTGTCATTTGCCGGTCCTGATGAAACCAACGAACCTTGAAATAACCTACCTATCCAGAAAATCTTAAAGAGAGGACAATCTAAATGATAAATGACAAACACGATTTAGTTGCGACATTTACAAATGGTCTTGGAAAAGAACACAATTGGACATATAAAGACGTGAACGCCGATCTGCCGACTCCTGTAATCAAAGATGCTTGCGAATTACTGACGAACTTAGATATTTTTGAACAAGATGGCGTAAAACTATTTGATTCTATTGTCACCGCGAAGATCGTGACGACTAAGGAGACTGAAATTTTCGATGTAAAAAACGATCCTAAAATAGAGAAAAAACAACAGCGCGATGATTTGCCCATAAAAATTGAGACAGTGACCACAGAAAAAAAAGCATTATCGATAAATGCGAAAGTTGATCCCGATTTATTAACAAAAAGCACACCCAAAATCGATGAATTAACTACATTGACGTGTAAAAATAGTTCTGCAAGTTTCCCTGCTGTCTCACTGCCGACATTAAAGGTTTCTAGTATTCCAACTCGCTTGCCGCAAACAACAAGTAATGATTCGAAATCAATAAATAGTGCAGTAAAGGTGAATGATATGACCTCTGACAAAATTCTACAGCCGCCGAATCAATCGCTTGAAAAGAACGGCGATAGTCTTAGGCAAAGATTCGCCCGATTCTGGGGCAAGAGAGGAAAAAATAAAGAAGATCCTTCTTGAATGATGTCCGATAAATCTAAAAACAACTAAATTCCACCTTTCTCAAGCTAAATATGCGTAGAAAAGCCTGATCTAGTCGTTATTCCTCCTAATCCGGATGGGAGGTGACACGACTTTGAGTGAGTTTATTCGCTAAGTTCCCGCGCCGTTCTTCACGGGATTGATCACCATCCTCGTCAACCATTAGTTAAGCGGGCGTGATCCACGTGAATACTCAAATTTATGTCATAGGTCGATTTTGTATTGCGTGATTAGCGATCAATTAAGGCAAACAAAAAACCCCACTTAAATAAGTGAGGTTGAACATTCATTATTTAGCTAATGAATCTTTAGCTTGGTCAGCTAGTGAAGTGAACGCAGCTGCATCGTTAACTGCTAAATCAGCTAACATTTTGCGGTTGATTTCGATACCGGCAACTTTAAGACCATGCATTAATTTTGAGTAGCTCAAGCCGTTCATACGAGCTGCAGCGTTGATACGTGCAATCCATAATTTGCGGAAGTCGCGTTTCTTTTGACGACGATCGCGATATGCGTAGTTGTATGAATTCATTACTTGTTCTTTAGCTGTTTTAAATAGAGTGTGTTTAGAACCGTAGTAACCTTTAGCTAGTTTTAATGTCTTTTTACGACGCTTACGAGTTACTGTTCCACCTTTAACACGTGCCATGTTTAATTCCTCCTAATAAATAGATCATTGAATTTTTTAAGTTGTAAAGCGGGTTGCGCAATTATTTCATGCGTGCCAATTGTTGGCGGATACGTTTGTAATCGCCCTTAGATACCATAGACGCTTTACGTAATTGACGACGTTGTTTTTTCGTTTTTCCGTGGAAGCGGTGACTTGTGAACGCGCGGAAACGTTTCAAACCGCCGTTACCAGTGCGTTTTACGCGTTTTGCTAAACCGCGATGTGTTTTTTGTTTTGGCATGACTAAATTTCCTCCTACTTTTCATTTCGCACACTCTTCAACTAAGGCTAAAGAGCATTCTCAAAATTATTGTTAGTCCTTTTTCTCTTTCGGCGTAAGCACTAAGAACATGCTACGTCCGTCCATCTTCGGTTTTTGTTCTACTGTCGCAATGTCTTCTGTTTCATCAGCCAAGCGAGTAAGAACTTTCTGACCAATCTCTTTATGGGTAATGGCACGGCCCTTGAAACGGATCGAAGCTTTCACTTTGTCCCCTTTTTCTAGGAATTTACGTGCGTTCCGAAGTTTTGTATTAAAGTCGTTTACATCGATTGTCGGACTTAAACGAACTTCTTTAATGTTGATCACTTTTTGTTTTTTACGAGCTTCACGATTCTTCTTTTGCATTTCGAAACGATATTTCCCGTAATCCATAATACGCGCTACCGGTGGTTTTGCGCCTGGAGCTACAAGTACAACATCAAGATTTGCTTGTTCAGCGATTCTTAATGCTTCTGCTTTCGACTTCACACCTAGTTGTTCGCCATCTTGGCCGATCAAACGCACTTCATGAGCACGAATGCCGTCGTTAACCATCATATCCTTTGCTATGGTCATTCACCTCCAAATTTTTTGAGAGAAAAAAAGCGAATAAAAAAACGAGTTCTTTACGAACCCGCACGTAGTATGACTCATCCAAAAGATCAGTCATTAACTATCTAGCCCAGCGAGATGTTCGCGTAAGGCGAGAAGCGGGTGCTTCTGCTTTCATTTCTCAACTTTAATAGTATACAAGCTATTCTAAGGAATGTCAACCTCTTCAAACCTATTTTTAGTCGTTTTCAGAAACTTTCTATTGAACTTTCTTTAGTTTGTATGCTAACCTATATATGAAAAGGGTGTCTGTTTGCTCTGCAACGACCCTCTCAGATTCATTCAGAATTATTTTTCAGGTTTTTCGAAAAATGAGTTCTTAGAAAAAGGAAGTGATTGGATGGAACAATCTTTTTTTAAAGAATTGATTCATTACAACAGACCAAAGGAATCACCGTTTCGTTTACTCGGTGCCGGTCTTTGTATGATCAGTGTTTTATTCACCGGCTACTTAACCCACCAGCTAGCCATTTCTAGCTTCGGCTCTTTAGGTATTTTCACCTTTCTCTATTATCAAAGACTTCCGCTAAAACAATTAATCATGCGCTTGTCTATCGTAGGCAGTTTTTTGACTGTGGCAAATTTTCTTGGGATGCTTTCTACCCACGCCGCTTGGACTGCCCCAATCGTAGTCGCGATTGTCGGCTTTTTAGGAAGATTCTTCTTCCGTCTATATGGTATTGCTAAACCAGGTCCCTTTTTCATCGTGATGGTCACAGCCATGGGTGCCAGTACAAAAATACCCTTGACTAGAATTCCAGTAATGAGCGGTTACTTTTTCATCGGTGTACTTTTCTCCTTGCTAGTAGCTACCATTTTGCATTTTGTAGAAAATAAGCCGTTGCCAGCAATTGAAGCAAGAAAGACAGTGAAATCGCGTATCGATGACGATCCTGCCGTAGTAATCGACAGCCTTCTATACAGTGGCTTTCTATTTTTTGCCGTCTATTTGAGTATGAGCTTGCAGCTGAAAAATCCGTATTGGCTAGTCGTCTCTTGTGCCTCCATTTTACAAGCCGACAATCTTCGGGCTATGGCTCATCGCAATGTTCAACGGATTTTCGGTACGATCATCGGTCTGGCAATTGCGGCCTTTCTATTGTATTTACCGTTATCGGTTTTCGAGACACTGCTGATCATCACCGTTTTGTTTGTGACGGTTGAATATTTCGTTAAGCGCAATTACGCGATCGCTCAATTCTTTACCACCCCGATGGCATTGATGCTCTCAATGCTAGTGCGGCAACAATATCTCTACTCCTTGATTCAATTTCGTTTTTTAGGAATCGTGCTTGGCAGTCTATTAGGTCTTCTAGCCGGATGGCTTATGAGTACCAGTTTAGAGTTTTACAATCGAAAATTTCATTCAAACTAACTAGTATCTTCAGAAAACCGAGTGAGCCTACTCGGTTTTTTGCTATAATGAGAACAAGAAAAATGAAGGAGGACCATCTATGTACCGATTAATTGCTTGCGACTTGGATGAGACTTTATTGGACAAAGGTCGACATGTATCAGATAAGACGCAAGATACGATACAAAAGGCCGAAGCAGAAGGCGTCGTATTCGCACCAGCAACCGGACGCGGATTTTATTCTATTAAACAAACGCTGGAAGAATTGGATGTCGCTAATAAGGCCGACCATTACATGATCGGGTTTAACGGCGGTGTGGTGGTTGAGAATCATGGCCCCACCATCATCAAAGATTTCCCAATGCCTTTTGAGATTCTAGCGCGTTTATTCGAGTTTGGCTCAAACTATGAAGTAGCGATCCATCTTTATACTTTTGACCAAACCTATGTCTATCACAGCAACCCTGAGGAAGACGCCTACTTAACGACAATCCCGCACGAAAAACGTTTGGATGATGATATTCAGTTTCTTAAAGATCAGGTCTGCTACAAAGCCTTGTTCCAAAATTTGGACCGCAGCTATTTAGAAAAGCTAGAAGAAGACATGCCTGCGGATCTGCATGATCTGCTGGAAATCAGCTATTCTTCTAATCGCTACATCGAGTTCAATCCAAAAGGTGTCAGCAAAGGAGTAGCATTACAAACTTTGGCCGAACACCTGAGTATTCCTATGGAGGAAACAATCGCTATCGGGGACAACACGAATGATCTAGCAATGATTCATGCCGCCGAATTAGGCATCGCTGTCGCAAATGCCGTTCCTGCGGTAAAAGATGCTGCGCAGCATACAACCTTGGCAGATCATGAAAACCATGCCGTAGCGGAGGTTATTGAAACGTTTATTCTCTAAATATTATTATTCAACTTTACATCGCTTCACTAATAAAGCACTATCCCTGTCAAAACGGGATAGTGCTTTATTTAATATTAATAGTATGAATGATAACTAGTGATAATAGATGTAATTATTGCTGCGAAGAAAAGAAAATACACAACCATCAGAAGGATGAAAAGAATAAAGCCGACTAATCCCGCGCGATTCCATGTTTTTTGTACAGCCAAGAAAGTATCGATATCTTCATAATCACCTTTTTGCCATGCCCATTCATTCCCCTTAAAACCACACACAAAAATCCAAATAATATTAAATAGCGGAATGAGACACAATAAAGGCAAATAACTTTTATTACCGATCCCCCAAGTAATATTGTACATAAATGCTCCCCAGTTCCAGCCTTTTATCTCATCAGGGATAATTCTGTTCGATTGTTCGTCCATCGTTGAAACTCCTTTAAGTTATTTATAAGAACCAATTAATAATAACAAAAAACAGTATCTGTGTGAATAACTAAAATAAATCAGCCTAGTTAGGTTGCAAACACCTCACTAGACTGGTTTAAAATGGTCAATCAAAATAATTTATCACTTAATCTACCAATACCCGAAACTGAAAGTTCCTAATTACAGCACCAAAAAAAATAAAAATATTTCTGAACTACCTCAACGGATTCTGCGCCATAAAATCAGGATCAACCATACGGACAAACCCAGACTAATGACTAACGTTATAATCCAGCCGATTTCGGAATGAGTGAATGGCAGCGGCATATTCATGCCGAAGAAACCAGTCACGATTGTCGGGATTGTTAATAGTAATGACCAGATCGTTAAGATTTTCATCGTATCATTCAAATTATTGTTCAATAAATTATTATAGGTACCGGATAGCTGATCCAACACTTCGCTGGAAAGCTTCGTCATCTCTACCGCTTGCTTGGCCTCGATCAAGGCATCGTCCAGTTCTTCTTTTTCCTTATCCGTAAAGCTTGAGAAAATCGATTGCGCTTTTATTTGTTCTAACAGCACCGCATTCTGCTTGGTCGCGGTTACTAAATAGACCAACCCGATCTCTAAGTCGGAAAGAGCCAATAAATTTTTATTCGTCGTTTTTTCCCTCAGCTTTTTGTTCAAGTGAATCCGTTGACTATCCACTTCCTCCACTAATGGGAAATAATAGTCGGAAATTAAAAATAAAGTATGGAATAGCAAACTCGCCGTACTTTGATTTGGCTCATTGGACAAAATGTTTTCGATAATGTTTTCAACATACGCTGTTCGTTCATTGATAAAAGAAAAAAAGTAATGATCCTTCAAGATGAAGGCCATCGGACTGGTTTCATAGTGATTATCTTTTTTTAACAGATTAGGCACATTAAAAATCAACAGCAGTGCCTTCTCCATTGGATCATACTCCACCCGAGCCCGTTCATTGTCATCCAGTGCATACGTCAGCATTTCATCGCTGATCGCATAGCTGGCTCTCAATTTTTTTATTTCATGTGATTGGGTGCTGTCTACATTGATCCACGAACACATCTCTTGATTAAATGTTTGTCTACTGTCCATCAGAAACCTCCTAGTGCGAATTCATCCTACTCTCAGTATAACAAAAACTTTCATTCAGTATTCATTTCTGCTTGCAGGCTGTTTTGCCAGTAAATCTATTCCGACAAAAAACCTTTTTGTTGACTTAATCAATACCTCGTCTTATTATACTCGTGTAGTGAGGTATTAAATGTAAGGAGGTATTAGCTTGGAAATTGATAAAGAGGTTTTGCGGGGATATATCGATCCGATTATTCTCAGTATTTTGGCTAAAGCAGATAGTTACGGATATGACATCGCTCGTCAAGCAAAGAAATCGAGCAATGAAACGTTTGAATTGAAGGAAGGCACCTTATACGTCGCATTCAAACGCTTGGAAAAAAATGGTTATGTCGTAAGCTACTGGCAAGATGGACAAGCAGCTCGGCGTAAATATTACCACTTAACCGAAAAGGGAGCGGCTTTCTTACAGCATAAAAAACAAGAATGGCAATTCATTAAAGACTTAATGGACGGTTTTTATAAAGGAGACGAATAAAATGAGTACATCAATCGATGATAAAATTCAAAAATTTGCAGACAATATGGTCAAAGCCAGTTTGAGTAAAGATCAGCTAAGCTATCCCGAACGAATGGCTCTAAAATTACAAGAACTGCAAGAAAAGACAAAAAAGAATTTAAAGCCCGACCGGAAGGAAGAAACGGAAGAAATCGCTGGTTACATCAAAGAGTATATGACTCAACTAATGGCTGAAGAAAATTTAAGCGAACAAGACGCTTTGAATAAGGCAATGGCTACTTTTAGAGCTGATCGGCCACTCTCTGACGAAGAAATCAGAAATCAAGAACGCCAAGCTTACTATCAAACGATCGATCCGCAAACTGAAGAATCCATCGGCTTAGGCTATGCCAGCAATTTGTTCATCGGGATCGTAATCGGCGCAATCATCGGGATCTTCGGACAAATATTATATAGCGGTGAATTGATTGGTATCGTCTTCTTTTTAATGCTTGGTTTAGGGTTACTGCTGGGTATCGCACTAGGTTTGAACAAGCACAATCGCGTGATCAGTCAGAACCACTCAAAATAGTCCGCAAAAAAAAGCTTTGCCAGATTTTGGCAAAGCTTTTTCTTATTCCGCTTCTACGGGAACACCTTGGACTTCTAGGATTTTTTCATCGATCATTCGAATGACTTCATCGCGTGCGGCTGCTTCATCGACAAAGTTCAAACGATCGCCGTCGATTTGGATTTTAGGACTCTCATTGTAGTCTTCATACCACTGATCGTAACGGCTGTTCAATTCTTTATAGTAATCATATAGTGTCGGATCAAATTCTAATTGTTCATATTCTCGGCCACGTTTTTGAATCCGTTCCATCATGGTTTCAAATGAGACACGAATGTGTACTAATAAATCAGGATGCTTTTTGTGAGCAGCATATGGCAATTCTTGCATCATGTTCGCCAACAACTCATCATAAACTTTCACTTCTGTCTCGGTTGCTCGACCAAGATCAGCATTTAAATGGAATAATAAGGAATCCTCATAGATTGAACGATCCAAGACATTATTATCATCCTGCATCGCCTTTTTAATACTGTCAAAACGTTTGTTTAAAAAATAAATCTGTAATAAAAATGCATATTGTTCTGGGTCTGCGTAAAACAGCGGCAATACCTCATTATCATCAATCGACTCATAAAAAGCCTGACTGCCTAAATGCTCTGACAACATCGCGGTCAAACTTGATTTTCCTGCTCCAATAGTTCCTGCTAATACGATCACGCTCATAAACCTCCAACTCGTTTCATACAAAATATAGTGCGGATTTTCCAACTTATTTAATATACCCCCAATATCTTGTGTCGTCAAACGAAATACTTCTAAAATAATTCAATTTTTTCTTCTAAGGAATGTTTAAAAAATCGTTGATTTTCAAAAACTTTTCAGTCGTTTCGTTTACTTGTCCCCATTCTCTGAGTAAAATGAGAAAGAGACTTAAAAGGATAACTGCTATTAAGTAAAAAACAGGCCCTGTTTATTCAGGTAGAAGACAAAAAACGTATTGCTTTCGCTAAAAAATTAATTGCTTTAGAATCACTACTAGACAGTAGTGAGCTGCGTTGGTAATCACTTTTATTTTCTCTGGGGGAAAATAATTACTCTAAAACGAAATAGGGGTTTTTTTAATGAAATCGATTGGCACGGGTTATGCCAGCGGGAAAATCATATTAATGGGAGAGCATTCGGTTGTCTACGGGGAACCAGCGATCGCCTTTCCTTTTTCAGGAACAGGAATCCAAGCGACGATTCGCGCAAATAAATTAGAATCCTGGATCGAATCCAGCTTCTTCCACGGACCGCTTTCAGAAGCTCCAACTACGATGCGAAATGTTACGGTCTTACTTTGGTATTTAGTGAAACATTTTAAAATTCCAGAACCATTTTATTTAAAAATTGAAAGCTCGATTCCAGCAGAACGCGGAATGGGCTCTAGCGCGGCTGTTGCCGTTGCAATCACACGCGCCGTCTTCGACTGGATGGAAGAACCAGCAACACAGGAAAAAGTGCTGCATTTTGTAAACCAAGCCGAAGCAGTTGCCCATGGCAATCCTAGCGGCATTGATGCCACAACGATCAGCGGCACCGAACCGATCCTTTACCAAAAAGGAATCGGCTTCCAACCCTTCCAATTAAATATGGATGCTTTTTTAGTCGTCGCCGACACTGGCGTCAAAGGTCAGACACGCAAGGCTGTCAAAGATATTGCAAAACTGATGGAGCTGCGGCCCTATGAAATCAGCAAACAAATGCGGACATTAGGCAAACTGACTGGTCAAGCTCAACAAGCGATTTTACAAAACCGCCCACAAATTTTAGGCGACTGCATGAATCAAGCGCAAAGTTTATTGCGGCTATTAGGCACCAGCAACCGCCACTTAGATCACCTGATCGAAACAGCCTTAGAAAATCAGGCGCTAGGCGCCAAATTAACAGGCGGAGGCCGTGGCGGATGCATGATCGCTTTAGCAGAAAATGAAACACGCGGTCGTCAGCTGCAACGCATCTTATTAGATGCCGGCGCGCGAAATACATGGATTGAAGGGTTAGGTGTGTACGCACATGTTTAGTGGTAAAGTTCGGGCTTATACGAATATCGCCTTGATTAAATATTGGGGCAAAGAAAACCAAGAACTGATTATTCCAATGAACAATAGCTTATCATTAACATTGGATGCTTTTTATACTGAAACACAAGTACTCTTTTCAAAAGACCTGACCGAAGACCAATTCTATTTGGATAATCAACTGCAAGATTCGAAAGCGACCTTAAAAGTGAGTCGCTTTCTTGATTTAGCGCGCGAAAAAGCCGATTGTACGCTGTATGCAACGGTTCGCAGTCAAAATTTTGTACCGACTGCTGCTGGCTTGGCTTCTTCTGCTAGCGGCTTGGCTGCTTTAGCAGGTGCTGCCAGCGCAGCATTAAAATTGGATCTTTCTTCAGAAGAGCTATCACGTTTAGCGCGTCGCGGCTCTGGTTCTGCCTGCCGCAGTATTTATGGTGGTTTTTCAGAATGGCAAAAAGGGACTTCTGATGAAACTTCTTATGCAGTAGGAATTGCTAGTGACGGTTTTGAAGATCAGCTTAGCATGATTTTCGTCGTGGTCAACGACGCTCAAAAGGATATTTCCAGTCGTGACGGAATGCAGCGAACGGTTGAAACATCTGCTTTTTATGATGGCTGGCTGCAAACTGTACCGCACGATTTAACTAAAGCAAGAAAGGCCATCGCCGAGAAAGACTTCATTGCTCTTGGAGAAGTGACCGAAGCCAGTGCTTTAAAAATGCATGGGACAACTTTAGCAGCTACACCGCCCTTTACTTATTGGTCTGCGGAAAGTATGAAGGCGATGAATCTTGTCCGCCAAATTAGAAACGATGGTTTGCCCTGCTATTTCACGATGGACGCAGGTCCAAATGTCAAAATTCTGGTTGAACGAAAAAATGAAGAAGCTTTATTAAATGCTCTAAGAGATCAGTTTGACGCGCAACAAGTCGTTGTTGCTCATACAGGTCCAGCAATTGAAATTTTGTCAGAGGAGGAAGCGTAAATGATCGAAGTAACTGCACCAGGTAAATTATATATTGCTGGTGAATACGCGGTAGTGGAACCGGGACATCCGGCGATCATCGTGGCGATTGATCAATTTATTTCGGTCTCTATCGGCCCCGCAAAAAAAAGCGGCAGCATCCAATCCGCTCAATATAGCGACATGCCCGTTCGTTGGACTCGTCGCAAAAATGAACTAGTTTTAGACATTCGCGACAATCCTTTTCATTATATTTTAGCGGCGATTCACTTTACTGAAAAGTTCGCACAGGAAAAAGGAAAAAAACTTGCTTTCTTTGATTTGAAAGTAACGAGCGAATTAGATAATTCCAACGGCCGAAAATATGGCCTAGGTTCTAGCGGCGCTGTAACTGTGGCGACCGTCAAGGCCCTGAATGCTTTTTACGATCTGCAGCTTTCACAACTTGAACTGTTTAAATTGGCAACTTTAGCTCATTTGAACGTCCAAGGAAATGGCTCCTGCGGCGATATTGCGGCAAGCTGTTACGGCGGCTGGCTAGCTTTTTCCACGTTTGATCACGAATGGGTTCTAGCTAAATTAGAATCTGAGAAAATGTCTACTTTGATTGAAAGCGATTGGCCAAACCTGCAAATCGAACCTTTGCAAGTTCCTGAAGATTTGCGTTTATTAATTGGCTGGACCGGCAGTCCCGCGTCGACTTCTGATTTAGTTGATCAGGTTCATCAATCCCGCAATGAGAAGAAAACATCCTACGAGAATTTTTTACAAGACAGCACAGATTGCGTCAACCAAATGATTCAAGGCTTTAAACAGAATGATATCTCGCTGATTCAAAAAATGATTCGCAAAAATCGCAGTTTGTTAAATCAATTAACTAGTTTAAGCAACGTATCGATTGAAACAGAGGAATTGAAACGTCTGAATGATCTCGCTGAGAAATACGGCGGTGCCGCAAAATCTTCTGGTGCTGGCGGCGGCGACTGCGGAATCGTCATCGTGGATAAACGTGCCGGAATCTTGCCTCTGATGAGTTCTTGGGAAAAGGCGGGCATTACTCCTTTGCCTTTGCACGTCTATCACTTCACGGAGGATCGCTATGAATCGTAAAGATGAACACGTTTCTCTGGCACGCGCATTTCATCAGAAGCCAAAAGAGAATGATTTTGATGCCATTCGTTTGGTTCATTCTTCTTTGGTTGCTGCACGACCAGAAGACATCGATCTAAGTACAGAAATTCTGGGGTTAAAACTCAGTACGCCTTTTTACATCAACGCCATGACTGGCGGCAGCGAAAAAACCAAACAGATCAACCACGATTTAGCGATCGTCGCTCGCGAGACCAACTTAATGATGGCAACGGGCTCAGTCAGTGCTGCCCTAAAAGATCCCGCTGTAGCTGACTCTTATACTGTTGTCCGCGAAGTAAATCCGAATGGGTTGATCTTAGGAAATATGGGCGCCGGCAGAACAAGCGACGACGCCAAAAGAATCGTCGACCTGCTTCAAGCAGATGGTATGCAAATCCATTTGAATGTGCCGCAAGAACTGGTCATGCCTGAAGGCGATCGTGATTTCCATGAGTGGCCTGAAAATATTCAAACAACTATTCAACAACTACCTGTTCCAGTGATCATTAAAGAAGTCGGTTTTGGCATGAGTAAAGAAACCATTCAGCAGCTGCAATCACTTGGTGTTAAGGCGGTGGATGTTTCCGGTCGCGGCGGCACAAGCTTTTCGCAAATCGAAAATGCCCGCCGTAAAAAACGGGAACTGAACTACTTGGACGATTGGGGACAATCAACGGTGATCTCCCTTTTAGAAGCCCAAGAGGTTGATGAGCTGACACTTTTAGCTTCTGGAGGTATCCGGGATGCTTATGATATTTTCAAAGCTCTCTGCTTAGGCGCCAAAGCGGTTGGTATCTCTGCTACTATTTTGGATCACCTTCTCAGTAACGGAATCGATGCTACAGTCGAAATGATCGAGGACTGGAAAACACAGCTTCGCCGATTGTATTTAATGACCGATAAAGCTACGACTGCTGATTTAATTCATAATCCAATCATTCTAAGCGGCGCACCAAAAGAATGGTGCCAGGCCCGTGGAATTGATTATAAAAAATTAGCAACACGCAGCTAAATCTGAACCAGCAAATAAGAGGATGAGATCAACCGATCTCATCCTCTTCATCTGTAAAGATATTCTTTTGAACCATCGCTTGCGCTTCTTCAGCTTTCCCCTCAAGCAACGCTCGATAAATTGTATTATGCAAACTTGTATTGTCTTGATAATCTTCCATCCGCAAGACCTGTTGGCTTAAATGCAGTTTGATATCCGATAGCAGCTCATTGTACCATTTGATCAAGAATGGGTTTTGGCTCATCGCCACGATCTGTTGATGAAAAGCCAAATCTGCCTCGATATATTCGGAAAAATTTCCGGCCTCTAATAACCGATTCCTTTGAAACAGCACTTCCTTTAATCGCAGCATGTCTTTATCTGTTCGATACATCGCTGCCAGAACAATCGCCTGACTCTCAATCATTGAACGTGCTCGTAAAAGATCCGTCGTTGAAAATTCTCCAATACTGCCATTTTTGACAAATGTACCTGAGCCCTGCTTCACTTCTAAAACATTGCTATAGACTAAAATCTTTACCGCTTCTCGTAAAGTCGAACGACCCACTCCGAAAATTTCGGCCAATTCTTTTTCAATCGGTAATTTATCCCCGATCATCAATTCGTTTTGCTGAATATAATTTTCTACTTGCTGAATCGTCTCATTCACCAGATTGCGATTTTTCGTCATTTTCATAGCCTCTTCCTTGTATTGTCAGCAGCAAGATCCCGCTACACAAAATAATCATAACATATAAAAAGACATTGAAAGATCTAAAAATATCAACTGCTATTCCTAAAAGAATTGGGATCAAGCCACCGACAATGTACCCGAAAGATTGTACCATTCCAGTCCATAAACTAGCCTCTAACGGATCTACACTTGCTTGTAATGGCAGCAGCATAGCGATTGGAAAATAGCCGCCCAAACCAAAACCAATCAGAACGATTCCGCTGATCAATAAGAAAAGAGTATTCGTTAATAGGCAGCCAACTCCTAACAATATCAGACCTCCGCAAATCAAAATCCAACGCCGCGTATTTCCCCAATGGTCCATTAAGACTGGAATAACAAAGCTGAAAATCATTTGAACGATTACAAAAATAGTCAAATACTGACTGGCTTCGCCGCGAGAAAAACCTTTTTGAACAAGCAGCTCCACTAGCCAAGTACTCACGCCGTAAAACATTCCTGATTGTAATCCAAAGAATAGAACCATCTTCCACGCTTGCAGTTTTTTTAGCGGGAACCCGCTCGAAGTAATAGAAGCTGACGACTGGATCGTCTTCTTTCCCATGACAAAAGACCAAACAACACCCGCAACTATCGCTAACACACTCCAAATCCCCAATGCAAAGGGCCATGAATAATCGGCCAAAGAAAGACTGAATCTCGATGCAGCGGCCGAACCAACACCCATACTGATGGAATAGACACCGATCAGCAAACCCGTTTGCCGCGGAAAATATTCCTTGATCAAACTTGAAAGTAAAGGCCCAATAATTGCGATAGCGAATCCGATCACGACTGCTGAAATAACTAAGCTTAGATAATTAGAGAAAATAATCCGACTCGCCGTACCCATGGCTAAAATAAACAAACAGAACAGGATACTGCGGTCACGGCCTATTTGCTGCTGCATCCGTTTAACGCCAAAGGCCATGACCCCCATACAAATTACCGGAATACTCGTTAGCAAACTCACTTGAAAATTGTTCAGCTGCAAATCTTGTTTGATCAATCCGATCAAGGGCGGTATCGAAGAAATCCCCAATCGCAGATTCAGCGCCACAATAAATACTACAAGAACCATTTTTTTATTTTTCATAAAAACCTCCTTTTAAAATTCATCTGATGTATTTTAAATTCATCCTATCATTTTAAAAGGAGCTTTACAATTCTATTAGGAACTTCTTTATCTGTGAATAGTTTGGCACACAAAAAAAGAAACCCACAAATGAGTTTCTTTACCTTCTAAATATTCGCTGAAGCCAACTTTTCTTTTCACCAATCCGGATGTTTCCACTAATTTTTTTGGCATCCAGCATTGACTGAAAAAAGATATTGTCTTGCAGTAATAATTGATTAATAATTTTCAAACGTCTAAAATATTTCTTCTTACTCTCATCAAACGTCAGATCCTCTGGTAATTTTCCAGAAGCTTCGAGACGAGTGTAATCTCTTTCGACAAGCTTTAACAATTCGTATTGTTGTGTCAGCAGATGATTGATTTGTTTGATTTCAGGAGGTGTCACAGAAATTTTCGACTCTGAAGGAGCAAATTGATTCATCGCAGCGACATAATCTTGCATGTCTAGCATAAAGATATGATTGGCTTTACTGGCCATCAATTTTTTTTCATTTACTAAATAATCAATTAATGCACCTAGTCGCGCATTTAAGTTTCCTAATTCTTCTAACTCACGTTTCAGTTTCTCCATGCCCTCGAACCTTTCTTCTCATCCTAATCCTAGTCTATCGTTTTTCACAGGCTATAACAATCAAAGAGATTCATTTTGTCTAAAAAAACTGAACATTTTAAATAAAAAAAATCAGAATTATTTTTTTCTAAAAAATATGAAAATTTTTTTATAACTAGCCGCTGAATATCAATTTTAGGCTTTGATAACTTGTTCTTATACCATTAGATTTTTACGTAAAAAAATTGCATCGTGTTTGCCTTTCTTCCGATTTATCAAAAAAAAGAGCCCTCATATTGAGGGCCCTTGCTAAGCTCTATGCTTTGTAATCGTAAGCTGTTACGATGATTTCTTTCAACTCACTGATCAATGGTTCTTTAGGATTTGCTGTTGTACATTGATCTTCATAAGCCAATTCTGACATACGATCAACTGTTGTATTCAACGTTTCTTGAGTCACGCCTTGCGCTTTCAAGTTCATGTCAATCCCAACTTCTGTTCCTAAGTTGTAAACCGCTTCGATCAACGCTTCAACTAATTCTGCTGTTGTATTGCCTTTAAGTCCTAAGAACTTCGCAATATCTGCATAGTCAGTGTCTGCACGGAAGTAGTCATATTTAGGGAACATCGCATGTTTTTGCGGATCTTTGGCATTGTAACGGATAATATGAGGCAATAGAATTGCATTCGTACGTCCGTGAGGAATACCGTATTCTCCACCAATTTTATGTGCGATTGAGTGACAAATTCCCAAGAAGGCATTAGCAAATGCCATACCAGCCATTGCTGAGGCGTTATGCATTTTTTCACGCGCTTCTGGATCTGCCGTTTTCACTGATTTATCAAGGTTTTCAAAGACGATCTTGATCGCTTGTAAACTTAAACCACGTGTATAGTCAGAAGCCATAACAGATACATAAGACTCGATTGCGTGAGTCAATACGTCCATACCAGTATCAGCAGTAACTGAAGCAGGTACTGTCATTACAAATTGAGGGTCCACGATCGCTACATCTGGAGTCAATGCGTAGTCTGCTAATGGGTATTTCACATGTGTTTCACTATCTGTAATAACGGCAAATGGTGTTACTTCAGAACCAGTACCAGAAGTTGTTGGGATACATACGAACTGAGTTTTTTCAGGTTTGCCGATATTGTACGTCCGTTTACGGATATCCAAGAATTTTTGTTTCGCGCCGAAGAATGAAGTGTCTGGGTGTTCAAAGAACATCCACATACCTTTCGCCGCATCCATTGCAGAACCACCACCAAGAGCGATTACTGTATCAGGTTGGAAGTCGTTGAATACTTCTAAGCCTTTATAAACAGTGTTTGTTGAAGGGTTAGGTTCAACATCAGAGAAGACTTCGATTTTCACGTCATTTTTGCGACGTCCAAGAACTTCGCGAACGATGTCAGCGTAACCGAATTGAACCATACCAGGGTCACAAACTAACATAACACGTTCAACGTTTTCCATTTGTGTCAAATACAATAGAGAGTTCTTTTCGAAGTAGATTTTTGACGGTAATTTAAACCATTGCATATTATTTCTCCGTTTCGCTATAGTTTTAACATTGATTAAGTTAATAGCAGATACGTTCTTAGATACAGAGTTCTTACCGTATGAACCACAACCAAGAGTCAATGATGGGATCATTTCATTGTAGATATCACCGATACCGCCTTCAGCAGATGGTGAATTTACTAAGATACGGCAAGCTTTCATACGCAAACCAAATTTCACTTGCAAGTCTTCGTCTTCAGTATGGATAACCGCTGTATGTCCCAATCCGCCTAATTCAAGCATTCCTTGGCAAAGATCGAATCCATGTACATGATCGTTTGCTTTGATCATTGCTAAAACTGGAGAAAGTTTTTCACGTGATAATGGATAATCAGCGCCTACACCGTCTAATTCTGCAATCAGAATTTTTGTGCCTGCAGGAACTTTGATACCTGCACGTTGTGCGATATCTTCAGCTGAATGACCAACGATTGCAGGGTTAACTGCATATTTGCCTTCATTCATTACAGCGTCTTCTAATCTCTTTAATTCTGCTTTTTTCACTACGTATACTTGATGCGCTTGGAATTCAGCTTTCACTTCTTCGTAGACTTCTTTGTCAACGATGACCGCTTGTTCAGAAGCACAGATCATACCATTATCAAATGATTTTGATACGATCAAGTCATTTACTGCACGTTTGATTTTCGCAGTTTTTTCAATATATGAAGGAACGTTACCAGCACCTACACCTAAAGCTGGTTTACCAGTAGAGTATGCTGATTTAACCATGCCTGGTCCGCCAGTCGCAAGAACGATTGCTACGCCAGGGTGGTTCATTAACATTGATGTTGCGTCAATCGATGGCTTTTCGATCCATTGGATACAGTTTTCAGGAGCGCCCGCTGCGATTGCAGCATCACGAACGATACGTGCAGCTTCAGCCGAACATTTTTGAGCACTTGGGTGGAATGCAAATACAATTGGATTCCCTGTTTTTAATGCGATCATTGATTTAAATATTGTAGTAGAAGTTGGGTTTGTCGTAGGCGTTACCCCACAAACAACTCCGACAGGTCCGGCAACTTCAATTAAGCCTTTTTGTTTGTCTTCGCCGATTACACCAACTGTTTTATCATGTTTAATGCTGTTCCAGATATATTCTGATGCATACATGTTTTTGATGGCTTTATCTTCAACAACTCCGCGGCCAGTTTCTTCAACCGCCATTTTTGCCAACATCATGTGCTTGTCTAGTGCAGCCATTGCCATTTCGTGAACGATATGGTCAACTTTTTCTTGATCGAAATCTTCCATTTCTTTCAGAGCAACATTTGCTTTTGTCGCTAGTTCGTCAATCACTTGCTCAACACTAACCGTGTTTTTTTCCTTTTCAATCGCTTTAGCCATGTGTATCCTCCTAAAAATTTTTGTGTTACTTTTCACATAGATATCATACAACACTGATTCCTGTTTGTAAACAGTTTTTGTGATATTTTTCACACTAATATTTTTTATTAACAAATGCCATTAAAACAATGAGTAAGGAACATTTGTTTTTTTGAGAGATTAAAAAAATTTAGAGACTCTTAAAGAACTTTTTTCACAATGTTTTTTTGCCAGACAGATTTCTATCTGATTCAAAAAAGATAAATATGAAAAACTGATTAGCCGTTCTCTGCTAACCAGTTTCGTTTTTAACTATTTTTTTTGAGAAAGATCCATACTACAGCGAGTAATCCGCCGCCGAGCAGTAAAAGAAACTTATTTTCCGCCATACCAGTCTGCGGATACTGTTTCTTTGTTGAATTTGAAGGTGATTCATTTGTTTGTTCGCTGCTTGCTTTTTGGCTAGTTTCCGTTTCTTTAGGGAATACTTTTTTCACAGGAGCAGCTTTTCCTTCCTTTGTATTTTCCTTAGTCAGTGCCAAGAATTGATCCTCTTTATCAAAAGTAAATTCTAGTGGATCACTATCAAGTTGATAGCCTTCTGGAGCCCCTACTTCTACCAAAGAGTAGTTACCTGCAGGCAGTGGGTTAATATGAAGCTTTCCATTTTCATCGGTAATTAGTTCTTTTCGAAGATACAACTCCTCTCCTTCTGCATTTTTCAATTCGAACTTGGCTCCTTGAAGTTTATCGCCTGTCGATGAATCTATTTTGGTTAAAGTAATTCCTTTCTCATCTTTCATCTCTTCTTCAGAGGTGGAAGAAGATGATGCTGGTGCTGCCTGATACTTCATTGCATTTTCTTTAGCTTTTTGTTTTGCAGCAGGTTTCTCTTGGGGTTCTTTTCTCATTTGAGGAATCGCCAGTGCAGAGACAGCCACAAAATCATTTGAAAACTGTTCTTTCACTGTCGGTCGATTCAAAATCAAAAAGCGGGCTGTTTGAGTGTTTTCAGTTTGGTATTCGTACTGATCTCCTTCTCCCGCTCCTCCTGTAATCACCGTTGAATAACTTGGATTGGTTATTTCCCGAATCAAATAGCTGTGATTATCTTTTAACAGCGAAGACCACCCCATCGCCCCCGTATTTCCGTCAATTCTATCTAGATACTCTCCTTGAGCTGTTTTATTTTTGTAAAAAACTACATTGACTGGATCATTCTTTTGACTCAGCTTCCTTTCTGTAATTCCATAGGCGATAGGATTCATTGATTCGCTCTTGTCTACAAGTACATATTCAAAGTTTTTAAAATCCTTTAGAGCTCCAACCCCTTCTACTTTGGTTACCACCTGAATCAAATCATCGATTGGAGTCCGTAATTCAACAATTTCTAATGTTGAACTATTGAGAGAGTCATTTCCGCCTGGATTGATTTTATTACCTGCCTTTATCGCTTTCAGCTTGACCGTTAATTTCAGATTGTTCAGCATTGTCTGACTGGTAGCCTGTTTATTTAGTGTCACGGTAAAATAATTTTTACTTAATGAGCCCAGTCCAAAGATTTCATTCGTCGTCCCATCTTTTAGTTGGAGTGATGGCGGGTTTTCGTGGCTGCTAAAATAGTGATCATCTGGCAAAGAAACAGTAAAGGTATCTCCCGATCTAATCTCATCATTTTTCTCTTGATTGATTTTTACTGTGTAATTCATTTGAACGATATCATCCACATGGATCTTGTTTTCTTCCGAAACTTCGCCGCCAGTATCTTTTACCAGCTTCAGATCAATAAGACTGATTTTATCTGAAATATCGTTTGCAGCGGTCGAGACTATCGGACATATCGTTCCCATAGTCACCACATAGGACCCTAGCAGTAAAATCAACACCAGAACAGACAAAATACTTTTCCTCATTCTTTTCCCCTCCCATAAATTCCCTCTCTCCTAGTCAAAAATAGAATATTTATCCTGAAATTCATTGTTCCGATGAACAGTCTTTCATGAATTTCTGTCTAACACATCGCTTTTCCTTATTTTCTCAAAAAATGAGGGGTAACTGAGCTGTTTTTCAAATCTTATCTTTCTTAATTTTTAGTCTTAGTAAGTAATCTGGTTTTTTTGATACAACGCAAAAAAAAGCGCGTATAAAAATACGCGCTTCCCAGCAGAAAATATTAATGTAAGAAATAATTCCTACTTATCTTCGGTTTTATCTTCAGGTGTTTCTTCAACAACGGTTTCAACTGGCTCTGTTGTTTCTGGTTCAACAACTTTTGTTTCAACAGGCGCTGCAGCAGGACGTACACCTGATTGAACCGTTCTGATTGAAGAACGATCGAATACTAGGTAGATTCCTTCACAGTCCAAAGTAACTGTCTTGTCGCCGCTGTTGATTTCAGAAATCACACCATGCAAGCCGCCAATCGTTACAACACTGTCGCCAACTTTCATTGCATCTAATACACCTTGACGTTCTTGCTGTTGTTTCTTTTGAGAACGGTTCATCATGAAGAACATTCCCAGCATCAACACAAGTAAGATAATCATTGAAAAGTTTCCCATTTTTAAATTTCCCCTCGCAATCTTAGTAATTCCACTTTTAACTGTAACAAAGTTTTCAATCTTTCACTAGAGTTTTTATCTATCCTTTAAAAACTTTTTGCGTTTTGCTTGTTAAAGCCGTATTCTTCAAAGAATGCTTGGCGGAATTCTAATAAATTATCATCCATAATCGCTTGACGCACTTGCTTCATCAAGTTGATCAAGAAATACAGATTATGATAAGAGGTCAAACGAATACCAAAGGTTTCATCACAATGGATCAAGTGACGAATATACGCCCGAGTATAATTACGACAAGTATAGCAGTCACACTTTTCATCCAAAGGACGGAAGTCATGAGCATACTTCGCGTTTTTAACAACCAAGCGTCCAGCAGATGTCATACATGTCCCATTACGAGCGATACGTGTCGGCAATACACAGTCGAACATATCAACACCGCGAATAACACCGTCAATCAACGAATCCGCCGCACCGACGCCCATCAAGTAGCGAGGTTTGTTTTCTGGAATCAACGGAGTAGTAAATTCCAATACACGATTCATTTCTTCTTTTGGTTCACCAACAGAGAGGCCGCCGATAGAGTAACCAGGGAAATCCATGCTTACTAGATCCTTCGCGCTTTGGCGACGCAGATCCTCAAAACCGGCACCTTGAATAATTCCAAATAATCCTTGTGTTGCTGGATTGGCGTGAGCATTCAGGCCGCGTTCAGCCCAACGTGAGGTACGTTCTACCGATTTTTTGACATAATCGTAGCTTTCGTCAAATGGCGGGCATTCATCAAAGCTCATCATGATATCTGAGCCTAATTTGTTTTGAATGTCGATCGCTTTTTCTGGTGACAAGAACATTTTTGATCCATTCAAGTGATTTTTAAAATGAACGCCTTCTTCAACGATATTACGCATATCAGCTAATGAGAAAACTTGGAAACCGCCAGAATCCGTTAAGATCGGTTGATCCCAATTCATAAATTTGTGCAGTCCGCCTGCTTCAGCAACTAAATCTTCGCCAGGACGCAACCAAAGATGGTACGTGTTACTTAAGATGATACCGGCTCCCATCTCTTTTAAATCCTCAGGAGACATTGTTTTTACGGTAGCCAGCGTGCCTACGGGCATGAACATTGGTGTTGGAAATGTTCCATGAGGCGTGATGATTTCTCCAAGACGCGCCCCTGTATGTTTTTCTTTCTTTATTAAACGATAAGAAATGGCAGGTTCAGTCATTTAATTTCCTACTTTCTTCTATATGTATGTGTTTGCAACTTGTATCATAATACTGGTTTTAACCTGCTTTTGCAACTTTCCGTGAGCAGCTTAAGACTTCCTATAGGAAGAAAAACAGTATTGTTCATAATAGTACAAAGTTTGTTTTTTTAATTTTATTCAAATAAAACAAAATAGCACATTCCGCTCTTTCGATAATATTTAAACAGATTATTGGCAATCGAAAATCCCCTCACGATCGTTTTTAGCCTATACCAAATTATTTAACTGGAATTATTTTAATATTATTCTAATTTTATAATATTTACATTCCCTTATTGTGAAATGAATATTTAATTAGAGGAAGCGTTTACATTTAGAGCTATACCAATTATGATGGATGTGTAAAAAAATATTAGGAGGTAAGAAATGGTTAAAGCGGCAGAGAAGAAGAAGGAACCAATCGATGTTGAGGCTATGGTCAATGACCTAGCAACGAAAGGAAACGACGCATTAAAGGTTTTATCTAGCTTTGATCAAGAAAAAGTGGACCATATCGTTCACGAAATGGCGATGGCAGCACTGGACAAACACATGTTGTTGGCAAAAATGGCAGTAGATGAAACGGGTCGTGGGGTTGTTGAGGACAAAGCAATCAAAAATATGTATGCTTCCGAATACATCTGGAACAATATCAAACACGATAAGACCGCCGGGGTGATCTACGAGGACAAACAAAAGCACCTTGTCCAGATAGCTGAGCCTGTGGGGGTTATTTGCGGTGTAACACCGACTACTAATCCAACGTCAACAACTGTATTCAAATCGCTGATTGCGATTAAGACTCGTAATCCGATTGTCTTCGCTTTCCATCCAAGCGCACAAAAATGTTCGGCAGAGGCAGCTCGAATCGTGCGTGACGCGGCTGTTGCGGCGGGGGCTCCTGAAAATTGTATTCAATGGATTGAAACACCTTCACTTGATGCAACCCAAGGATTAATGAATCATCCCGGCATTGCGATTGTCTTAGCAACCGGAGGCGGCGCAATGGTCAAATCGGCTTACTCGACCGGGAAGCCCGCTTTAGGTGTAGGACCAGGGAACGTGCCATCTTATATCGAGAAAACCGCTAATATCAAACGCGCGGTCAATGATTTACTTGTATCAAAAACCTTTGACAGCGGAATGATTTGTGCTTCTGAACAAGCGGTCATCGTTGACAAAGAAATCTATGAAGATGTGAAAAAAGAATTCCAAGCACATCAGGTTTACTTCGTTAAGAAAAGTGAATTGCGTCAATTAGAAGCTGTTGTCATGAACGAAGGAAAGTATGCAGTTAATCCTAAAATCGTCGGCTTCTCCGCTAAAGCAATTGCTGACTTAGCAGGTATCGGAGTTCCAGAAGGCACCAAGATGCTGATTGCGGAGTTAGACGGAGTCGGCCCGGATTATCCGCTTTCTCGTGAAAAATTATCACCTGTTCTAGCAATGATCAAATCGAATAATACCGAGCATGGTCTTGATTTATCTGAAGGGATGCTGGAGTTAGGCGGACTCGGTCATACAGCAGTAATCCATACAGAAGATCCCGATGTTGAATTAGATTTCAGTTTGCGTATGAAAGCATGTCGGATATTGGTCAACTCACCATCTTCTGAAGGCGGCATCGGTGATATCTACAATGAATTGATTCCATCACTAACGTTGGGCTGCGGCTCTTATGGGAAGAACTCAGTCTCTCATAACGTCTCTGCTCTTGACTTGATCAATATCAAAACTGTAGCGAAACGGAGAAAAAACATGCAATGGTTTAAACTTCCACCAAAGATCTACTTTGAAAAGAACTCTCTATTGTATCTGGCTCAAATGGAAAATGTGGAACGTGTCATGCTTGTTTGTGATCCAGGTATGGTTCAATTTGGTTATGCTGACATCGTACGGGAAGCCCTCGGCAGACGTAAAAATGATGTGAAAGTAGAAGTCTTCTCTGATGTTGAACCAAATCCTTCTACGAATACTGTATACAAAGGGTTAGAAATGATCGTAAACTTCCAACCTGACACGATCATCGCGCTTGGTGGTGGTTCTGCGATGGATGCGGCGAAAGGCATGTGGATGTTCTTTGAACACCCAGATACGTCATTCTTCGGCGCGAAACAAAAATTCTTGGATATTCGTAAACGGACTTATGGTATTGCACCTCCAGAAAAAACACAATTAGTTTGTATTCCGACAACTTCTGGTACAGGTGCCGAAGTAACACCGTTTGCGGTTATTACAGATAGCGAAACCCATGTGAAATACCCATTGGCGGATTATGCCTTAACGCCAAACGTGGCGATCATTGATCCACAATTTGTCTTAACTTTGCCTAAATCAATCGCGGCGGATACAGGGATGGATGTGTTGACTCACGCAATCGAGTCATACGTTTCAGTAATGGCATCAGATTATACACGCGGCTTAAGCTTACAAGCCATCAAGATCGTCTTCGATTACCTTGAAGAATCGGTTAAGACTGGCGATGAGACTGCTCGCGAAAAAATGCATAACGCCTCAGCAATGGCTGGCATGGCATTCGCTAATGCCTTCTTGGGAATTTGTCACTCAATCGCACATAAAATTGGTGGAGAATACGGCATTCCTCACGGACGTACGAACGCAATTCTATTGCCTCATATCATCCGTTACAATGCCAAAGATCCGCAAAAACATGCGATGTTCCCTAAATATGACTACTTCCGTGCAGACACTGATTACGCAGATATCGCGAAATTCTTAGGCTTGAAAGGAAAAACAACAGAAGAATTAGTGGAAGCATTAATTACAGAAGTTTATGAACTGGGCTTGAAGGTCGGTATCGACATGAGCTTGAAAGCACAAGGCGTGACGCAAGAAACCTTGGATTCAACGGTAGATCGGATGGCTGAATTGGCTTATGAAGATCAATGTACAACTGCCAATCCAAAAGAACCATTGATCAGCGAATTGAAAGGAATTATCGTGACAGCTTACGATTACAAAGCGTAATACGGCAGGATCGTTTTACTCCTAAGCAGTGGTCATCACTGCAAAAAAACCTTCGATGATTTTCGTCATCGAAGGTTTTTTAGTTTAAATATTTTCCGGATCTACTTCGGGTGCTTTATGGAACTTGATCAATTCAGTCACAACAATCGGAACTATGGATAGCAAGATCGCAATTACCCAATGATTCATGCTGATCGGAACAAGATAGAACAGTTCCTGAGTTTGCGGAATCAAAGCAATCGCTGTTGTGATCCCAAGCGCTAACCAAGCCATTTGTGCCAATGATTTGTTCGTTGCCAAATCGATTTTGAAGATCGATTTGCTGCTGCGTACATTAAAGACATGCAAGATCGACGAGAACGCCAACACTAGAAATGCCACTGTTTGACCAACTTCTAAGCTTGGTGGTGTAAAGTAGCTGACATGCTCAACAAATGCCCCAATGTAAAAACCAATCAAAGTCACAACCGTAAAGATCGCAGCATTTAGACCGATCTTCTGCCATAACCCGCGAGCAAAGATTCCCTCATCACGAGGAATCGGTTTTTCATCCATGATTCCAGCTTCTGCCGGTTCTCTACCTAAAGCAAAGCCTGGCAATCCATCGGCTACTACGTTAACAAACAACAATTGAACAGCTGTAAACGGTGCCCCCCAACCAAGCAGCATCGCAATGACTACGATAAAGATCTCAGAGATATTACAGCTCAACAAGAAATTGATTGCTTTACGGATTCCTTGATAAACTGACCGTCCGCGAGCTACCGCATCAACGATCGTCGCAAAATTGTCATCGGTCAATACCATATCGGCCGCACCTTTGGCCACGTCCGTTCCGGTAATCCCCATTGCACACCCTACATCACTAGCTTTCAAAGCCGGCGCATCATTTACGCCATCACCGGTCATCGCTACAACCGCACCTGTTCGTTGCCAAGATTTAACGATTCGGATCTTATCTTCCGGCGTCACTCGTGCATAAACAGACAAGTTCTTCACTCGGCCGTCTAACTCTTCATCGGTCATTTTTTGCAGTTGAGCCCCAGAAATCGCTTCTTTACGACTCTTCATAATGCCAAGTTCTTTGGCGATCGCTCCAGCAGTTACAACATGGTCTCCTGTGATCATGACTGTTTTGATCCCTGCTTTTTTAGCACGCGCAATCGCGGCTTTTGATTCTGGACGCGGCGGATCGATCATTCCGATCAGACCCATCAAACGCAGATTCTTTTCCAACGCTTCCGAGGTAATTTCTTTCGGCTCTTCTTCATGGATCGCATAGCCCACAGCAATAACCCGCAAGGCTTTTTTCCCAAAGCGGTCATTAACAATCGCAGCCTGATCTACATCGCCATAATGAAATTTTGGTAGTAAAACATCGAAAGCACCTTTAGTGATAGAAATAAATTTTTTCCCGCGCTTATGTACTGTCGTCATCATCTTTCGCTCAGAGTCGAAAGGTATTTCTCCAATTCGCGGATATTTTTCTTCCAATTCAGCTTTCGTATGGTAATTTTCTTCTACTGCACGAACAATCGCAGCTTCTGTCGGATTTCCTTTGATTTCCAATTCATTGTCATCATTTTCTACTACAACATCGGTACACAAAGCCGCAATACTTAAGACTTCCATTGCCTCTTCCGTCATACCTTCTTCAGTATCTACGACAGAATCGCCATGCGTCCATACTCGACGAACCCGCATTTTATTTTGTGTCAAGGTACCAGTTTTATCTGAACAAATGACATTGGCTGAACCAAGTGTTTCCACCGCAGGCAATCGACGAATAATCGCATTTTTCTGCGCCATCTTCTGGACGCCAAATGCCAAAGTCAGTGTCACAATAACGGTCAATGTTTCCGGAACAGCGGCTACTGCTAAAGAAATCGCCGTGATGAACATATCCAACATTGGTTCACCTTGCATCTCTCCGATGAAAAACACAAAAGCCGCAGCTGCCAAAGCGATCAAACTGATTCGTTTGCCTAATTGATTTAATCGTTTTTGCAGAGGTGTTTTTTGATTTTCATCGCTATTTAAGAGTCCGGCAATCTTTCCCATTTCGGTTTCCATGCCCGTTGCAGTAATAATCGCTTTACCGCGGCCATTGACTACAGTCGAACCTTTATAAAGCATATTCAAACGATCGCCCAACGCATCATCTGCTTCTCCCAAATATTCCGAGTCTTTCATGACTGGTTCGCTTTCACCTGTCAATGCTGATTCTTCCACTCGCAGCTGTGATGCTTCTGCAATACGAGCGTCAGCAGTAATCATCGAACCGGATTCCAGTAATAATGTATCTCCTGGTACTAATTCTTCAGCGTCAATCTCCTGCTGCTTGCCGTCACGTATAACAGTGGCCGTTTGTTTGTTCATGTCCTGTAATGCCGACAGTGCCTTTTCTGCATTGCCTTCTTGAACAATTGCTAAAACTGAGTTGATCACGACAATCGCAATGATCAAAAAGCTTTCAAAATAGTCGCCATGATCAGTAGCAATCGCGGTGTACAGCGATATCACTGCTGCCACCAATAATATAATCGTAGTGAAATCCGTCAGACTATGGAAAAACTTTTTCGCCAATGATTCCTTCGGCGCTTCTTCAAATTTATTTTTTCCGTTATTTTTTATTTTTTCTTCAACACTATTCTCTGTCAGTCCATTATCTAAATCAGCTTGATATTCACTGATCACGGCATCAACCGTCTCTTTGTAGGGTTCCATCCTATTCCTCCTTGCGTTATAAAAAACCTCTTTATATATTTACTATAACACAGAAAAGACACAGAACTCAAAGTATACACCTTGTCCTTTCGTCAAAAAGTAACAAAAAGAAACATTCAAAATAACCAAGTGTAATCGCTTCCAAAAACTACTGAGTTGTGCTATATTATAGATACAAGGAAGGAGGAACTTAGATCATTCGAAGGATTTCTCGATAAGAAAGTAGAAAAAAGTAAACAATAAAAATTGTTAGTAATACAAGATTCACCTAAAAGTTGTTAATAGTATGCGTGTGAAGTATTTCCTTATAAATAGTGAATGCGTATCACAGGTTGAGTAGTACATCAAACACACAAGTAAAAAGATACGTAAGTTAGAAAAGTTTCTTTAAAACTGAATAAAAGTGAAAACGTAGTAAAAACAAATATTTATGTTTATAGTCAAGAAATTCATGTAATACTTTGCATGTATCATAAAAGTAATATAAAATTCGAATGAACTAATCCTTCCGATATTCTAAGAGCCAGGCAGTCGAGAGCTTGGCTTTTTTGCTGCTCAAAAAGGCCAACGAAAAAATTCGTTGGCCTTTCTTCTATTATTTAACGAACATCGCATAGAGGCTTATACCCTTTAACTATGCGGTTTTACTAATGAATAATTTAAATATCCCGAATTAATCCCGACTCGTTTCATTATAAAAATATTGTCTTAAAGTAATAGGCTTTAAATGATACAATACATCTGAAATGTATCATTTTATTGAAAGAAGGGGAAATTTTGAAAAAAATTGTTGGGATCATTATAGCATTGATATTTATTGTTGGATTATCTGGGTGTGGTAAAGAAAAGGAAAGCGAAATACTAACTTTAAAATCTAAAGATTTAGTAGTCACTGAAAACGGAGATTTTATTATCGAAGGGAAAGCTCCAAAGGGAACAACAATTACAATCAATAATAGTCCAATAACCATTACTCGGAACGAAGATGATAGCTTCTCTGAAAGTATACATTTAAACGACCCTATTAACGATGCCATACTTGTCGCAACAGACATGAAAGGAAATAAAAAAGAGTACAAATTGCAATTAGACAGTTCTGAATATAAAGAGAAAATAAATGCTGAAATACAAGAACCCAGCACACAAAGAGCATTAGAGGAAAGTCAAGCGGCAGCACAGAAAAGTAGTATAGATGAAGAAACAGCTCGTAAAAATCAGGCTATTGCGGAAAAATTGCCAGAACTGCAAAGTAATTTACAACAAATAATTGATGTATCGGGCGGCTATGTGACTAGCATTTTACCAACTGGAGGTAATTATGACGCTGTGGATGTCTACATTAAGCAAGATATGAAGTATGACACAGAAGCAAACCGGCAAGAATTAATAGACACGGTTGGAGTAAAAGTACAAGAATTAATCACAGGTTCATTAAATCCGGAAAATCCACCATTAATAACTTTCGTTTACGATAGTACAAAAGAGAAGATGGGTGGTAACTCTGCTTTTCACCCCGAAAGATTTAAATTGAAAAAATGATAAAAACTCTTTATTTGAATACAATGTTTTTGAATTTTTATTTCTAACTATACAAAAAAAGCTCCCCACCAACTAAGGTAGGGAGCTTAACTTTTAATACTTAAATCCTTTAATATGCGCAGGATTAATGCCAACATCCTTTGCTTTACCCATCTCTTGAATCTCTTTCAATCCAATAGGCGCGTCATGATCATTGAAGCCTTCCCCTTTGACACGAACGTCGTATGTTCCATAAGAGTTTTTCTCCGCATAAGTCTGCTTATCAAGAAGTACATCTTTCAAGAAGTTGCGCATGTGGCCTTCCATCTTCTTGCTTTGCTCATCATTCAAATTTCGTGCCTCGATCTTGATTATAGGTTTGTCTCCATCAACGATCGCAATGTTTTGCTGCATGTAGCCTGGATAGTATGTTTTAAGCTCTTGTTTCAAACGATTGACCGCATTCTCATACTTCCATTTTGAATCGCAAGTGATAACCAGCGTATAGACTTTGTTCGGCTGCAATACTCGTTTCACTTGGTCACGAAGCAACGTCCAGGCGTATTTCGTTTGAATACGCTGAACCATTTTTACCGCCTGATCTTTGGTGATATTATCGATCGCAATACCATTTTTATTTCCAGAAGGTTGAGGTTTAGGCGCTGGTGCTGGACTTGGATTTGGTTTAGGCGTGGAATTCAACCGATAGGCATAAAAATAAGGACACCCAGCCATTACCCATCGTTGATCATGATTGGCAATAATTGTTGTATCCTTCCATCCTGTGCATTCTATCCAATTTTGATTATCTAGTGCAATCCCTGTGTGACCACCGGCACCGGCAGAGTATCCTTTTTGTCCCCAGATGATGATATCTCCGCGTTGCATCGGAAAGTCGCTGTTCTCGGCGATCTTTTCATATCCTAACTTCGTAAGGTAATCGTGCAACGTTTCGGTACTCGGAATATATCCATAATCAAAACCACCTGATTCACGTAAAATACGATAGACAGACCCTGAACAATCACAAGTGCCATCTGTGTAATATCGTGAGCCATACATGCTGTAATAGCAATTGTTGACGAATCTCTGAACTACATCTAAACCCGTTTCAATATTAATAGCCATTATTTGTCCTCCTTCTTTTCTTCGATTTCTTTTGGTTGCGGTTGTAATCCAACATTTTTGTCATCTGATTTCTCGTATTTTTCTTGTGCTTTTTTCATGTCCATGCTATTTTCCCTCCTTATTATCAGAATCATAATTATTACTAACCACATTCAAAAGTACCCCTGACAACGTAGCAAGCGCCGTAATTGTCCCCACAATCACTTTTGTATCAAAGCCATATAAACCGCCTAACGTCACGATACAAGCGGTAATGCCTGGCACACCGATCGTTAAAAATCGTTTGATAAAGTCGTATTGTTTGTTGCTTAGTTTCATTGTTTTACCCCACTTTCTTTAAACAATGTTTTAATCTGTTCAGTGTGTTCAATTAATCGATCGTTGTGACGATCTAAACGTTCATCATGAGTCTTCAGCTCATTGTGGATGGACACACGATCAGATTTACTCATCTCTAAATCACGATTGATTAAGTCTAAGCTGTGTGCCATTTTCGTTAGATTGTCCGATATTTTTGTGAAACTCGCTAAAATCGGACGTATGACTAACAAAATCAGACCAGCAATTGTGGCAAACCACCCCGCCCAAGTTGCGATTTCTCCAATGTTTAACATTTGCACTCCCTCTTTACATCAAAATAAAAAGCACACTCGAAAGTGTGCTGAAACAAGTTATACCTCTTCAATTTTTAGTGACGTTAATTGCACTGCAAATGCTTGTTTCCCTGATCTTAATCCAATTTTTAAGGATAGTACATCCCCGCTATTGACAGAAATAACCCTTTGCCCCATCGCTGACCAAGTCAATCGAAGTGTTCCGTTGGTAGCTGCGGTAGCACCCAAAGCAATAAACTCATTCAAGGCATTATTTACATATGCATTAACATGTAAATAGTCAGTTGGATTTGTATCACCAACAACTAGCTTCATACCTCCAGTCACTATTAAATTTGTTGCTCTTTTGAATGTAAACGATCCATCGCTATTGACAGTATATGGTCTATTATTCACATGATTTAGCGATCCACCAACAGAATCTCCATGAGGTACTAATGTTCCTTCATTTGCTACATTTGATAACGCAATCCCTTCTTTAAAAACTTCTTTGAATTTTATTGTGTCTGCTAACGTTTTAGGAGAAATCATTTTGTCATCAGATTGCCCCACGCTAATTTCCGAAT
Source organism: Enterococcus malodoratus (assembly GCF_027659535.1). Lineage (NCBI taxonomy): Bacteria > Bacillati > Bacillota > Bacilli > Lactobacillales > Enterococcaceae > Enterococcus > Enterococcus malodoratus. The sequence continues at coordinate 1,146 of NZ_JAQDPG010000015.1, read as the reverse complement.
AATCAGCCATACGAGAATCTACGTGCTGCTTGACGCCCATCGGTGTTATAAACTTATTTCCTGCTAGTCCCTGCTCTGCATCGGTCTGATTAGCAGTAGCGTAGTTGTCGACATTGCCGAGTCCAACTTTACTTTTAGTCAAATCAGCAGTCTTAGCAAAATGATTGTCTGCTTCTGACTTAGTGTAAAAATCTCCTGCTTTGAATTCTTCCAGCGCATCCGAAATCATTTTAGCAGCATTAGTAGCAGCGGTTGAAATGGTGTTCTTTGCGTTGGTTGCTGTAGTATCTACCGCAGTCTGCGTGCGCATCAGATTTCGTTTTGTTGATAGCTGTCTGCGCGTCGGTAGCTGTTTTTGAAACACCAGTCTCATAGGTTTTAATTTTGCTTTCTAAAGTAGCTACATCACTTTTTAGTTCAGCGAACGCCTGAGCAAGCTCAATAACATAATCTTCTTGTTGTTGTCTTAAGTCAGAAATGCTTTTTTTCTGTAACTGTTGTAATTCCTCAACAAGCTTATTATATTCAGATATGATTGTCTCAGCTTCATTAGCAGTTAAATCGGTATTGTCTAATACGATAACCTCGAAGTCTCCAGTGGTAGCAACAACTCCGTTCTTATCGGTGAATTGGAAATACGACCGCTCATAAGGCCCCGCAACACCAAATGCTTCACTAGGAAAGGTGTATTGAAACAAACCCTTTTTTGCATCCTTTACTTCAATCCCATCAGAGCTAATTACTTCTGATTTATTTGTATATGAACTCGGCGTTCTCGGCATATCGCTTATAATTGGTGATCGCAAATTAATCTCGTCCTGTCCTGCGATCCTACTCAGACGACGGTATGAAGCTAGTATTCGTTTTGCTTTGAATTTTGTTTCTCTTACATCTATCTCTTCGAACAGTTCCAAGGCGATCGCTCCTATGCTATAATATTATGGATGAGATAACGTTTAGCACTGAGCGAAAGCTTGGTGTTTTTTTGTGATATAATCGTTGTGAGCTGGGCTTTTCCTTCAATGGGCGCAAGCATATTTCAACTAGCTCACTGGCAACCGACCACTGGTTGCCTTTTTCTATGCAGTTGGCGACGTTAGCGGATCTCTTTGACATACTCCTCAACTTCTTTCCAGTAGTGCTTAC
>NZ_JAQDPG010000014.1:108623-112307 GCF_027659535.1 Enterococcus malodoratus | reverse complement strand
TGAACCGACCCCCAAAAGTTAGACCAAAAATCTAACTTTTTGGAGGTCGGTATTTTTATGACTGAATATAGCTTTGATTTCAAGCTGAAAGTTGTTCAAGATTATTTAGATGGAGAAGGCGGCTATCGCTATCTAGCGAAAAAGTATGAGGTTAAGCACACGGATCAAGTAAGAAGCTGGATTAATTCCTATCAACAATTTGGTGAGGAAGGGCTCTTTCGAAAGCATTATGATAATACTTACTCTGTTCAATTCAAGATGGATGCGATAGAGTTATATCAAACGAGTGAGTTGTCCTATCGTGAAGTTGCCAATAGACTCGGTATGAGGAATCACGCTCTGATTGCCAGTTGGATCCGGAGTTTTCGAGATGATGGTATCAAGGGACTCTCAAAACCGAAAGGACGTCCACCTACCGTGCCCAAGAAAAAAGAAAAGCCTAAGAAAGATTTTGTTAAAGTAACATCGGAAGAACACGACCGTATTAAAGAATTAGAAAAACAAGTCCGTTCACTTCAGATTGAAAATGCCTTTTTAAAAGAACTGAGGAAGCTGCGAAATCAGGAAGCTCAACAAAGACGAACGAATCAATCGCACGAATAATCCACAGCCTCCGAGGATCTTTCAAATTAGTTGAGCTTCTTGAGACCTTGAACTTCCCTAAAGCAACTTTTATGTACTGGCAAAAACGCTTTGACAGAGAAAACCCTGATCAAGAAATTGAAGCTGAAATGCTTCGTATTCGTAAAGAACATAAAAATTATGGCTGTTTACGAATGACGAACGAACTAAAGAAGCGTGGATTTCATGTCAATAAAAAGAAAGTCCAACGTTTGATTCGAAAACTAGGAATCGAAGTGCGTTCATACACGCGGAAATCACGTCGCTACAGTTCTTACCGAGGAAAAGTCGGGAAGGTGGCGAAACACCGGATTCGTCGTCACTTTTATACGAATATTTGTCACCAAAAAATTACGACAGATACAACAGAGTTCAAATATCTTGAAGTGGATACAAAAGGCGTGATCCGTCAGAGAAAGTTATATCTAGACCCGTTTATGGATATGTATAATAGCGAGATTCTTTCATACCGCATCTCAGAAAAGCCAAATGCCTTGGCTATTATGGAGGGCTTAGAAGAAGCTATCGCAATCACGAATGCTTGCCCGTATCGTCGTACCTTCCACTCGGATCAAGGCTGGGCCTATCAGATGAAAGCATACCGTCGAAAACTAAAGAAACAGAAAATCTTTCAAAGTATGTCTCGCAAAGGAAATTGTTTAGATAATTCCATCATGGAGAATTTCTTCAGTCTTTTAAAACAAGAAATTTTTCATGGAGAAACCTATCACAGTTTTGATGAACTAAAAACTGCGATTGATAATTTTATCTACTATTACAACAATTACCGGATGAAACAGAAACTGAACTGGAAAAGCCCTGTTCAGTTTCGAAAAGCAGCACAGAACGCGGCATAATTGCTTAGTTTAACAAACAAAAAACGGAGTAGATTTCTCTACTCCGAAAAAGTCTAACTTTTGGGGGTCACTTCATCTTTTTTCGATTTGATCGTTTCTTTTTATTTTTCTACATATGCAGTTAAACGTTTCATTGCTTCCACTAAATTCTCCATTGAAGCCGCATAACTGATTCGCACGTAGCCTTCACCTTCCGGACCAAACGCAATTCCCGGAATAATTGCCAATTGATTTTTTTCTGCTAACTCAATACAAAAAGCCATTGAATCCTGTTCCAATCCTGCGGGTATCTTAGCAAAAATATAGAACGCGCCAGAAGGACGGGCAACTTCAAAGCCAAGCGCGGTCATGGCCTGATAAACAAAATCCCGACGTTCGCGATATTCTTCTCGCATTACTTCCGCATCCGAAATTCCTTGTACCAACGCTCGAACCGCAGCCTTTTGTGAAATTGTTGAAGCAGCAGTCACCAGATATTGGTGGACTTTGATGATCTGCTCAATCAATTCAGCAGGTGCGAAAATGAAGCCGATCCGCCAGCCGGTCATGGCGTGAGATTTTGACAAACCATTAATCACGATTGCTTGATCTCGCAAATATTTTCCGAATGAAACATGCTTCGCTTCATAATTTAGCTCACTGTAAATTTCATCGCTGATCACAAAAATTGGATACTTTTTCAACGTTTCGCTCAAGGCCGAAACTTCGTCTTCCGTATAAGCGACACCCGTTGGATTTGATGGAGATGTAATAATAATTGCTTTCACTTTATCTCCATGTTCGGCCATCGCTTGATCAATTTGCTCTGGGGTTAAAACAAACCCGGTTTCCCGCGTATCAATATAGACAGGTTCGGCCCCAGCTAATAAAATCAGCGGTTCATAGCCTGGATAGGTCGGCGCTGGAAGCAATACTTTATCACCGGCCTCCAAAATCGCTAAAAGACTCGCTGACAACGCTTCAGTTGCTCCTACTGTTACTAAAACTTCTGTTGCTGGTTGATAATTTACTGCATATTTTTCAGATAAAAAACGACTCGCTGCTTCTCGAACATCGATCAAGCCAGACATGCCGGTATAATGGCTAAAATTATCTTTAATTGCTTGCTGCCCTGCTTCTTTGACGTGCTCAGGGGTATTAAAATCCGGCTCGCCTAATGTTAACTTCAGCATATTAGGAATTCCAGAGACTTTTTCATCAAATTGACGAATCAATGAGACGGCGATTTCGTACACATTTTTGTTAAATCGATCTTGCAGTTTATTCATATAACCCCTCCATTTCTAATCATATTATCACAATCTCTCAGATAGTAAAGAAAAAATGTTTTACATTCATCTCGCGATTTATTCAGAAATGCTAGTCATCCGTGGATTGTTTCACAGGTTCTCCCTATTTTAAATAAAAACATGGGTCTAACGTTCCTTTCCATTTTTAATTTAGAAATGCTGATTTCCTAAAAAATAATTTAGGTCAAATCAAGTGATGTTTTATTTATAGCAGCATAAAATAACTTTAATTATGTATCCTAATTTCTATTTTCTGTTGAACTGACCATTTACAAGGCATAAAATAACCATAGAAAAATATTTTTGAGGAGACATCCTGCAATGCTGAAAAAAATAATCCTGCGATCACCTTTTATTTTCTATTTCATCCCTTACGTGCATCTTTCTTTAGCAATTGATTACCTTTTTGATTCAATCGTAGGAATTTTTCTATTCCTGCTGCTTACTGTCATCATAGGTTTTTATGCTAAAATGACACAACAAATTTCCTTATTAGTGTTTGGAAATTTGATCAATATATTATTGAGCTGTGCTTTAATTCTTTTTAAGAGCCCTTTAGTCAGTTTATATCATTCTTCCTCACCCTTCGTGGCCGCGGTTCCACTGATCGCACTTTTTCTGATCACACAACTAACTGGGATTTTTTGGGGCTATATTCTTCAAAAAGAAGCCTCTTTTAATGGTCAGAATTAACAGTTCAATCGGTTTCTCTTCGATCCGACAAATCTAACTTAGAGGACAAATTTCTAATAAGCAAAAAAGCTTCAGATCATTTAAACGATCCGAAGCTTTTTACTATTATTTACCCACAAGTTCCTTTGTTGGCTTAATCCATATTTCAATTTTTGGCTCATCCGTTACGTTCACATATTTTTGAATCAAAAACGGCTCCATGTCATCCATTCCGATTCCGTGTC
>NZ_JAQDPG010000014.1:0-108613 GCF_027659535.1 Enterococcus malodoratus | reverse complement strand
CAAAAAACGGAGTAGATTTCTCTACTCCGAAAAAGTCTAACTTTTGGGGGTCACTTCATCCTGTTACGGAAACGTACGTTAGTCTTTTAAAGGTAATCAATCGTTTTGTCTTCCAACAGAATATTCTCTTCATAGCCCTTCAACCCTTGTTGAATCTCGGCGACACTATCTTCGAACAGTTCCGTCATACCAAACTCTTGGCCTAAATAAATATTTTCAAGCTGATTATAAAAATCAACAAATCCCAATTTCTTTTGTATTTCATTTGGATCAATCTCGCAAGCAACCATAAGCTTTTGGACAAATTCTTGGTTGAACCCTTCCTCGTAATCAAACATGAGACAGACGAATTCCATATCACGATCATAAATCGCCACATCGCCAAAATCGATCAGTCCGCAAATTTGATTGGTTGCTTGATCGTAATACACATTACTCGCACCAAAATCATTGTGAATCAAACATTTTTGGTAGTGAAAATCCTGTTGTAATATTCTCCGATATACCTCATCAATTTCTAGTTGGACAGATTTAGGAAGTAGCGGATAAGCCGCTTGCTTAATCACTTTGTACTCATATGCTGCCTTAGTTTTTTTATCTACTTCGAGACCTTCGATTGACTCCGGCAATTTTATCTCATGCAGCGCCTTGAAAAAAGCAGCCAGTTCTTTGTTCAAGTTCTCTTTTTCTTCAGTTGTTAGTGATTGTAAAATATCAGCGGTTAACGGGACACCGTTGATTTTTTCATGACCAACAAATTCTAATTGATGCTTTCTATTGGACTCACCTACAAAGCAAATTTCAGGAACCTTCAATGGGACTTGGTCTTTTATTTCTCGTAAAACCACCGCTTCTTTATACAAGTTTCTAGCCGCTCGGGCATGTCGGGGAAATTTGAAAACATAGGACTGATTGAGTAAAAATGCGTCACTATCGAACCCCGAGCCTAGAAATTCAAAATTTTCGATCACTAAATCAGGATAAACTTTTTCGATTGCTGCTTGAGCTTCTAACTTATTCATTGGTCACCTCGTCTTTTAAGTCTAATTGCAAATACAATACTTCGAAAGGTAAATGGTCAAACTGTTTGGAGCAGACAATCTCATAGCCATTTTTCTGATACCATTTTTTTAATCGTCGATTCTCTTTAATGATTCCGATATCAATCTGTTCTATTCGATCTTCAGCTGCGATCTTCCGAGCCTTGTCCAAAATGAATTCTCCGTATTGGTTACCTCGCTCACTTGGAACCACAGCTACTTTTTCCAAGGTTGCCTTATACCCGCCATGATAAACCAGCTCAAAAAATCCGATCATCTTCTTACCAAGGTAGACACCGAAAAGCTGCTGCCCCTTATCCAAATCGATTTTTAAATGTTTTGCTTGTGTAAAAGCACCGTTCGTCGGACAATTATCCAGCGTCAGGTCAAAGTCATTCGCCACCGTGGCAAAGCTTTCTCGAATAACCTGCGCAGCCGTTGCTAATTCAGCATTTCCGATCCGTTTTATCCGTACTTTTTTGGAAAACAGCTGATCACTATTGAATAGGATCAGTCCTGCTAAAATAATTATTCCGCCGACGATCGTTGATACTTCGGGAAACTCCTTGGCAATCACCAAGCCTAAAACAGTCGTAAGTAATGGCGTCACATACATATAGTTGCTTACGGATGCCACATTCTCCGCTACTTCAAAAGCTTTCGTCCAAGAAACGTAAGCAATCGCACTGGAAAAAATCCCCATAATTAAAACAAGAATAATTGTCTGCATCGAGATCCCCTGCACCTCATTGATGGTTCGCGGTAGAAAAATCGCCAGCATGATCGTGCCCGCAAAAATACTCATCATCGTACTTTGAATCGCAGAATATTTTTGAACCAGTTTTTTTTGTAGTAAATTGTAGGCAGCTAACAAAATCGCAGCCAAGAAAAGCCAATTTAATCCATTACTGATCGTAAATCCTTTATTCACTATTGTGATGATCATAACCCCTAGAAAAGAAACGCCTGTGGCAATCCATTGTTTTGTCGTTATTTTTTCTTTATAGACAAAACGTGAAAGCAAAGCGGTAATCATCGGAACTGTGGCGATGATTACACTGCTGGTCGCCGCATTCACCTCTTTGACACCCTTATTAAACGCGATCATGTAAAGAAAAAAACCGGTCGCTCCCGTCAAAACGATCAGACCCAGATCTTTGCTCTCAACCTTGCGCAGCTTTAGTAATGGTATGAGGCAAATCAAAACGAGGGAGGCGATCAAATAGCGTAGAAAACCTAGAGCTTCTGAAGATAATTCCTGCATCACTAATCGCGATAAAACAAATGCTAAGGACCAGCAGATAATTGTAATAATGGCATAGACATGGAAGCTTCTCTCTTTTTTCATTTTTGACCCGCCTTTCTTATCAACTTCTCATGAATCAACCATACAGGAAAACACAACTCACGACTACTGTATAAATAGAAAAAGCAGAAACAATTTAAAAAAACTCACGAGAAATTCTCGCGAGTTATTGTTTGTAATCAGTTAATTGCTCCTGAAACCATTCGAGATTGACCTCATGATGCCGCTTTGAATTTTCCATCATTTTGACAAAATTCGGCCGCAGTTGATCAGGCGACGTTAATGCCAGTTCGATTAGATGAATTTTTTCTTGCGTTTGCTGGATTTGTTTCTTCAGCAATTGTTCCATTTCTTCAGAGCTCACTTGATCAACAAAAAGCATTGGAGTATAAAAGGGAAAAGTGATTGGTTCGTTCTTACTGCCATATTGCACGAATCGCCGTTCAAATTCCTTGTCTCCTAGCTCGGTAAGTGTATAGCGATTTTTTCCCTTTTCGTCGAGTCCCTGTTCAATCAATACTTTCTGGATCATTCTCTTTTCTTCTAGCTGCTGCAGATTGTAATAAAATGACCCTTTGGTAAACTTCACAAAATATTGAAAATAATTAGCTTCCATATCAGAAAGCAACTCATAGCCATAGGAAGCGGGCTTCTCTTTCAGCAAACCTAAAATTAAGAGTGGGATCATTTTTTCACCTCAATCATTTACTTAGCGATCTCTGCAAATTTTTCCATGAACTTCTGATAATCAATCTTACCAAGAGCGAAATCACGACTCAATAAATAAATTCTTTCATTTTTGGTCGTTTCTCTGCCATAAATTTTACTTAATCTTTCGTCTTCATCGCCTAATGCATGAGAGATACTTGCTTTCTTTGTAAAAACCTCGTAATAACGGATACCAAACTGGCGTTGTGATTCAGCATTGATATGGATGCCATCCGGATTGGAAGATAGGTTGTCAGCACTGACTAGATAACAATTTTCTTCTTCCGCGACTACTTTAGCCATTTCACGATTGATTTCTTTAAATTCTGTCGCGCTCAAGCCAAAACCGCTTTTACCTAAAAAGTCCGGCAATTCTCCAACAATGATCGGCACATCCGGCAAGCCTAATTCGCTCCGAAAAAAATCAAATACAGCTTTCAATTTTTCAGCATACACCGAATGCTTTCCATTTAAACTGTCATTTTCTCCTTGATGCCATAAAATGCCGATTAGTTCACTTGTCTCCATCGCAAATTTAGCCTCGGCGATCGCGTGGCGCGCCAGCATTTGATCTGCGCCCCATTCGTCAATCGAGCTGCCGCCTTCCGCACAGGGAATCAATCCAAGTTTTTCTTCTGGATGATCTTGTGCCCAAGCCGCCGCAAATGATGCCGCTGGTCCAACACCCGCAACTTCACGGTCAAAATGGATCGGTTCGGCCATCATTTGCCAGCGTCCGTTTCGCAGCATTTCGATATTTTCGTTATAAATTGCTGGAACGTCGCTTAAATAACCGCGTCCAGCCATATTAGATTGTCCAATTAATAGTAGTGATTTCATTTTCTGCACCTCAATTTCTTTGCTTGCTACACTATAGTCCAATTAGACTATAGTGTCAATTTTTTTAAATTAAAAAAAGCCTTTCTAGATTGAAAGACTTGTTAAAAAAGATTTTTATATCGTATTTTGATTAAATTAATTTCGGTACATGCTATTAGTTTAGTAAAAAAAGAACCAATACCATGCTATTTCCTGAAGCCGTCAATAGCGGTCCGATCATTTTAAAGGTGCTTATTTTTATTCCGATAATTCCGTCAAAAAGTTGGACACCAATCATAATGATTGAGACAGCTATCAAATATGGATTTGAATGAATAATTAAAAGTCCGATCGCCGTCAAAAACAAAGATAAACTTCTTGATACCGCATATTTAGCAGTGATAATCGCTTCACTAGGTTGTTGTTTAGCCTTTAGAAATGCTTCAATCGAAAAACCTAAACTTACACCGGCACTAATTAGTGTAAAAATTGCACAAAGATAATAGAACATAGTGTCATTTTTTCCTCCTTACTAGAAATTGATTTCTTAAATCTTAACACAAATACAACTAGTGAAGCAGGCGTGACTCTTATTATTTCCACTCCTTAAAAGGATAGTATGCTCAAAAAAACTTCCATAAATTTGGAAGTTCTCAAAATTGATGATTTTACTTTAAAACCGCCGCGATTTCTCCAATCTGTTTTTCCCCAGGATTGATGACCACTTCTTTGTTCTGCATTTCAGGAAAAACTACGATTACGATACTATCCTTTTTATTTTCTGCCAAAAAAGCTAAATCAACTTGGACTAATGGATCCCCTGCTTTTACTTTTTGTCCCTCATGGATCGTTGAACTAAAACCATCACCGTTCAATTCTACCGTGTCCAATCCAATATGGATCAAGATATCCAATCCGTCCTCCGCTTCCAGTGTCAGTGCGTGTAATGACGGAAAGATGGATTTGATCGTCCCTTTAATTGGGGCGCAGATCTTGCCATCCGATGGTTTAACCGCAAAGCCCTCCCCCATCATCTTGTCTCTAAAAACTGGATCATTTACCTCTTTTAAATCTACTACTACTCCATTTACTGGTGTATGGATCTCGCTGCTTTTGTTCTTAAATAAACCAAACATTTGTTAGACTCCCTTCTAGATTGTTTAAAATGACTACTCAATATACCGCTGACTTTTTTTCATTACTGTTAGTGTATAATACAAAAGTAAGGGTTTTATTATTTTGCTTAGGGGTGTAGAAATGGATCTAGAATTAGTGACTAAAGGGAAACAATTATCAGATAACGACCGCACAATCTTAACGTATTTAGCCGCTCACGTAAATGAGTTAGACGGAGTTTCGCTGAGAAAGATTGCGGCAACATTGTATACTTCGCCTGCGACGATTGTTCGATTGGCACAAAAACTAGATTTTTCTGGTTACTTAGAGCTGTTCTACTTTTTGAAAAACCAATACCAGCCCCACAACCAACTCGTGGAAGCAACCGTAGATATTTCTATTCCGACTGAAAAGATTGCCCCTTCGATTCAAAATATGAAAAAGATTTATCAAGAAAATCAAGGCAAATTCATTACTATCTACGCTACCGGATTTTCAAGTATTGTCGCTGAATATTTGTACAAAAAACTGCTAGTCAATGGGATCAAAACGCTTTTCGTTAACGCCGCTGATTCTTCAGGCATCATTAATAACAATGCCGATAATATCAGTATGCTGATCGTCATTTCTAAATCCGGCGAGACGCAAAAGGTTATTGAAAAAATGCACTTTTCCCAAGAACGAGAGATTCCAACGATTTTATTTACTGGTAACAGCCAGTCAAGGGCCACTGAAGCGGCGACGATCATCTTCGAAGTGGCTGATGAACGTCCCTTAGATAGTCAAAATATCAAATACAATAGCTTCTTCGGAAAATTGATGCTGTTGATGGAATATATCGTGCAAGAATTTACCCAGAGCTGATTACTCAAAATAATGATTAGCGATCTGCTTGTACGCCTCTTGTTGATTTAAATTTGGGAGATACGTCTGCTGAATTTCTTCCGCCATAATTTTAGGTTGTTCTAATAGATAGTACAAACCAAAAATCGGTTCATTTTGCGGTGCATAGTAACAGGCATTCCCAAAGACATCGGCGGCTAGCTGCCCTAATGCTGGTGTTTGAAAGAAACCGCCGCTGACCGACAACTCCTGATCGCTTGCGACAAGTTTTACCAGTTGACGAACATTTAACAAAACGCCCTCGATCACACTGCGGATCATATCCATTCGCGTATGCTCCAGGGTCAGATCATAGAAACCGCCTTTGATCTCATTGCTCCAGTAAGGCGCACGTTCCCCATTTAAATACGGCCAAAACCGCAGCCCCTTCGCTCCCGCCTCTGTTTGTGCCAATAAATCAGGCAGCATTGAGTAGAATTCCGCTGGATGTTCAGCCAAATGATTGGCCGCCCAGGCTAAAACGACTCCGCCATTATTCGAAGGAGCCCCGCTCACCAGCAAATCCTCTTTTAAATAGTAACAAAAATTTTGTTTTTCCTGATCCAACTGAACAGTTTTCGTGATTTGACGAACCGCCGCACTCGTCCCGATTGTCAAACTGGCGGTTCTGCCCGTAGAATAGTAGCTGGCATAAGCTGCCAAAGTCCCATCACTCGCTCCAATAATCACTTGAATATCCGAAGAAAGGCCAAATAATCTGCGGATAGCCGGCAGCATCTCAAAAGATTGGTCGGTATCAACTGCCGTAGCTAACTGTTCTACGCTAATCCCAAGATAGTCTAGGATTTCATTACTCCATTGTTTTTTCCGTAAATCAAACAATCCCGTAGCCGATGCCGTGGCGTAATCAATCGTTGATGTCCCTGTAAAAAAGCTCATCACCAATTCTTTAAGTCCGTACCATTTTGTTTCCTCTGGATAGCGTTTTATTTCTTGGAAATAGAGCAACTTCGCAAATGAGGACATGGCATGAATCGGTGTTCCAGAGACTTCATAAAAGTGGGCAGCTAAGCTGGTTTGCTTAAACGATTCAATGACCTCTGCCGCTTGCAGATCCGACCACAGGAAAATTTGCTTCGTTTCATTATCCGGCATCAAACTATGCATCGCCGTACTAAAACTAAGCCTCATGATTTTTTTTCGCAGACCTGCCGGAATAGCCAAAATACCCGCCTGTAAAATGGTCAAAAGTTCATTTCCGTCTTGATACTTAATCCGCTCATCGCCATAAGTTTGAAGCGGCAGCTCACTTGTATAAAGCGGCTCATTCTCTTCAATTACCCCCAGCTTAATCGCGGTTGTTCCAATATCGATTCCTAAAATAACTGACAAAATCATTCATCCTTTACAAAGGCGTGTCCGCCAAACTGATTGCGCAATAATGCGACAAGTTTCTCACTTATCTTATCACAATCCTCTGAAGCAAAGCGCGTCATAAGTGACTGAGTGATCACCGGCAAATTAACTTTCAGCCGCAACGCTTCCTCTACCGTCCATTTTCCTTCCCCAGATGACGGAATCACTCCAGCGATTTCTGTCATATCCAGACGTTCTTGATATACTTTTTCAGTCAGTTCCATCAACCACGAACGAATCACTGATCCATGATTAAAAACCTGAGCGACTTCCTCCAGCTGATAATCATATGGACTATGATGCAGTAAATTGAAGCCTTCACCGATTGCCTGCATCATGCCGTATTCGATTCCATTATGAACCATCTTAAGATAATGTCCGCTTCCTGCCGATCCGCTGTAAATACATCCTTTATCAACGCATAAATCAGTAAACAACGGCTTTAATTTTTCAAAAATAATTTGTTCACCCCCGACCATCATACACGCGCCATTTTTCGCTCCTGCAACACCACCAGATGTCCCGACATCGATAAAATGAATGCCCCGCTCGCGACAGTAGTCATAATTATTGCGGCTATCTTGATAGTGCGAATTTCCCGCTTCAATCACGATATCCCCCGCGCTCAAATGATTGGCGACCTCAACTACCATCTTATTCGTCAAAATCCCTGCCGGCAACATTATCCAAACGATCTGCTGCGTATTGTTGTTCGTTAAGAGACTCTTGATATCGGTATAAAAAGTCCCACCCATTTTTGAGAAAGTTTTCCCAGTCTCGGGATCAATATCAAATCCTTTTGCCTGATGCTGATGCCTCAATAGATTTTCAGCGATCCCCATTCCCATTTTTCCTAAGCCGATCATTGCGATCTCCATCATTATTCCTCCTGATTTTTTAGAAAAAGGGATTGTAACGACAATAATTCTAATGAATCACTGCGGTTACATCCCTTAAAATTTAATGTAATTCTGGCCAAGTATCACCATTTTCAGCAATTAGATCATCTAAGAGCTCCTTGGCGACCTGCGCGCTTGGAATTGTTTTAGATAAGGTCAATGCTTGCCACATCTTTTGATAACTGTTTTCTACATACGCTTCAACAACTAATTTCTCGACAGTGACCTGCTGGAACATCAAGGCTTGTTGGAAGGCGGGTATTTGACCTTGAGTCAAAGCTTCTGGTCCATCCGTTCCGACGATACATGGAACTTCAACCATCGCATCATCTGGGAAATTTGCGATCGCACCATTATTTTCAACGATCATTACCATGCGTTCATGGGTATTGAAAGCAATAGCGCGTGCTAAATCTACAATAAAGGTCGCGTGAGCATCAATGTCAAAAGCGATCCCCTCCGCTGAGCCATTCGCGATAATTTGACGGGCATGATCAAAGACGTTTTTCTCCCGTCCCTGCATCACTTCATTTGCTCGTGTAAATTCAGGATGATCCTTCATGTGTTCGAAGACATAATCAGGATATAGGTAATACTTCAAGTAAGTGTTAGGCAAGTATTCGGGGGTTACCGCTAGAATATCTTTCGCCTTCTTATGTGTCTCCTGCCAGCTTGGATCTGTATGCTGAGTATCTACTTCGATTTGAGTCAAGTAGCCATGTTCAGAAACATAGTCGCGAATTTGATTGATATATTCATGACCTTCTTCGTCTTTGACGCTGGTCCACCAGCCGAAATGATTCAGTCCGAAATAACGCACCTCTAATTCTTCTGGTTTTTTCCCTACGATCTGCGACATCCGACGCAATGTACCAACAGGCATATCGCAAATATTTAACACTTTAGAATCTGGACGCAAGACACGGCAAGCCTCAGCCACGATCGCTGCTGGATTCGAATAATTCAACATCCAACATTCAGGCGAATATTTTTCCATGTAATCAATGATCTCCAGCATACCTGTAATACTGCGCATACCATAGGCGATTCCACCCGGTCCGCAGGTTTCTTGACCAAAGACGCCATGACGCAACGGAACCTTTTCATCCTTTTCACGCATCGCATATTTTCCGACACGAATATGGGCCATACAAAAATCAACATCCGTAAATGCAGCCGCTGGATCAGTCGTATATGAAAAGTCGATCTCCGGTGCCTGTTCCTTTAATAGAATCTCTAAGGCTTCCCCTAAAATTCCTTGACGATCACCATCGTTATCGTATAATTTCAATGTTTTTAATGGAAAGCGTTCCAAATTATCCAACATCATCATGACGATTCCTGGAGTAAACGTACTCCCGCCGCCGGCAATTACTACTGAAAATTTCTTCATACTATTCGTCTCCTCCACTATCTCTACCTAAATATTTTTCAAGTTTCTCCCGCACTTGCGGAACGGTCAATCCATAGACCACATGCACATTTTCTCCGTTGCTGATAACACCTTTTGCTTGAGTCTGGTTTTTCAGCAGCCCTTCATCCACTAAAGCTGGATCTGCCAGCTTCAAACGTAAACGCGTATAGCAATTATCGATCGTTTTGATATTTTCGGCGCCACCTAGACCCTCGACGATTCTGCCTGATACTTCATCCTCTGACGTTGAGGCAGTCAGTATACCACCATCTGGTACAGAATCTTTTTTCTCGTTATACTCTTTTTTCGAATACAGCTTCGTCTCCTGATCACTATCTTCTCGTCCAACTGTCTTGAAGTTAAATTTGACGATCAAGAACCGGAAAATAAAGTAATAGATAAAGAAGAAGGCAATTCCGACTAAAAGGTAAATCGGCCAACGTGTTTTCTCTGTCCCTAATGGAATGTTATAGAGCAGAAAGTCGATAAAGCCATTAGGACCGATCGCCCGCGAACCAAGAATGTTCAATGCCACCATACTCAATCCGCTTAAGGCAGAATGAATGACAAATAATGCCGGTGCCACAAACATAAATGAAAATTCGATCGGTTCAGTCACGCCAGCCACAAAGGAAGTTACTACCGCTGGGATCAAGATCGCTTTTACCTTGAATTTATTTTCTGGTTTAGCGGTTTGATACATCGCTAAACAGGCACCGATTAAACCAAACATTTTTGAGATTCCCCGTGCGTCCCAGATCACACTTTGTGATAGGACCTTTACAGCAGGATCGGCGATTTCCGCAAAGTAAATATTCCGTGCACCTTCAAATACTTGTCCACCGACTTCTGCCACACCGCCAAGTGAGGTATATAGAAACGGTGTATAGATCAAATGATGCAATCCAGTTGGAATCAGCAATCGTTCCAATGAACCATAAAGGAAGATTCCAAAATTTCCCGTCTTCTGTATAACACCGCCCAAACCGTCTATCCCTTGTTGAATAACCGGCCAGATAAATGAAAGCGCGATGGCTGCCAGCACTAGTACAGGGATCAAAACGATAAAGACAAAGCGCGCACCGCCGTAGACTTGAAAAGCATTGTTGAATGTCGTATCAATGAACCGATTATGAATCAGTGCCACAACAACACCAAGAATAATTCCTAGAAAAACACCCATGTCCAATACTTGAACACCCAAGACCAAAGCTTGACCCGAACCTTGTAACTGATCCGGAGCCACCAGCATGCCTCTTAGCTCCATAAATTTATTCATCGCATATAAGAAAACTAAATATCCTAGCAAAGCGGTAAACGCCGCTTCAGCCTTTTTCTTATTTGCCAAACCCAAGGCAATTCCGACACAGAAAATGACGCCTAGATTCGTTAAGACCGGCAGCAGTGCCGCAGACAAAATACTGCCAAACCCCATCGTGATCGGATTATCTAAAAAGCCGAACGTCTCGATCAGCCGCGGATTGGTAAAAACGTTTCCAATCGCGATCAAAATACCGGCTATTGGCAAGATCAGCACGGGAACAAACATTGCCTTCGAAAATTTTTGCATGCTATCCATGATTTTCGCTTTCATCATTTTATCTCCTTCTTTTTATGATGTGTTCAGTATACGGTGCATATGTCTATAAATATATAGATACCGCTTACAACTCAACTCGTTTCACGATCTGAAACACGTTTCATCAATAAGACAAAAAACGAGCTTCCTATAGTCAGTAGAAAACCCGTTATAGTATATTCCTATTATTTTGATTGAGCCTTATCTGAAAGTAAGTCATCAATACTTAGTTGAATGACATGGTCCACTAATACTGGATTTCTTGATCGATAAGGCCATGCGCCGCCCTCAAAAACGGCAAATAGCTGGTTGTTATCCACCGAAATTTGTTCGATATACGGCGGAGTATCAATCTCAAATGCGGCATCCTTTATCGAGAAAAAGTGATCGACTTTATCAAGATCGAAAAAGTAAATTTTGCCGGGACGATCCGGCCCCCATGATTGCGACATCAGTAAATAATCCTTGTAAAAGGTTACTCCTTGAATCATATCCAAGGTTTTCCATGACCCCAGTGAACGGGCAAATTGCGAAGATGGAACCGGCGTTAATCCAGCTTTTTTCTGCTTGCCTTGGTCAAAGCTAGAAACTTTTTCCTGTGAAGCGATCGATAGTTCCCCTTGATCATTTAGGCGATAGGTCGCCATCCGTCCGTATTCATTCAGCGTAAAATACCCGACGACCAAGACACCAGATGTATAGGTCAATGCGGATGCATGAGAAACCTCTTTTAAAGAAATCTGCTGATGATAAGAAATGACCCGCTGATTTTCCATCTGATAGGCTTCCATTTCCTTCAAATCAATCGATGAAAGACCCGCAACAAGCTCTCCTGTTGTTACCCACACACGCTGATGGTCCGGATCATACGTGATTCCACCAAGATGCGGATGTCCTGGCAACACAACTGTCTTTATGAACTGATGTGTTTGACGATCCAACATGTAGATTACCGAATGATGCGCGTGATCGTGACTGTATGCCGAAATCAAAATATATTTCTCCGTCAGCGCAATTCCCTGCGGCGTCATCGTTCGACTATCTGAAACATCATTCGTTTTCAAACTAAGTGTCTGCGCTTCGTACAGGCCCGGAATTTTGTACATTCCAAGATCATCCTCTTCAGACTTATCCGAAAAAGCCGCTCGATAAAAATAACCATACGGCTCCAGTTTCTTCTGTTGCTGATCGACCGTCAGCCCCTGATTATCCGCCTTTGCCTGTAACGGAAAAATGAAAAAAAGAGTCAGTAAAAAGACTAGTCCATATCTTTTCTTGTACATTGCCAGAACTCCCAGCTATCAGATTTTTTTATTTCTTCCACTTTATTTTACTAACAAAACCATAGCAGAAATCTCTAAGAACGACAATTAAAGCGACCTTATAATGGCTAACAAAAAAACGAGCCTCCCATAATAGGAAACTCGTTAAAGTCTGTTTGAACAGAATTTTGATTATTCCGCAGCGTTTGTGTCTTTGATACCGTATTTTTTGTTGAAACGGTCCACACGTCCATCTGCTTGCGTGAATTTTTGACGTCCAGTGTAGAATGGATGAGAGTCTGAAGTAACTTCGACACGGATTACTGGGTAAGTATTTCCGTCTTCCCATTCAACAGTTTCTTGTGAAGATTTTGTAGAACCTGACAAGAATTTGAAACCTGTTGTTGAGTCCATAAATACTACTGGATGATATTCTGGATGAATTCCTTGTTTCATAGTTTTTTTCGCTCCTTTGCCCTGAATCATTTGCTGGTTCAGAGTTATTTTTGCAATTTGCAACATGAATATACTATCATGAATGATTCGACAATGCAATTATCTTTTTTGATTTCTGCGCGGTGTTTTTCCGCCGAAGGAAACATCCTTGAAAGCTTTGAAAACATCATCGTTATTCTTTGTCTTTTTCAGGAAATTCACGAATTGTGAAGTATACTCCAACGAGTCTCCTGTCATATTATTCCGAAGTTTGAAGATTTCTTCAAGACGCGTTGGGGACATCAGTAATTCTTCTTTACGAGTCCCAGATTTCTTGATGTCGATTGCTGGGAATACCCGACGTTCTGATAATTCACGAGACAATTGTAATTCTAAGTTCCCTGTTCCCTTGAATTCTTCATAGATTACATCATCCATCCGACTACCAGTGTCAACTAGAGCCGTCGCCAAAATCGTCAGACTGCCGCCTTCTTCAATATTCCGAGCCGCACCGAAGAATTTCTTAGGTTTATAAAGTGCTGCAGGATCGATCCCGCCGCTTAATGTTCGTCCACTTGGCGGCACAACCAGATTGTAGGCCCGAGCCAACCGTGTGATACTGTCCATTAAAATGACCACATCGCGTTTGTCCTCGACTAAACGCATTGCACGCTCTAGTACCAGCTCTGATACACGTGTGTGATTTTGCGGTTGCTGATCAAATGTCGAATAAACAACGTCGCCTTTAACACTGCGCTCTAAGTCAGTGACTTCTTCAGGACGTTCATCGATTAATAATACGATCAGTTCGACATCGGGATAATTGTCGGTGATACCATTGGCGATTTCCTTAAGGATGGTTGTTTTACCAGCCTTAGGAGGAGCAACGATCAAGCCACGTTGACCAAATCCGACTGGTGAGAAGATATCGATCATTCGCGTAGACAAACGACCAGATGTTGTTTCTAGAACGAGCTGTTTATCTGGATAAAGAGCTGTTAATGCTGGAAAATGCGGGCGTTCTTTGGCCTCTTCCGGATCTTTACCATTGACGCTTTCCACATGCATCAAGCCATAATAACGTTCTGATTCTTTTGGCGGACGGGCCTTCCCAGCCACCTTGTCCCCATTTCGCAAACCGAAACGGCGGATCTGTGAAGAAGAGATGTAGATATCCTCCGCACTTGATCCATAATTAATTGGGCGCAAGAAGCCGTAGCCATCTTGCCCCACAATATCCAAGACTCCTTCCATGTAAAAGAAGCCTTGTTTTTCTGCCTGTGCTCGAATGACAGCTAAAGATAATTCTTTTTTGTTCATTTGACTATAATAAGGGATCTTGAAATCCTTCGCATATGCATAAATCTCTTTCAGCGTCTTATTTTCAAGTTCCGCCATTGTTAAATAATCGCTCATTATTCCGCCTCTTCCTCGTCGATCATTTCGATAGTAGCACCAAGAGCCGTTAGTTTCTCAATAATATGATCGTAACCGCGTAAAATGTATTCCACATTAAAAATCGTTGTTTTGCCTTCAGCCATTAACCCGGCGATAACTAAACAAGCCCCTGCACGCAAATCAGAAGCGACTACTTCGGCACCGTGTAAATGATTTGACCCGTTTAATACGATCAAATTTCCTTCCACGCGAGCTGCTGCCCCCATTCGCACTAATTCTGGGATATGATTCACTCGTTTTGAATAAATCGTATCGATGATTTCAGCTGTGCCTTCCGCTTTCAGCAATAAAGGCGTTAACGGCTGCTGCAAATCAGTCGCAAAGCCTGGATAAGGTGATGTTGTCACATCCACCGCTTTCAGATTTTTAGAGGGTAATACTTCGATGCTGTCTTCTGAAATGTTCATTTCTACACCGATTTCTTCCAGCTTCGCGATAAAGCTCTCAATGTGTTCGTAAATAACATTATGAACTGTCACACCTTCGCCCATCGCTGCCGCCAGCGCTAAATAAGTACCAGCTTCGATCCGGTCTGGAATGATTGAATGGACACAGCCATGTAATTCTTCTACACCTTCGATACGAATTTCATCTGTACCAGCACCACGGATTTTCGCGCCCATATTGTTTAATAGCGTAGCAACATCAATGATTTCAGGCTCTCTTGCTGCGTTTTCAATGATTGTCTTGCCTTTAGCTTTAACGGCCGCCAGCATAACATTAATGGTCGCACCAATAGAAACCACATCCATAAAGATGCGATCGCCTTTCAGACCTTCTTCCTCTGTACGTAAATAAATGACTCCATGTTCGTTTGAAACCTCTGCGCCTAGGCTCTCGAAACCTTTGATATGAAGATCAATCGGACGAGGTCCTAAGAAACATCCTCCTGGCAAACCAACGACTGCTTCACCGAATTTTCCAACTAATGCGCCCATAAAATAGTACGAAGCGCGTAATGAATTGATTTTTCCACTTGGCATTGGGATCGACACAATGTTGCTTGGATCAATGACCATCCGATTATCCGCAAAAGAAACTTCCGCACCCATGATTTCTAAAATCTCGATCAATGAATGAACATCTTGAATATCTGGAACGCCTTCTAATGTTACCGGCGAGTCTGCCATGATTGCTGCTGGGATCAATGCGACCGCGCTGTTTTTCGCGCCGCTAATTGTAATATTACCTGATAATGGTTTTCCACCATGAATTTCGATTTTTTTCATTTATTTTCACCTAATTAATTATTTTTAAGTTTATAGACCAATATCCATTCTAGCATATTATTGCTTGCATAAAAAGGAAGCATTCCTAAAACTCAATAGAAAATAAATAGGTCTTTCAAGATCAAGTAAGTTTTGTTTATAGCGCAGCGGTTATTCGGTTCCTTTTTCTTCGTTTCAGCGTCATTTTCGGCATTTCAAAGAGTCTTCTACCTGTAAAAGTGATCGTCCAAATTTTCAAAAGGATTTTGTAAAATCTCCCTTTTTAAAGACAAAAAAAGCCTCGAAGCAAATGCTCCGAGACTAGAAAAACAAATTAAGCTTTGTTTGCTGAACCGAACCAGTCAATATGTTCTTCAGCATCTTTAACGATTGCAGCAACACCTGGTGCTAACAATTTACGAGGGTCAAAGCCTTTTCCTTCTTTATCTTTGCCAGCTTCGATATATTCACGAGTTGCTTTTGCAAATGATAATTGGAATTCAGTGTTAACGTTAACTTTAGAAACACCCATTGTGATAGCTTTTTGGATTTGTTCTTGAGGAATACCTGATCCACCGTGTAATACTAAAGGAACATCAGAACCTACAGCATCAGCGATTGCTTGTAAGTGGTCGAATGCTAGACCTTTCCAGTTTTCAGGGTATACGCCGTGAATGTTACCGATTCCGCATGCTAGGTAATCAATACCTGTAGCAACCATTTGTACACATTCGTCAATGTCAGCTAATTCGCCAGCACCGATGATTCCGTCTTCTTCGCCGCCGATTGAACCAACTTCACATTCTACAGAGATACCTTTAGCGTGAGCTTTTTCAACAACGTCTTTAGCCAATTTCAAGTTTTCTTCAAATGGAAGATGAGAACCATCAAACATGATTGAAGTGTAGCCAACTTCGATACATTCTAAAGCAGCTTCATAATCACCATGGTCTAAGTGGATAGCAACTGGTACAGTGATACCCATTGAGTCAACTAAATCAGTGATGATGTCTTTAGCAACTTTGTATCCGCCCATGTATTTTGCAGCGCCCATTGAAGTTTGGATAAGAACTGGTGCTTTTTTAGCTTCTGCAGCTTTTAAAATCGCTTGCGTCCATTCTAAGTTGTTTGTGTTGAATCCACCAACTGCATATCCGCCTTTACGTGCTGCTGATAAGAATTCTGCTCCTGATACTACTGGCATAAAAAATTCCTCCTAAGGTTTTTTACTATTTGGTTAAGCTGTGCTTAACTAACGAGTTAATTCTATCAAAGTTTTTACATCTTTGCTACTCCCAACCTTTCAATAAAACCTTTACATTTCAACTTTTTTGCTTTTTTTGTAAAAAAAACTGAAAGGCGCGAACACCTTTCAGTCAAATTTACTATTTTGCTTCTTTACTTTCCAATGACGCGCCAACAAAAGCCTTGATCAACGGTTGCGGACGATTTGGACGAGAAATTAATTCTGGATGGAATTGGCAGCCAACAAAGAATTTATTTTCTGGAATCTCCACGATTTCAACTAGACGATTATCAGGTGAGATCCCTGAGAAAGCTAGTCCTTGATCTTCAAATAATTGACGGTATTGGTTATTGAATTCATAACGATGACGGTGACGTTCTTGGATCACCTCTTCATTGCCATAAGCCGCAGCCGTTTTGCTGCCTTTTTTCAATTTACATGGATATAAACCAAGACGCAATGTTCCGCCTAAGTTTTCAACATTTTCTTGATCAGCCATCAAATCGATAATGTTGTTTGCTGTATCTGGCACTGTTTCTGCTGAATTCGCATCTTCAAGGCCAGCCACATTACGGGCAAACTCCACGCAGGCCATTTGCATACCTAAGCAGATTCCTAGGAATGGCACATCGTTTTCACGCGCATAGCGAATTGCTTCGATTTTCCCCTCGATCCCACGATCACCAAAACCGCCAGGAACAAGGATACCATCTGCATCGCTTAATACTTCTGCTACATTTTCACGAGTCACATCTTGTGATTGAATCCACTCTATTTCAATATCTGAATCAAATGCGAATCCAGAATGTTTCAATGCTTCCACAACAGAGATGTATGCATCTGGCAACTCTACATATTTCCCAACTAAAGCGATTTTTACTTTCTTCTTAAGGTTCAAAACTTTTTCTTCAAGCGCACGCCATTCAGTCATGTCGGCAACCGGTACATCCAATTTCAAATGATCACAAACAATTTGATCCATCCCTTGTGCTTGTAACGCTAATGGAATGGAATAAAGGGTTTCAACGTCGCGCGATTCAATTACTGCTTCTGGTGCAACGTCACAGAATTGCGCCAATTTATTTTTCGTTCCTTGTGATACGGGTTGTTCCGTACGAACGACTAAAATATTTGGTTGGATACCTAAACCGCGTAACTCTTTTACACTATGTTGTGTCGGTTTAGTTTTCATTTCGCCAGCAGCTTTCAAGAATGGAATCAATGTGGTATGAATGTACATCACATTATCCGCGCCAACTTCCGCTTTCATTTGACGCAAAGCTTCTAGGAATGGCAATGATTCAATATCCCCAACTGTTCCGCCAACTTCAGTGATGATAACATCTGAATCCGTCATCTTTGCAGCACGCATGATTTTTGATTTGATCTCATTTGTGATGTGCGGGATAACTTGAACTGTCGCACCTAAGTATTCGCCCTTACGTTCTTTGCGAATAACTTCTGAATAGATTTTTCCTGTCGTTACGTTGGAGTATTGATTCAAGTTGATGTCGATAAAACGTTCATAGTGACCCAAGTCCAAGTCCGTTTCAGCACCATCATCCGTTACAAAAACTTCTCCGTGTTGGTAAGGACTCATCGTACCTGGATCGACATTGATGTAAGGATCAAATTTTTGAATAGTTACTTTTAATCCTCTATTTTTAAGCAAACGACCTAATGATGCTGCCACGATCCCCTTGCCGATTGATGAAACTACGCCGCCAGTTACAAAAATATACTTTGTCATAAATGAAAAAACTCCTTCATACTAATTTGCAGGAAACGTCTAGAAAAAACAAAGAAAGCTCCCTATCCAATTTGAATAGGGAGCTATGAATTCACTAAACACTTGACCCTTACTAAAAGGGTGCCCAAGCAGTATAATACCGACACTTGAGAAAAATGTCAACTGTAATTATTAGTTACTTAATTTTCTTTTAATCAAATAATCTGCCAAACAGGCTTTTCTTTTTCTTCGAGCCTTCTTCATCCTTCGAAGCTGTCGGCGGATATTTCTCTTCTATATCAATGATCTCTTCATTCACCGCATGGTCCGTCACCAATAATACGCCAATACTATCTTCTGAATCGACCGTCGCGTCATTCACGATGGTAAAATCGGCGGAATTTTTAGAAGCTAGTGCAATAAAGTCTTTCTGCACCTTTTCATCGACAGCACCATTGATCAATAATTTGCCTTCTGGATATTTTTGAATCTCCGAAATCAAATGGTCGCGATCCTGTTGATTCTTCATTTCTCTTACCGTCATACTCACAAAACAACGTTCGCGAAAAGTGCCTAAATATTTACGCTGTTCATCAGGATTAATCCGTGCCGTACCAAAACGTCCCTTATCTAAATGTTGCTGCAATTCATCTTTTACCATCTCTCTCACTTCCCCATAAATAAATTTCCTTTGGCTCCAGTATATCAAAATCGTCAGAAAAATGCTGAATCTCTGCTAAAAGTAATCAAAAACCAAATGTTGAATAGAAAACATAAGAAAACCATTGTACTTTTATCGTTACTCTTTTATAGTTAAAGATGGTTTTAAAATGTTTGGCAAAAGCCCGTTTACTTACGGGCTTTTGTCGTATTTTCAAAAAGGAGTGTTTTGTGATCAAGCGTTATATGAATTTGTTACAACAGGAGTTTCGCCATTACTCTAAGGGAAAGCTCCAAAAGGATTTATTGTCAGGTCTGACTGTTGCTGCGGTAGCACTGCCCTTAGCTTTGGCTTTTGGTGTTTCCAGCGGAGCCGACGCCGCGGCCGGAATGATTACGGCTATTATTGCAGGTCTCGTTATCGGCACTCTTTCAGGCGGATTTTATCAGATTTCTGGTCCGACTGGTGCAATGGCTGCCATCTTAACTGGGATTATCGCCTCGCAAGGGTTAGCGGGTGTTTTAGTCGCCACCTTCATCGCAGGTATCATTTTACTGATTGCCGGATTATTTAAGCTTGGAAGTCTCACTTCCTTCATCCCGTCACCGGTTATTACCGGGTTTACTTCCGGTATCGCCATCATCATTGCTTTAGGACAGATCGACAACTTTTTCGGTACATCGTCAAGCGGTGATAGTGCTTTAGCAAAACTGATCAGCTACCGATCCGGTTTTTCACCAGATCTGCCTACCTTGATTTTAGGTATAATCGTTTTACTATTGCTGATCTTTTATCCAAAAAAATGGAATCAGATCTTACCTGCTTCACTGGTCGCAATTATTCTAGCAACTTTTGCTTCTATTATATTTAATCTGCCAGTCGCAAAAGTTGGCAAAATTCCAACATCACTACTAACGAGTGAACGTCTTCATCTAGCAACCCTTAATCTCTCGTTAGTAAAGCAATTATTCTTACCTGCGGTTAGCATCGCAATGCTGGGTATGATAGAAAGCTTACTCTGCGGAGCTTCTGCCGGACGCATGACCGGAAAAGATCTCGACAGCAATCAAGAATTGATCGCTCAAGGAATCGGAAATATGATTCTGCCCTTCTTTGGCGGTATCCCGGCAACAGCTGCGATCGCAAGAACCAGTGTGGCAATAAAATCGGGTGCGCAAACACGGTTAGCCGGAATTTTCCATGCACTCTTCCTATTTCTATCGATGATTATTTTTGCACCAATCATGTCACAGATTCCAATGGCCGCTCTTGCCAGCGTTCTGCTTATTACAAGCTGGCGAATGCACGAATGGACGACTATTAAAATGATGATTAAGCAGAAAAATCGGACAGCGATTCTTCTATTCGTTGTAACTATGCTGAGCACGATCATTTTCGATTTGAGCATCGCAATCGTGATCGGTGTCATCTGCGGCTGTATTTTCTTTATCGCAAAAAGCGCGCGTATTTCTATTATCACAGAAGAGATTGATTGGACAAGAATGGATCTGCCGCATTCTGAGGCTGGCTCTGACTGGGCAGTCATCTACATCACCGGTCCGTTGTTCTTCATGTCGGCGAATCAGTTGAAAAGGGAACTTGATCTGGCCATCGACAAAGAAGGCATCATCTTTTCACTGCGCGGTGTTCCAAGTATCGATTTGACTGCGCGAGACACCTTTGCCGATTATTTCTCAGTTGCTGCGTTAAACAATCAAAAATTGATTTTTACTTCGATGCAGCCTGAGGTTGAAAAACAGTTCCAGCAATTATGGGATAAGCAAGCCCATTGTCCCATCCAGCACCCCACTGTTGCACATGCACTTCATGCATTGCATCAAGCATACTAAAACGTTCAAAAGAGCTGCGAGAAAATTTCTCGCAGCTCTTTATTTCTGAATAATTTAATCCGTCACTATTCCATTTCCTCTAGCTGTTTACGTCTTATTTCTTCTATTTGCTTATTTGAATCATTTTCAGCCTGAGACAACTCTTCAAACGTCAGGATTCCATCGTTATTCAGATCCGCTTGAGAAGTTTCTTCGCTGATCACTCGTTCACCGTTCGGCAAGACGCGAAGAACCGTGACAGCTGCTCCGCTAGGGCTTACCAACACCTTACCAACCTGATCATCCTTTTGAGGCTGTTCAGCTGATGCCTCCGGAGTTGCCGGTGCTGCCGACTGATTCGTTTCACTAGACGGTTGTGGTACCGCCACTTCAGCGGACATTGAGGATTCTTCAGTGCGCAAATAACTCTTAGACGGTTCTATCTTAATCTTCTTCTCCGCCTCTTCGCCGTTTACTTTCGAAGTCAATGTCAGTTCTTTGGTTTTTGGTTCGGTCAATTGGTACTCGATGCGAAACAGACCATGCTCATCAGCGGTTTCTTTTTTATCATCCACAGAAACTGTCGCATTTGGATCAGTCGTACCAGTGATAATTGCTTTGCCTAGTTCATCGGTTTCGAACGTTTTGAAACTAATAATTTCAAGTTTCTTTTTTTCCTCAGAAGAGGACTCTGAAATACTAGACTCTCTCTTTTGCTCTTTATCTGTATTACACCCCGCCAACAAAAAAATACTCGCTGTAACAACCGCTAATCCAACAATCTTTTTCATAAATCCCTCCAAAATTTAGTATAAAAATAGATACCCTATCTCTTTTCACATCAGCTAATAGATTATTTGTATTATCCAAATTATTCTTAATAATTCAATTATAACAAAAGAAATCTCGTTAAGAAATATATTCTTAACGAGATTGATCAGTAGAGAAAAACTAAGAAAGGGAATAAACCAAAGGAGTTTGTCCCTTTATGCGTATTTCCTCGCTTAATTTTTTTATCATAAATATATATAAAAAAGCTGTGGTGCAAAAGCACCACAGCCTTAATCGTTTATCCGTTGTTCAAAGCTAATTATTTAGCGATGAATGGGTTGTTTTTTAAGTTGTAGAAAGATTTGATTCCTTTGTATTCTGCAACATCACCCAATTGGTCTTCGATACGTAATAATTGATTGTATTTAGCAATACGGTCAGTACGTGAAAGAGAACCAGTTTTGATTTGACCAGCATTTGTTGCAACAGCGATATCAGAGATTGTTGAATCTTCTGTTTCACCTGAACGGTGAGATACAACTGCAGTGTAGCCAGCTTCTTTAGCCATTTCGATAGCATTGAATGTTTCAGTTAAAGTACCGATTTGGTTAACTTTGATAAGGATTGAGTTAGCAACGCCCATATCAATTGCTTTAGCTAATTTTTCAGTGTTTGTAACGAATAAATCGTCACCAACTAATTGAACTTTATCGCCTAAAGCTTCAGTTAATTTCTTAGTACCTTCCCAGTCGTTTTCGTCTAGGCCGTCTTCGATTGAGATGATTGGGTATTTAGCAACTAATGATTCGTAGAATGCGATCATTTCTTCAGTTGTTTTTTCGCCTTCGCCTGAGTCAGCTAAAACGTAAACACCTTTTTCTTTATCGTAGAATTCTGAAGAAGCAGCATCCATAGCAAGAACGATGTCTTTACCAGGTACATAGCCAGCTTTTTCGATAGCTTCGATGATTACTTCGAAACCTTCTTCGTTAGAACCAAGGTTAGGAGCGAATCCGCCTTCGTCACCAACTGAAGTTGCTAAACCTTTAGCTTTCAAGATTGAAGCTAAAGCGTGGAATACTTCTGCTCCATAACGTAAAGCTTCTTTGAATGTAGGAGCGCCAACAGGCATGATCATAAATTCTTGGAAGTCGATAGAGTTATCAGCATGTGATCCACCGTTGATGATATTCATCATAGGAGTAGGCAAAACTTTTGTATTGAATCCGCCAAGGTAGTTGTACAATGGGATTTCTAAGAAGTCAGCAGCTGCACGAGCAACGGCAATAGAAACACCAAGAATAGCGTTCGCACCTAATTTACCTTTGTTAGGAGTGCCATCTAATTCGATCATAGCAGCATCGATTGCAGCTTGGTCACGTACATCGTAGCCAATGATAGCTTCAGCGATGATGTTGTTTACATTATCAACTGCTTTAGTAACACCTTTACCGCCGTAACGAGCTTTGTCGCCATCACGTAATTCAACGGCTTCGTATTCACCAGTTGAAGCACCTGAAGGAACCATACCGCGGCCGAATGCGCCGTCTTCTGTATAAACTTCTACTTCGATTGTTGGGTTACCACGTGAGTCTAGGACTTCGCGTGCGTAAACGTCTGAGATAATTGACATGTTTTGTCTCTCCTTTAAGTTTTGTTTTTGTAAATAGGGGTTAAAAACCCTTATAACCAATATTAGTGAAAATCACGAGCAGTTGCAAACAAAAGCTGCAATTTTTTTAAAAAATTATTTTGCGCCTTCTAATAAAGCTAAGAATGAATCAGCTTTTAGGCTAGCTCCGCCGACTAAAGCACCATCAACGTTTTCTTTAGCCATGTATTCAGTGATGTTTTCTGGTTTAACAGAACCACCGTATTGGATACGAACAGCTTCAGAAACTTCTTTGCCATAGATACCTTCAACTGTTGAACGAACAACGCCGCAAATTTCATCAGCGATTTGTGCATCAGCAGATTTACCAGTACCGATTGCCCAGATTGGTTCATAAGCAATAACCATGCTTGAAACTTGTTCAGCAGAAAGATCAGCTAAACCAGCTTTGATTTGTCCTTCGATCCATTCAGATGTTTTACCAGCTTCATAGGTTTCTAAAGACTCACCACAGCAAAGAATTGGCAACATGCCGTTAGCAAAGATTGCTTTAGCTTTTTTGTTGATTTCTTCGTCTGTTTCGTGGAAGTATTCACGACGTTCTGAATGGCCGATGATTACATAGTCCACACCAAGATCAGCTAAAGCAGCAGGTGAAGTTTCACCAGTGAATGCTCCAGCATTTTCCCAATAACAGTTTTGAGCAGAGATTTTTAAGTCAGTGCCTTTTGCTGCTTCAACTAATTCTTGTAAGAATAAAGCAGGTGATCCGATTACTGAATCTACTTTATCGTTTGCAGGAATGTTGTTTTTTACTGCTTCTGCAAAGTCTTTAGCTTCTGAAGCAGTTAAATTCATTTTCCAGTTACCAGCAATAATTGGTTTACGCATTTAAAAAAAACTCCTTTTCATTATCTGTCTAGTGTCACAAGTGCGACACTTTTCGAATTATTTATCGTTGATTGCTGCAAGACCAGGCAATTCTTTGCCTTCAAGTAATTCAAGACTTGCGCCGCCGCCTGTTGAAATGTGAGTGAACTTGTCAGCGAAGCCAAGTTGTTCAGCTGCTGCTGCAGAATCACCGCCACCGATGATTGTTGTAGCATCTTTCAAGTTCGCGATTGCTTCACAAACACCAATTGTTCCACGAGCAAAGTTACTCATTTCGAACACACCCATAGGTCCGTTCCATACAACTGTTTTTGCGCCTTCTAATGTTTGAGCAAACAAAGCGATTGATTCTGGTCCAATATCAAGACCCATTTGTCCTGTAGGAACATCACCAGTATGTTCTTCCGTTGGAACGTCATTTGAAAATTCAGCCGCTGTGATTGAATCAACTGGTAAGACTAATTTGTCGCCTGCTGCTTCGATTAATTCTTTCGCTAATTCCACTTTATCAGCTTCTACTAATGAATTGCCGATTTCCATGCCTTTAGCTTTGTAGAATGTATAAGTCATTCCGCCGCCGATCAAGATTTTGTCCGCTTTAGGAATTAAGTTTTTAATTACGCCGATTTTGTCAGAAACTTTCGCGCCACCTAAGATCGCGATCATAGGACGTTTAGGTTCTTCAACAGCTTCGCCGATGAATTTGATTTCTTTTTCCATCAAGAATCCAGCTACAGTTGGAATTCCAGTAGAAGCAATACCTACGTTAGAAGCGTGAGCACGGTGAGCAGTACCAAAAGCGTCATTGACGAATACATCGCCTAATGAAGCCCAGTATTTACCAAGTTCAGCGTCATTGCCGCTTTCTTTTTTACCGTCGATATCTTCATAACGAGTGTTTTCAAATACAACTACGTCGCCGTCTTTCATGTCTGCGATTGCTGCTTCTAATTCAGAACCACGAGTTTCAGGTACAAACGTTACGTTCTTACCTAATAATTCGCTTAAACGTTCAGCAACAGGTTTTAATGATTTGCCTGCTTTGTCTTCTTCTGTTTTCACACGTCCTAGGTGAGAGAACAAAATTGCTTTGCCGCCTTGTTCTAAAATGTAGTTGATTGTTGGTAACGCCGCTTTAATACGAGTGTCATCAGTAATCACGCCATCTTTAACAGGAACGTTGAAGTCCACACGAACTAAAACTTTCTTGTCTTTCAAGTCAAGATCCTTAACTGTCATTTTTGCCATGAAAGAAAACCTCCAAATAATTTTTTTGTATTCCTTTATTATACAACTCTTTTCGCAAAAAGAGCGAATGATAAACTTACGAAAAAAACGGAGAAGCGCGTTGCTTCCCCGCCTTGTTCAGACAATGTCATTTTCACTTAAACTAAATCTTAAAGTTTAGCGAAGTATTCTAAAGTACGAACTAATTGAGCTGTGTATGACATTTCGTTATCATACCAAGCAACAGTTTTAACTAATTGTTGTTCGCCAACTGTCATTACTTTAGTTTGAGTTTCGTCAAATAATGAACCGTAAGTCATGCCTACGATATCTGAAGAAACGATTTCGTCAGTGTTGTAACCGAATGATTCAGTTTCTGCTGCTTTCATAGCTGCATTTACTTCATCAACAGTAACTTTTTTGTTAAGAACAGTAACTAATTCAGTTAATGAACCAGTTGCAACAGGAACACGTTGAGCAGCTCCGTCTAATTTACCGTTCAAATCAGGGATAACTAAACCGATAGCTTTAGCAGCACCAGTTGAGTTAGGCACGATGTTTGCTGCAGCAGCACGCGCACGACGGAAGTCACCTTTAGGATGAGGTCCATCAAGAGTCATTTGGTCACCTGTGTAAGCATGGATAGTTGTCATTAATCCTTCAACAACACCAAATTCGTCATTTAAAGTTTTAGCCATAGGAGCTAAACAGTTAGTAGTACAAGAAGCACCAGAGATAACTGTTTCGTCACCAGTTAAAGTTTCGTGGTTAGTGTTGTAAACGATTGTTGGAACATCGTTACCACCAGGAGCTGAGATAACAACACGTTTAGCACCAGCTGTTAAATGTTTTTCAGCAGCAGATTTTGAAGTGAAGAATCCAGTACATTCTAATACGATATCTACTCCTAGTTCTCCCCAAGGTAATTCTTCAGGGTTGCGGTTAGCAAGAACTTTAACTTCTTTACCGTTTACGTTGAATGAACCTTCATGAACTTCAACAGTTCCGTTAAAGCGACCTTGAGTTGTATCATATTTTAACAAGTGAGCCAACATTTTAGCGTCTGTTAAGTCGTTGATTGCCACAACTTCCAATCCTGCTACATCCTGGATACGGCGGAATGCTAAGCGTCCGATACGTCCAAATCCGTTAATTCCAACTTTTACTGTCATTTAAGATTTCCTCCTTATGGAATCAAAAAAATATATTTATTTTAAAGGGGATTTCCCTTTTAAAATCTCATTTGCGGCGGCTTCATCAGTGATGAGCCACGTTTGTTTTGGAGCATTTTTCATATACGCGGTAATGGCTTTGACTTTGCTCTTGCCACCCGCGACTGCTAGAACCGTTGGCATCTTTTGGATATCTTCTAAAGATAATCCGATGCGTGGCACTTTATGAACGATTGCTCCATGTTCGTCGAAAAAGTAACCAAAGGATTCTGCAACTGCATTTTTTTGTTTCAAACGAACAATCTCATCTTCCGACATTTTTCGTCTGGCTGCCATATGGACAGCTCGACCAATACTGTGAACAACACAATTGGCCTCTTTAATCATCGCCAGCACAGTTCTGATCGAAGGTTCTTTCAGTAACGTGTGGTAGGCTTCTTCACTTAATTGTTCTGGAACATATAGCGCTCGGTGTTCTCCATGAGCATTGGCGGCCATCAAAGCACTTACCGAATTCGCTTGAATGGATACTGCTTCACCAATTCCGCCTCTTGCAGGAACAAAAAGATTATGACGTTTTGTTGTTTCCAACGGGCTGACGTGTCTTGCGACTTCCGCCATCGTCGTACCGCCCATGACTGCAATAATATTTCGACCCTCTGGTAGTTGCCGTTGTAAAGCCTCATCAACTAACTCGCCAAACTCACCGATTACTTTTTCCTGCTCGTCACTGTTACCAGAAACGATCAAACAACGTTCGATTTCAAAAAGTGAAGCAAGTTGTTTCTCCAACTGATCCATGCCAGTGAACTGCTCCATCAAAAGTTCCAGATGTTGCAAGAGCCCTTCGCCTTTTTCAGTTAATAACATCCCGCTCTTTGTTGCGTCAATCAAACGCTGATCTCTAAGATAATCCGTCTCACCACGCAAAACACGTTCTGTAAGACCCAATGAATCAGCTAAGTTTCTTCGACCAATCGGCTGCATCCAGAAGATATTTTGCATTATGCGATATCTCTTTTTGACAACCTCTAACACATCAGGGGCGATTGCTTCAAGTACTCTTAGTTCACTTAACAAAGGAATTCCTCCGTTGGACTTAAGTAGTCCCTCATAGACTTTTAGCGACCCATGAATTTTAAAAAAAATGCAAGAAAGCCAAATCAATCATTTGAAATTTGCAGATTTCTTACATGACAAAGTGTAACAGTTTTAAGCCTGCTACGCAAGGAAAAAGCCAAGAATTTTTACTTGGCTTAATCGAAACGTTTTCTTTTCGATGAACTGGGAATATTTAGTGCATCGCGATACTTCGCAACAGTCCGTCGAGATATTTTTTGTTCTTTTTCTGCAAGCAGTTCAACAATTTTTTGATCCGATAACGGTTTGCGTTTATCTTCTTCTTCAACTAATGAAGCAATCAATTGTTTGACTTCATCGGCAGAGGTGTCTTCATCATTGACCTTATTAACGAAAAAGCCGCGTAGTTCGAAAACACCAAAGTCAGTTTCAATATATTTCCCATTGACTGCCCGACTAATGGTTGATTCGTGGACTTCTAATTGTTTCGCGATATCTTTTAACATCAACGGTTTTAGGGCACCTTTTTTTTCTTCAAAAAATGCCGCTTGCTCTTGAACAATGATTTTTCCAACTTCTAAAATGGTATCTTTTCGTTGACCAAGTGTTTTGCTCAACCATTCAAATTGCTGCAGTTTTTCCTTTAGATAAACTTTTGTTTCTTCATCCGCCTGCTTTTTCAGTCGATTGAAGTAGTTCTCTTGGAAATTCAGCCGTAGTTGTCCGCGCTTATTCGACAGCACAACTAACTCCCCTTCTCGTCTCACTAGTGTGAGATCTGGGATGATGAAATTCGAATCCTGTCCACCAAAGCTCGCGCCTGGAAATGGATTCAATGTACGAATATAATCTAGAATCTGCTGAACTTGCGCCAGACTAATTTGATAATTTTTTGCGATCTGTTCAAATTTTCTTTTCGCGATTGCCTCAAATGATTCTTCTAATAGAAGATAAGCCAGTTCTGGAGCGTAATCATCCTGTTCGGTCTGCAACATCAAACATTCTTGCAGATCTCTTGCCGCAACACCTGGAGGGTCTAATTGTTGTAAAAGCGTTAATGCATCCAAGTATTGAATATCCGTTGCCTTTAGTTCTTCTTTGATTTTTTCTTCGTCGACCTTTAGATAGCCATTTACATCGACATACTCCACTAAAACCAGCATGATTTCTCGAATGAAGGTATCTCGATAATTCAAATGAATCTGATTGATTAAATGCTCAAATAAAGAGACCGGATGATCTGCGATTTGGATAAACGATTCCTCTTTGACCGTTCCGCTATGCATCTGCATCAAATCACTTTGAATTTTTGGCGCTATCACTTCAAACAGCGGATTCTCTAAAGAGACCGTTTCAACGTAGTCCTGCAGCTCTTCAGTATTAAATTGTAAGATTTGAATAGCCTGCTGCAATTCTTGCGTCATCGCCAGTTTTTGGGTTTGCTGCTGCTTTTGCGAATAACCTTGTTGAAACTTCATATACTTTCCCCTTGTTTTTTTAAAATTATATGCTAAACTAATAAACGTGCTCGCGCCCTTAGTGTAGTGGATATCACGTAAGATTCCGGTTCTTGAGACGGGGGTTCGATTCCCTCAGGGCGCATATTTTTTTACGACACTTCTCTTTTTTTGAGAAGTGTTTTTTTGTTAACTTGAAAAAGTATCAAATAAATTTGATCCCTATGAGGTTCATTATACTTTTTTAAAGGACACTTATCAATTTTGATTCAATCGTGAAGAACGATATAACTCAATAATAATAACTATTAACCTCTCTAAATTGGACTTATGTCCCGCTTAGAGAGGTTAATTGATTTGATAAAGTTACTATTAATTATTTTTTGTAGAGTACAGCCTTGTCCTTTGGAAATGTTGGAAATTGATTCATTGGAATCGCCCAATCTTGTTCAGGAATTGAAAACTCATACTTATTAACTAATTGATCAGAAAAAACACGTAAGGTGTGCAACGTGATCCATTCACCAGCACAGCGATGCATTGCTTTAAACTTTCCACCGCCTTGGGCGATCATTTCATATTCTTCATCATAAGAAATATGTTTTTCCTTACCTATAAAACGAGTGATTCGGAAAATTTCTGGTGATTCGATCGTTCGTTCATCGTGATTGGTTCCATATAGATCTAAAACTACCCAGCTATCTTTAGGGATCATATAACCATCAATTTCCACATCTTGTTTTGCAAAGGCCGGCAACATTGGGAAGAATGGATAATAACGGCGCATTTCTTGGATAAATGAATCCTGCAGCTTATCAAACTCTGCGCGCAGCCGTTGATAAATATCGGGACGGCTGAATAAAGCATGTCCCATTAAAGCAATCCAAACAGTCAATGCAACAGTCGGACGAATCACATTCAGTAATTCAACTGCGGCAACATCAATTGGAAGCAGTTCGCCTTGATCGTCTGTTGCATTGGCAAAAGCGTAAAGAGCAACATCCTCTTTGCCGGCAACCGGATTTGTTCGAGCATCTTCGATCAGCTTTTGGGCCCATTTTTCTGATTTCTTGCGATTTTCGATTCCTTTAATGTGTGTCGCAGGATTTGTTACGGCTGAACTGATCATAGAGATTTGGTATTCGGCTACGCGGTCGATCTCCGCTCGGGTCATTTTGGATAGATCAATGCCTGCCCATTCACAAATCGAACGGAACAAAACATCTTTAGCCAAATCGAATAATTCGAACTCGCCTTGTTGCTGATTCAGTTTATGCGACAAGTTATTATCCAAAATACGATGATACTCTTCCATCCTTTTTGGAGTCATCAGATCCATAAAAATAGTTTTTCTATATTCATGTGCTTTGCCATCCAAGGTTTGAACACCATCTTCTCCAAACAATGTTTTCAAAACGATTTTCGGCATGGCACCCTCTCGTTTAAAATTTCTCGGATCATAAAATTTCTTGGCCGCCTCTTCTCCATAAACGGCAATTACCTCTTTGTTTAACAAATGTGCTTTTACTACTGATGCATCCGCCTCTTTGCGTAATTCGGAAAGCAATAGATAACCTTCATCCAAGCGTTCCGTAACATCGGTTAATTTAATTTTTATTTCTGGTACTTTTTCCATAGTAATCCCCTTTCTATTTATCTGTTAAATTTATACTATCGTGTTTTTTGAAAAAGAACAAAATGAAGTGCTTGTGAAAAAAAGCAAAAAAAAAAATAGATCCAATTGATCTATTTTTCTTCTTCTTCGTCATCATCATCAAATTCATCGTCGTCATCATCGATCACGCTTAGATCATCTTCGATTCCGCCTGGGACATCTTCCTCATCGTCCTCATTGGCATCAGCACCGATCTCTTGTAAGTCAGAGTTGTATGCTGCGATTTCGTCATCATCATCGTCGTCATCGTCGTCGATTTCATCTTCTTCATCGTCAGCTAACAAGTCTGTATCTTCAGGATCATCGTCGTTATAGTCGATTGCATCGTCATCACCATTAATGAAGGCATTAACTTTCTTGCGTTTCTTACGACGCGGTTTGTCTTCTTCATCATCTTCTAAGCCATGGTTCACTTCTTCATCGATTGAATCAATCGCGTACCATGAACGTAATCCCCAGCGATTATCGCCTAGAGAAATAAAACTTCCATCAATATTCAAATCGGTATAAAATTGTGCTAATGCATCACGAATCTCACTGTCTGATTTGCCAAGATAGTTTTGGATTTGATTGACTAAATCCGAAAAATCCATTACCTCTGCGCGTTCTTCCAGAATTGCGTGTGCCACTTCAATCATTGACAATTCATCTTTGTTAAAACCATCAAAAATACTAAGTTCCAAGTATGACACGTCCTTTCAAAGTCTACTCCTTATCATACAAAATCAAAGGCCAAAAAGCAAACCTTTCTTGTCCTTAGGTAGTAAATTCTAAGACCATCTGATAATCGCCGACTTTTTCGTCTTTCATATGTAAGGAATAATCGATCGTAATGATACCTGAAAATGGGCGGTCTTTTAAACTAATATGCATATTTTTCGCATAGGTGGTAATAATGAACATGCCAAACGGTGTCTTATAGCTCGTTTCCATCTTCTCACGATAAGCAAAACGCATTCGCATACGCGCCTCACCTGAACGAATCAATTGAACTTGAGAATCAGATGTAACCTTTACGGTAACCGGTACCTCTTGACCATCAGGTTGAATTTCTTTGTAGCGAATGTACAGCGTATCTCCCATCTTGATTACCTGACCTGGGAGATCAAATACGAAGTCTTCTGTCTCATTATTTTGAGTGACCTTCGTTTGAACGTTAATTTTTGCGGGAATGCCTTCTTTTATATCCACAGAACTTCCACTCCTTCCATTATTTATTTTTATCGGTTTTATTTTTTTTGTCAACTACTTCTGCTTTTTGAGCGACTTAATTACTTACTTTCCGTTTTTTTGTTTATAATAGGAAAGAAAACAAGGAACGAGAGGAAGATTCGATGAAAAAATCAATGCTTTTTGATCAAGGCCAGCTACCGGATAATGATTTGTACAATCCCTTTGCTTTGACGGATGTATTGACAGAATTCAGCGGCGAACAAGATCAGCCAATCATTCATTTTTGGCAGTTGCCGAAGACATTGATTTTGGGAATGAAAGATAGCCGTGTCACCTATTTTGGTGATGCGCTAAAAACAGTTCAAAAAGAAGATTATCGTCTGCTTTTACGTAACGCTGGTGGTTTAGGTGTAATCAGCGATGCTGGCGTTTTAAATATTTCTCTGATTCTCCCTAAACAAACGATTTCTGCGTTGTCGATTGATGACGGCTATCAAGCCATGGTGGATTGGCTGGAGCAAACTCGTTTTGGTAAAATGGGGCTCGAAGTCGGAGAAGTTGCCGATTCCTATTGTCCAGGAAAATATGACCTTTCGATCAATGGGAAAAAAATTGCCGGTATTGCTCAACGACGTGTTAAAGACGGCGTGGCAATTATGATGTATCTTAGCGTCAATGGTGATCAAAATTTACGTGGAAAGATCGTTCGTGCTTATTATCAAAGCGGGCTGCGAGATCAATTTGGCGTCGATTATCCGCCTGTCAATCCGGCTAGTATGACAACGTTGGATGCTGTCACTTCATTTGATGTATCAATCGATTCCGTCAAAAAAAAGTTATTACAAGTAATGCCGCATAATGATCAGACAGCCTTTCTATCAAACTTCTACCAACTAGAAGAATATCAACAACGTATCAAAAACATGCAGCAACGCAACTCGATTATTCAGGAGGTACTCAATGACCTATAAATATCAAATGCTACCGCTGGAAAAAGTTTTTCGCGATCCAGTTCATAATTATATCCATGTTCAACATCAGGTGATTTTGGATCTGATTAATTCAAAAGAAGTTCAACGTTTGCGCCGAATCAAACAACTCGGTACTACTTCATATACCTTTCATGGAGCAGAACATAGCCGTTTTTCTCATTCACTGGGTGTTTATGATATTACTCGCCGAATCTGTGATATTTTTCAACGGAATTACTCACAAGAAAAATACGGAAAAGACGGTTGGGATGACTCACATCGCTTAGTCGCTTTATGTGCTGCTTTATTGCATGATGTTGGTCACGGTCCTTATTCACATACATTTGAGCATATTTTCCACACGGATCACGAAGCTTTGACTGTGGCAATCATCACTTCACCGGAAACTGAGGTCTTTCAAATTCTCAACAATGTTGAAGAAGGATTTCCTGAAAAAGTCGCTAGTGTCATCACAAAAACTTATGAAAATCCGCAGGTTGTCCAAATGATCTCCAGCCAAATCGATGCTGACCGAATGGATTACTTGTTACGCGACGCCTATTATACTGGTACCGAATACGGCACTTTTGATTTAACACGTATCCTGCGGGTCATTCGTCCTTATGAAGGTGGAATTGCTTTTTCCATGAACGGAATGCACGCCGTAGAAGATTACATCGTTAGCCGCTATCAAATGTATGTCCAAGTTTATTTCCACCAGGTTTCTCGTGCAATGGAAGTACTATTGGAGCATTTATTGGATCGTGCCCATGAACTGTATCAAGAGAATGCAGACATTTTTACCCTGCATTCACAATTTTTGATTCCTTTTTTAAATGAGGACTTTTCATTGGAGGATTATTTAAAATTGGATGACGGTGTACTAAACACCTATTTCGCTCAGTGGATTGAGGAAAAGGATTTGATCCTAAGTGATTTAGCTTACCGCTTTTTAAATCGAAAACCTTTAAAATCCATCACAGTCGATTCTAGTGAGAATCCGCTGTTGATTGAATTGAAATCATTAGTTGAAAAAGCAGGTTTTAATCCACGTTACTATACAGCAATCAATTCTAGCTACGATTTGCCGTATGATCTTTATCATCCAGAGAAAGGCAGTCACCGAACACAAATCGAGCTGATGCAAAAAGATGGTTCATTGATTGAACTATCGAAAGCCAGCCAATTAGTCTCTGCCCTGACTGGTCAAGGACAAGGTGATGTTCGCTTTTACTATCCTAAGGAAATGACGCAACAGGATAGCAAAAATTCGGATCTTTTCGATGATTATTATCAGGCTTTCGCTAAACATATTCACAACGGCGCTCTCGTTGAATAAATAAAAAAACTTTCTGAGCGATCAGAAAGTTTTTTTATTTAGCCATTCTTCTACTGCCCATTTATGACTGCCGCGTTTCAATAATTCAATTGCCTTGGTTGGTGATTCCCAGCTGCTGCTGTTTCCCTCTTCCAACGGTGCAGATATTTTTTTCCAGCTTTTCGTAGAATAAAAATAGCCTGGATTGTAAAAGAAAGTTGCTCGATGACGTGAATAGAAGTATTCATCTGCTTGTCCTAAATAATCTGACAAGACTACTTCAAAGCCTAATTCTTCAAGCATTTCGCGCTCTATCGCCTCTTCTTTCGTTTCATTCCCTTCGATTTCTCCACCAGGTAAAAAGAATGCGCCATTAGGAGCTTGTACAAGTGCAATTTTTCCTTCTTCATTCATTAAAATTGCGTAAGCTGCATAACGTGCTTGATAATTATTTTCGGCCTCTTTTACGCCAAACACTGGGATCATTGGTGCCCTCCTGCAAAATGTATTTACTAGTTAGTTTACATTAAAAAAAACTCATAAACAACCGTTGAGCATAATTGCTGGCAAATTCATGATTTATGTTATGATATTTTTATCAGTTAATAGGAGGATACTAATTTATGAAAATGGCACACACTTGCGTTCGCGTAAAAGATCTAGCGGCATCAGTAAAATTTTATCAGGAAGCATTCGGTTTTGAAGAATCACGTCGTCGTGATTTTCCAGATTCAAAATTTACTTTAGTCTACTTAACTTTACCCGGTGATGATTATGAGTTGGAATTAACTTACAACTATGATCATGCTGCTTATGATTTAGGTGATGGCTACGGGCATATCGCGATTCGTTCAGAAGATATTGAAAAACTTCATGAGGATCAAAAAGCAAAAGGGTTCAATGTTACAGATATGAAGGGCCTGCCAGGCACTGATCCTTCGTACTATTTCATCACTGATCCAGATGGTTATAAAATCGAAGTGATTCGCTAAAAAAGAGTCAGCCCAATCGTGGGCTGACTCCTTTTTA
The DNA here is from genome assembly GCF_027659535.1 of Enterococcus malodoratus. Lineage (NCBI taxonomy): Bacteria > Bacillati > Bacillota > Bacilli > Lactobacillales > Enterococcaceae > Enterococcus > Enterococcus malodoratus. The sequence continues at coordinate 73,269 of NZ_JAQDPG010000014.1, read as the reverse complement.
TTTCTTTAATGGGCAGGAGATTCGCTGTATGCTCTCGCCGCATAAGCTGCTTCGATACTCTTTCATATAGATTGATGGCGTTCGACCGAATTTTATTTTAAATTTCCGGCAGAAATATGACGTATCGCAAAATGCCCATTTTAACGCTATTTCTGTAACTGTTAAATGACTATTTACTAAATCTTGAGCCGCATGGCGTAATCGTTCATTGGTAAGATACTTGCTGAAGGTCAATCCTTGCTCCTCAAACAATTTTTGAATGCTTCGTTGAGAAAGATTAAATTCAGTGGCGACTAAGGATAAATTCAGTGTTTCGTTGGACAGATGGTGGCTGATATAATCTTGAATTTGAGCAAATACCTTTGTATTATGCCGATTAGGAAACTTGTCTTCACTTTGAATTAACCATTGACAAAGCACCTCTAAATAATTGTCAATAATCAGTACACGATCGTCTTCTGAAAGTCCGCTCAATTGTTCTTCAATCGAAAACGTGTAATCAAACATAATCTTGCCTAATCCCTGGCGGCAATTTAATTTCATACAGAAATCTTCCATGTTGGGAAGTTTCGCTGCCAACATTTTATATGGAAATAATAAATTGATCCCTTCAACACGAGATAAGCGCTGATACCCACCCTTGCCTGATAAATCAAAAAACAAACATTCGTCCTTATCCAGGAAAATACTTTGGTAGTTAAAAGAATGACATTCTTGCCCGGAACGAATAAATCTTAACCCAAAATATTTTTGATCACGACGTTCATTTGTAAAGAAACCGGTGGACTCCTCATGATCGCTAAACGTCATGACTAAATCATTTACAACATGAATTCTAGAATAGTGCATAGCAACTTCTTCTTCAGAAAAAAGCGAATAACTAAAATTGACGTGATCTAAGTTCTCAATATACTCTTGCGGATCGGTGAATTCTAACGATAATGACTTTCTCATCTAGAAACCTCCAAATCATTCGTAAAAACAACAAAGAGTCTGCGTAATTATTCAATTCAGCAACCAAGAAAATACTTAGAATAAGATTATAGGCATTGGTCAATATCCTTTTGTGATTAGTGTAACAAATAGACGCAGGCTTATCAATCAATGAAGGGAGAAACATGATGAAGCAAAAGTACAAACCATTATTTGAACCATTCAACATTGGTCATGTCGAGATTAAGAACAAATTCTGTATGGCACCTATGGGAACTTTAGCACAGACGGATGAAACCAATAGCTACACACCCGACGCAGTTGATTACTTTGAAGAGCGGGCTCGCGGCGGTGTAGGCTTAATTATAACTGGTGCCAATTGGGTAGAAAGTGCGATCGAAAAGCACAATGATGCCTTTTTCCCAAGTCCCGTGACAAATGAAAGTGTCTATGAAAAAATCGGTAAAGAAATCACGGATAAAGTTCATCCCTATGGTACTAAAATTTTTATGCAACTAACGGCTGGTCTAGGAAGGAGCGCCCTTCCGACAGCATTAAAGGATACGGATTTTGTTGCCCCTTCAAAAGTCATGAACCGCTGGATTGATGAAGAATGCAGAGCATTAACAACGGAAGAAGTCGAAGCAATCGTTAGTGGATTTGCAGAATCGGCTCACATCGCTCAAAAAGTCGGCTTCGATGGTGTTGAAATCCATGCCATGCATGAAGGATACTTATTGGATTGCTTTACCATGACTTTGTTCAATCAGCGAGAAGATAAATACGGCGGTGATCTGCGCGGCCGTTTGACCTTTCCAATCGAAATCTTAAAGGCTATTAAACAGCGTTGCGGCAAGGATTTTCCGGTCATTTTACGTTTCAGCATCAAGAGTTACATTAAACAGTTAAGACAAGGGGCCGTTCCCGGTGAAGAATTTACAGAATTAGGTCGCGATGTTGAAGAATCATTGGAGGCTGCAAAAATCTTACAAGAAGCTGGTTATGATGGTTTCGATGCTGACGCAGGAACCTACGATGCCTGGTATTGGGCACATCCGCCTATGTATTTTGAAAAGGGCATGTACTTGCCGCTTTCAGAGCAATTAAAAAAGGTAACCAATGTGCCCGTCATTGTTGCAGGTCGGATGGAAAATCCTGACATGGCAGTTGAGGCTTTGCAAAATGGAAAAATCGATGCTGTAGGAATTGGCCGGCAATTGTTGACTGACCCTGAGTACGTCAACAAAGTAATGATTGACGATTTGGCAGACATTCGTCCCTGCTTAGGTTGTCATGACGGCTGCTTTGGTCGATTACTCGAAGGAGGCCGCGGTTCCTGTGCAGTAAACCCGCAATGTGGTCGAGAAAACTTTGTCAGAATCGAACCAGCGGTCAAACAGAAAAATATTCTGGTCGTTGGTGGCGGCCCGGCAGGCCTGGAGGCGGCCAGAGTAAGTGCTCTTCGCGGTCATCAAGTCACTCTATTCGAAGCAAGAGAGAGTGTTGGTGGCTCTTTGTTGGTAGGAGGAATCCCTGCCTTTAAGCATGATGATTTAGATTTAGTTGAATGGTACAAACATCAAATGCAGAAACTGAATGTCGACGTACATTTAAATGAGGAAGCAACAAAAGAAAAAATTCGTGATTTGAAACCTGACGCGATTTTTGTAGCCGAAGGTTCGACACCGATTCAACTAAAACTTTCTGGCAGTGAAAATAAACCCGTTCATTTGGCGGATGAGGTTTTGAAGAATCAAGTTTCTCTAGGTCAGCAATGCACCATCATTGGCGGTGGCTTGGTTGGTTGTGAATTAGCTCTGCATTTAGCATTACAAGGCAAAAAAATATCTATCGTTGAAGCCTTACCTGACATTCTTAAATCAGGCAGCCCACTACCTCCTATGAACGAATGGATGTTACGAGATCTATTAGCTTTCCATAATGTAGAGATTCTTACAAATACACAGGCGAAAGAAATTACTTCAGATGGTCTTAAAATCACTGTAGGCGAAAATGAACAAACGATCGCCGCTGATAATATCATTATTGCTGTCGGTTATCGTGCAAAAGGTACGCTTTTTGAAGAGCTGCGTTATGAATCCCCTTATGTCTATCGGCTAGGCGATAGTGCCAAAGTGCGAAATATTCGAGCAGCTATTTGGGATGGCTTTGAGGTTGCGCGAACAATTTAAATAAAAATGGCGCTCATTGGAATTTTTCCAACGAGCGCCTATTTAGTTTATCCGATCATGACACTTTCTTCAGGAAGTTTATAGTGACCACTATTCCCTTTGGTCAAACGCATCGTTAGCGAGAATCCAACAGTCAGGATACCAACTCTGCCAATATACATTAAGCCAATGATCAATAGTTTTCCCATAATACTCAAACTTGGAGTCAATCCCATCGTCAGCCCGACAGTACCAAAGGCTGAGAATGTCTCAAATAAAAGGTATTCTATTCCACGAAAACGCGGCAAGATCTCAGTTACAGACATTAACATCGTCACACCAATACATAAACTCAACGTAATAAAGAACAAAGTGAGCGCCCGAGATACTACCGATGGACGAATCGTCCGCCGAAAAGCCTCAGCATGTTCTCTTCCCTTCAACATAGAAATTGTTTGGACTAGTAAAACACCAAATGTGGTCGTTTTTAGTCCACCAGCAGTCGAGCCCGGCGTTCCGCCAATAAACATTAACACAATCGTAAAAAGAATCCCGGCTTGACTAACATTTCCGTAATCAACAGAAAAATATCCAGCCGTTCGAGCCGTCACTGACATAAAAAGCATGTTTGCAAAACGATCAAGTGGCGACGAGCCAGCTACAATATAACGCCCGCCAGACTCGGATACATAAAAGACAAGCGTCCCGATAACCAATAAGCTAAGAGAGACGGTCAGGGCCAGCTTACTATGCAAACTCAGTTTTCTCGTCTTTTTATAATTCATCAGATCCTGCCAAACAATAAAACCTAACCCTCCGGCAATAATCAGACTTGAAATTACCAACAGTACATAGGCATTGTCTTGAAAGCCCACCAGGCTATCACCGAACAAATCAAAACCAGCATTACAAAAAGCCGAGATCGAATGGAAAATCGAATACCAAAGACCTTTTACAACACCGTAAGTCGGTATAAAATCAAAAGCCAGCAGAACTGCTCCCAATAATTGAAAACCTAGTGCAAAACGAAAAATATAATACATGAGCCGCATAACACCTGACAAACTATCCAGATTCAAAGACTCCTGCAAAATAATGCGTGTCAGCAGTCCTACCTTTTTCTTCATAATTGCAAAAAATATAAACGGCATCATCATAAATCCCAGCCCGCCGACTTCGATCAAAACTAAAATAATCAACTGTCCACCTATGTTCCAGTGCTCACTTGTTGTCAATGTCGTTAAGCCTGTTACACAAGTCGCCGACGTTGCCGTAAATAATGCATCGATAAATGGAGTTCCCTCACCAGTTCGTGTAAACACAGGCAAAGTAAGCAGCAAACCTCCCAGCAAAATAATTCCGCCAAAACCTAACGCGATAAATTGAATTGGATAAATTCTAAACGGCCAGCGTTTCTTTTTAGTCATCTTTTCCTACCTTCAAAAAAAGGCACTACTTTCTCAAGTAGTACCCATATTTTTAACTTTAATCATGCGTGTTACTTCCGCACGTTCATTTTCTTCCAGCTTCATTTGGATGAAGTAAATCGTCTCTTCCAGCTGCGGAATCGTCATATATTCCAACGCGTTAACCCGACGCCGTGTCTTTTCGATTTCTTTTGCCATCAGCTGACAGGTCTTTTCGATCTCAGTTAGTTCCAAAAGTTTTGGCAAAACTTTGGTAAACTTTTGAATACTTTGATCTAGTTCGTCATTAGAATTTAGAAAGCCATATTCCAACGGTCCATCAGCTAAATCTTTTCCATGTTGAAAATTCATGACAGGTACTTTCACACTCATGACGTCCTTTTCAATCACATCAAGTGTTACTCGTTCTTTAGGAACAGCTAATAATTCCTCAATATACTTATCATTTAAGAGCGCATCCGCCACCGAGAAATTCTTCATCGCCTGCTGCAATTCTTCCTCTACCTCGGCGCGCATCACATTATTCTTTTTTACTAACAAAATGAAACGACGCATTAACTCATCTTGCTTATCTTTTAATAGCTTGTGTCCCCTACTTGCAGTTGTTAATTGTTTTTTTAGACGAGTTAGTTCCATCCGCGTAGGGTTCACATTTAATTTCACCATAGGATCAAACTCCCTCTGTTAAATATTCATCCAACATATCATCTTTAATCCGTTTTAATTCAGTCCGCGGCAGCATCGCTAAGAGCTCCCAACCGAGATCTAAGGTTTCTTCGATAGAACGATTTTCATAAAATCCTTGATTGACATATTCTTCTTCAAATCGCTCCGCGAATTGTGCATAAATTTTATCAACATCGGATAACGCAGAATCGCCTAACACCACTGCTAATTCTTTGGCCTGTTTTCCTTGTGCATAAGCCGCAAACAATTGATTCATCGTTGGCGCATGGTCTTTTCGAGTCTTCCCTTCACCAGTCCCTTTATCTTTTAAACGGGATAACGAAGGCAAAACATCGATTGGCGGCTGAATGCCGTTTTTATCTAATTCTCGAGATAAAATAATCTGCCCTTCCGTAATATAACCTGTCAAATCGGGAATTGGATGAGTCTTATCATCCTCGGGCATCGTAAGAATCGGAATCTGTGTTACCGAACCTTTCAAGCCGCGGATTCGACCTGCACGCTCATATAAAGTTGCCAAATTGGTGTATAGATAGCCGGGATATCCTCGACGTCCAGGCACTTCACGACGAGCTGCCGATATTTCACGTAAAGCTTCACAATAGTTCGTCATGTCTGTCATAATGACCAGCACGTGCATACCTTTTTCATAAGCCAAATATTCAGCCGCTGTCAAAGCCATTCGAGGTGTTGCAATCCGTTCAATCGCTGGATCATTCGCCAAATTCATAAAGACAACAGAACGATCGATCGCACCTGTCTGGCGGAAGTCTTCCATGAAGAACTCTGCTTCTTCAAAGGTAATCCCGATTCCAGCAAAAACTACTGCGAAATCATCATCCTTGTTTAGCACTGTCGCTTGACGAGCAATCTGTGCCGCCAACTCTTTATGTGGCAAGCCAAAACCTGAGAACACTGGTAATTTTTGTCCCCGAACCAAAGTATTTAAATGATCAATCGCGGAAATACCCGTTTGAATAAACTCATCCGGATAATCTCGAGAAACAGGATTGATTACTTCCCCGTTAATATCAACATTTTTTTCTGCCAAGATTTCTGGACCACCATCTTTAGGACGACCAAGCCCATCAAATACACGACCAACCATATCTTCAGAAACGCCAAGTTCTAAAGGATGTCCGAGAAAACGAGCAGTCGATTCTTTTAAATTGATCCCGCTGGTTCCTTCAAAAATCTGAACCAGCGCTTTGTCTTCATGCACTTCTAATACTTGACCACGACGAAGTTCGCCGTTGTTCAAACGAATCTCAAGCAGTTCCTCATATTTGATTCCTTCAACTTTATCGATCGCCATCAAAGGGCCGACCACTTCATTGATCGTACGATATTCCTTAATCATCGGTCATCCCTCCTTCAGCAATAATCAATTGGATCTGTGCAACAATATCTGCATTGATTTGATCTAATTTTTCTAATTGTGTTTCCGGTATATACTTGCTGCGAGCGATTTGGTCACGTAAGGCAACCGTTCCATCCATGATTTCTTTCAAGTACGTACCTAACTCTAATGCTCTTTGACCTTCAGTATTGAAAGTCAAAATATTTTGCATCATCTTAAATTGTTTTTCTCTTGAGCTGAACGTATCAACATCATCAAATGCATTTTGTTGTAGATAGTCCTCTCGCATTGATTTAGAAACCTCTAGCGTAAGACGATCCTTTTCTGATAAAGAATCAATCCCTACTAAACGCACAATTTCATTAAGCTCAGATTCCTTTTGCAGCATACGCATACCTTCTGCGACCATTTTTGACCAGTCCGCCTGCAAGTCATTATCTAAATACTTGCCGACCTCCGAAGAATACAACGAATAGCTTTGTAACCAGTCAATCGAAGGGAAATGGCGTTGTTGTGCCAAAGTGGCACTCAATCCCCAGAATACTTTTACTACACGCAGTGTATTTTGTGTAACGGGTTCGGAATTGTCTCCTCCAGAAGGTGAAACCGCACTGATAGCCGTGATTGATCCTTCTCTGCGATCACTTCCTAAGGCAATGACCCGACCAGCACGTTCATAGTACTCTGCCAAACGGCTTCCAAGATATGCTGGATAACCTTCATCTCCAGGCATTTCTTCCAAACGTCCGCTCATTTCCCGTAGTGCTTCCGCCCAACGCGAAGTTGAGTCAGCCATGATAGCGATGTTATATCCCATATCGCGGAAATATTCTGCAATCGTGATCCCCGTATAAATCGACGCTTCACGAGCTGCTACCGGCATATTTGATGTATTGGCAATTAAAATTGTCCGATTCATTAATGATTCGCCTGTTTTCGGATCAATTAGTTCTGGAAATTCATTCAGAACATCCGTCATTTCGTTGCCGCGTTCTCCACAACCAACGTAGACAACTAAGTCAACATCGGCCCATTTAGCAATTTGATGCTGAACAACGGTTTTTCCAGCCCCGAACGGCCCCGGTACTGCGGCGGCTCCACCCTTTACTACTGGGAAAAAGGTATCAATTACCCGCTGTCCAGTAATCATTGGAGCTTCTGGATTCAGTTTTTCTGACACTGGACGTCCTCGACGAACAGGCCATTTTTGTAACATCGAAAATTCTTGAGGACCGCTTGATGTCTCAATCACATATACGGGCTCATCGATCGTAAATTCACCTGATGAGATTTTTCTTAATGTGCCCCTAATCCCATTTGGTACCATGATTTTATGTGTAATGATCTTTGTTTCTTGAACAGTACCAACTACATCGCCTGCTGATACAGCAGTGCCTTCTTCGATAGCCGCTTCGAACCACCATTTCTTTTCATGATCTAAAGCAGGTATTTGTACCCCGCGACTCAAAAAATTGCTATTGGTTTGTTCTTTGAATGTATTTAACGGACGTTGGATACCATCAAACATTTGAGAGACGATTCCCGGTCCTAATTCTACGGAAAGTGCTTCTCCGGTTGTTTTTACTGGTTCGCCTGGTCCAATTCCCGCAGTTTCTTCATATACTTGAATGGATGCTACGTCACCACGCATTTCAATGATTTCGCCGATAACCCCAAGGTCACCTACATAACAAATATCTTGAATGGCTGCTTGCTCCATTTTTTCTGCCAGCACTAGTGGACCAGAAACTTTTATTATTCTACCTTCTTGCAAGTCATTAGCTCCTTTATAAAATATTCTGTCCGACCGCTCGTTCGACTTGTCCTTGGATCATGGACTTGCCGATCCCTAATGTTCCCTCATGATTAGGAATCAGCACAATCGCCGGAATCATCTTTTCTTCATAGCGTTTGATAGTGTCGGGAACAAGCTGAGCAAACTCTTCAGTAATATAAATGATGCCGTACTCATTCTTCGCCATCTCATCAATTTGTTGCCGAATGATTTGTTTATCCTTTGTTATTCGAGTATCGAAGTCAAAAAGTTTAAATGGTAAGACTGAGTCTTTATCACCAATCGCACCGATTTTATGTGCCATAAGTCTCACGCATCCTCTCTTTTATTTGTTCCTCCGACAAGCCGACTCTCTTACCTGTGATAATTAACCGTAGATTCTTTATTTCAATGGCCTTCGCATTTAACAAAGCCAATACTGGTAACGGTCCGAACGCCTGTGTTTGAGCCGTTTCGTAAAAGCTAGTCAAATAATCATCACAAAGACGTTCTAACTGGCTCAAATTAATTACATTATTTTGAATAATTGTTTCCATCATTTCACCGTACGAGGTCATTTTCAAGTAATTCGTAAATTGCTCAAGGTCGCCCTCTACACAATCCAGCAGCTCTTCTTTAAGAATGCTGCCATGACTAGACAACGCCGTCGACATGAAATTTCGACTTCTCTTTTGCTTGATTCCTCGTGCTACCATTAAAATATTTGTAAAATCGATAAAGCTGACGACTTCTTTGGTCAACTCTGATTCATCAATCGAATCCGCAATTTTCCGTTGGCTGTACAAGTACTTCCGATCCAAGATAATATCAATTCCTTGTAAACTGTTGGATTCTTCAAAATGTTCACGAACTTCTTGGATACTTTCAAGTAAAAAACTTGGTAATCCACTTGCCTGGCCCGTTCGAATGGCCGTTTTGATTTGTTCTAATGAATAAAAACCATCGTAAATGAAGAGCTCATCAAAATTTTGGTCTAATAACTCAGCTTTAATCAGGGCTTTAAGATTATGGAAAGTAAAACGCATTGTGTAGATCCAGACCACCTTCGGATCAGGAACGATCTCTACTAACTCCTTCAGTAAATCCTCTTGCGCATGACCTAAAGCCTCTTCAAAACTCTCAGAAAACTCCTCTGTCAAATACTCGCCATAAATTGTGCCTCTAAACAAAGTTTCAACATCTGCCAAATCTTCAGCCTTCAGCATTCGTTCCAGTAGATCGGGCGTTAACAGTTCCAATTCTTTCAAACGAACCAGCGGATTCAATTCATGATAACTAGATTGTTTCATTCAATGCCTCCTAATTCGTAGTTAATAGGCTAATTTTTCAATAAAATAGTTTGATTCTTACTGTGTTTATCGTTTCGTTAGATATCTCTTGGCTAAAAGACTTTTCTGTCCTTAAATGACAAGAAAAGCAGGATTGACATTCCAATCCGCATTATTCTATTAGCAACAGACTATTTCCAATTAAAATTTACTCAAAAAGTGTTTGAGCGACTTGGAAACTATCTCTTTGCTGAATTTCTCTCACCAAGCTTTGATAAAGAAAGTTATACTGTACGCCATCTTTGTCCAAAACGAAGCCAGCTTGATCAGCAACAGAATTTTTTCCCATAACTAGTCGATAAGCAAGCCGTTGATTCTGCTCAATCAGCCATTCATCAGTAAATATCGACTTTGACTTTTCTCCAGAAATAAAAACTAACTCACCTTGCAGGTCCATTTTCGCCAATGCATTATGAGCAAACTTTTGTTGCTCTTTCACAGACCAACTTTCCATCTGAGCTACCGCTTCAACAAAAACACGCTCTAGAATAGCTTGCTTTTGATTTAAGAGCATCTGTTTTTGGGCAACATGTTGTCGATTAGTCGCCTGCTTATAGTTATTCTCTAAATTCTGTAAATTTTTCTCCAAACGCTTTTGGTGTTCAGCATCTATTTCCACTATTTCTGCTTGGAATTCTTGGTCAATTCGTGCCGTTTCTTTTTCTTTTAGCTGATGCTGCTCCAGATCGGCTTGCTGGTTTAACTGCTCGACTATCTTTTCGATTGCTTCCATCAAAAAACTCCTTACACTTGTCCTACTAACAAGAATGAGATAACGAAACCTAAGATTGCATAAGTTTCAACCATGGCAGCATAAATGATTCCCTTTGTTGAATGCTCTGGTTTTTTCGCCAAAATTTGAATACCGGCCGCTGCTACTTTACCTTGGGCAATCCCTGAAAACAATCCTGTAAAGGCAATTGGTAATGAAGCTCCCAAGTAACCCAATCCTTGAACTACAGTCAAATCATTAGTCAGATTAGTGAAGATCAAGAATGCAATAACGAAACCATACAACCCTTGTGTACCTGGTAATAACTGCAAAATCAAAGCCTGACCAAATTTTTCAGGTTGACTTGTCGTCAGTGCGGCCGCTGCCTCACCAGTCATACCTACACCTTTTGAGGAACCAATCCCAGAAAAAATAGTTGCTGTTGCCATTCCCAAAATCGCAAAAATAATACCACCGCTATTGTTAATCAAATACTCCATCATTGTCTAAAATTCCTCCAATTATTTTTCTTGTTTAATATTTACATATTTTTCTTCTGTCTTTAAAGGACGAAACGCACGTCCGCCACCTTCATAAAATTTACCGAAAAACTCTACATACTGTAACCGAGCGCCATGAACATAGGCCGATAATAGTGATAAAAAGATGTTTAATCCATGTAAAGCTACCATCAATAATATTCCGACACTAAAACGTGCAATTGGAGGCATGTAGCCCACTAACATATTGAACGCTGCCGCAATACTACCTCCAGAGATTCCTAATGCCATCAGACGTGTGTAACTAACTAAATCGCCAATATAGCTAGTGATTCCGTATAGATTGTAAGCACCCGTGGCTAATCCTTTGATTTTTGATTTTGCTTGAAGCATTGGTGTGAAGACGATCATTAGCGCACTTACTACTGCCAAAGTTACACCAATTAGAAATAACGGCTGACTATTTAGAATCATTTTTCCTAATCCGCCTACAATCGCTCCAACCATAATTCCTTGCCAAGCAAATCCATCTGAGATAGCCCCTAAATAATTTTTGGCTTTGATGTTTTCTTTGGCTGCTAATCCCAACCCGATAAAAATCTGAATTACCCCAAAGATGATTGATAATATCAGAATACTGATCACATCTTCGCTAGTTGAAAGAATTGGTTTGTACCCCAGCGAAAAGCCAAAGAACGAATTGTAAATCAATCCCCACAAAATGGTAGGTACCGCTAAAATTTGGAAAAAATGCATAAACCGTTCCATTCCTCGCGGCAATATTGAACGTAAAGCAATTGTAGTCGCTATCAGCATCAATGCACCATAACCCGCATCTGCCACCATCATCCCGAAAAAGACAAAGTAAAAAGGCATAAACCAAGGTGTCGGATCAACCTCATGATACTTCGGCAAACTATACATTTCCGTCAACATCTCAAAAGGCTTGACTATCGCATTATTCTTTAATTTTGTTGGAATTTCTTCATTAATTTCAATATCTGTGGGTTCTTCAATTTCCAAATAAAGATTCTCTTTACCAATCAAATTACCCATAAATGATTCAAAGTCATTGTAGGTTTCAGTTTCTAGCCAACCTTGGATCAAAAAGACTTTATCATCTTTAATAAAATGATTGTGAATCAGCCAACGATTTTTGCGTGCTAGCAATACCTCTTCGGCCGTTTCCAACTCCTCAATCACAATTTTTTTCTGACCAATCAGTTGAGCTAATCTTTTTTGTTCCTCAACTAGTTCAAGATTCTCTCGTTGAATCCTTGTCAATTCTGCTTTAGGTAGTTGAACTCGGTTATAAATAAATGCGACTATACTAAATTGTCGAACTAGTTCTTGAACAGTTCCCTGTACAGCACGTAAATATAACAGAACAAAATTGACAATATGATCATCGCTATAAATAATTTCATAATGAATCTGTTCATTCTTTAGTTGCTGCTCAAATGAGTCCCAAATACTTGCATCCGCCGTACCTAGAAAACATTTCGTTGAATGTAATGAATACTCTTTTGGTAAAAAATCTAACGCTTGCCATTTTTGTAGAAGGCTTTCTTGAGTCTGCAGTTCTTGTTGTTTCGCATTTGCTTCTGAAAAAAGTCGCTCCAATTCTTGAATGCTTTCTAGTTCTGACAGTAAAGCTGCTTCGTCAAAATTTCCCTCTAATGATCTAAGGGTTGCATGTTGTCGTTTGAGATGAAGCCCCTTCTCTCGACTACTTCCATGATGCTCGACAAATCGAATAGCATGAGTTATTTGCTCTAACTGTTGATCAATTTTTGCAAGTGTATCTTGACTGGGTAAAGGATCGACTTCATTAAAATATTTCTCCACCCATTCATTGCTGACTGTTTGTTGGAAAAGATCTCGAATTTCGACTCCTTGAAATCCTTGGATCGCAGATAGAATTTGTTCGCTATGTCCTTGCTGGGCGATCAGCGTCAGCTTGCTCATTTTACTAACTGCCATATTCTGAGATCACCCTTTCAATAATTTGTTCAATCGTCTGTTCTTTTTTTCCTTGGTAATTTTCTTCCATTTTTCTAATCGCATCTTCTGCACTTGTAGTTAAATCACGTTCATCATCTTCTAACTCACGAGCCAAAACTCGCTCTCTTTCAGATAACTTATTAGAGAAATCTATTTTCAATTTCTCTCTTTTTGCTTGCAGCAATTGTTTTTTTTCTGCCTCATATGCAGCCAATTCGGCCACGAGTCGTTCTTTGACTCTTTCATTTTGTTCCTCAGCAGATTTTATTTTCTCTAAAGCTTCTAGCACACAAACCCTCCTTTACATACAAAAAGAGCGCAAAACTCCTAAGGTCGTTCTTCTCACCCCTTGAAGAACACGAGCCTTGAAGCTTACGCCCAACCTTTTTTGTATTTATTCAACAACTACAGTATATCAAAAAAAGGAATACCCGTAACTATTTTTCAATAAAAAGCACAAAAAATTCCTATCCTTATAGATTAAAATGATCCCTTATTATAGTAGGTTCTCACAAAAAATAATATAAGAAAATTTAAAGAACGAATTACTTGCTTTTTAAGTTTTGACTATGGTATCAAAAGATATAAGGAGTGGTCGAACATGAAAAAAAATATTATTGGCATTGCAGCAAACCAACACTATCAGAATAATCAAGATTTTTTTGATCAACAATTTACTTACAGTCCTCAAGGATTTATTGATGGCGTTCACCAAGCGGGAGGAGTCCCTATTTTATTACCCATTAGTGACCCTGAACTTGCTAGTGATTACATTGCATCAATCGATAAATTATTGTTAGCCGGCGGTCAGGATGTTACACCTTTTCTTTATGGAGAAGAACCTCATCCAAAATTGGGTCCGACAAGCATTGCTCGCGACTCTTTTGAGATGGCATTAATTAAAGAGGCTATCAAGCAAGGCAAGCCGATCTTTACAATTTGCCGTGGCACGCAGCTGTTGAATGTTACTTTAGGTGGTACTTTGTATCAAGATTTATCCCAATATCCCGATTGGGAAGTAAAACATGACATGTTCCCTACCGTTCCGGACTTTGGTTTGCATTCGATTACTGTCAAAGCAGATTCTTCATTAGCTCCGCTGTTTGGTGAACGTGAACAAGTGAATTCCTATCACCATCAAGCCATCAAAGAGTTAGCTGAGAGTCTCGTACCTATCGCATGGGCGCATGATGGCATCATTGAAGCTGTCGAAAGCCGTGAAACAAACACAAAAATTCTCGGTGTGCAATGGCATCCTGAATTAACCCGTAAAAATGATCAAAAAGAACAAAGTCTATTTGATTATTTCGTGAATGAATTCGAGTAGTTTTAACCAAAATAGAAAACAGTGTAAAGACCAAACTCAAAAATCGAGATGGTCTTTTTCTAGTTCTGAATATTTTTAGTCAAAATCCACAAAACAAAATATGTGTTTTAACTATAAATCCTACTTTAGTACCATTTCATTATTTTTTAGTTATGGGAAAATCAATCCATAGCTTTTCGCTAAAAGGAGGAAAATAATGAATGCAATTGAAGTAAAAGATGTGAAAAAGGTTTATGGCTCCGGCCAAGCGACCTTTGAAGCATTAAAAGGGGTTAGTTTTACGATTAAGAAAGGTGAATCTATCGCGATCATTGGAAAAAGTGGATCTGGCAAATCAACTTTGATGCATATTTTGGCGCTATTAGACCGACCAAGTTCTGGAAAAATAGCCTTACTGAATCAAGATACACGACAAATTAAAAATAGTGCGTTAAACAAAATGCGGAATGAAACATTTGGATTTGTATTCCAGCAATTCTTCATCAATCCGAAAGATACTGTTTTATCAAATGTCTTATTACCTTTAAAAATTGCTGGTATTACTAACAGACAAAGAAAACAAATGGCCTTAGAAGCTTTGGAGGCCGTCGAACTGAGCGATAAAGCGAACAATAAAGCAAATGATTTATCTGGTGGACAAAAACAAAGAGTTTGTATTGCACGAGCAATCGTTAATCAACCAGAAATTATCTTCGCAGATGAACCGACAGGAAATTTAGACTCTGCAACTGGGGAGAAAATCGAAAAATTATTGTTCAACTTGAATCATAAAAAAGGCATTACTTTGATTATCGTAACGCATGACCCGGAATTGGCAGCTCGATGCGATCGGCAGATTCATATAAAAGATGGTCTTCTATTGGAGGGCATTTAATATGAAATTATTTGATATCATAAAATCTGCAAGTTCGAATCTGTGGCGCAACAAAGGGCGGACAGTCCTGACCGTAATTGCTATTTTTATCGGAGCCTTTACAATTTCTTTGACAACTGGAGTCAATAATGGCGTTAATGACTATATCGATCGGCAAATTAATGGTGTCGGTGGTGAAGATCAATTGATGGTTTTTCCTGAATCTCAAATGGAGTCTGATAGTGATGAACCGCAGAAGTATGATCCTGATAAAGCCTCTGGGGCAGATGCAGACTATTTAACTGCAAAAGACCTTGATAAAATCAAGGATACGAAAGGAATAACCAAAGTTGAACCTTTCCATTTCTTAGCAACAGATTATGTCCAACGAAATGATGGAGAAAAATATCTGTTGTCTGCCGTTAGTGTCAGCGATATTTCGATTGATTTAGAAGCAGGACGGGAAGTTAGCAACTCTGGCGAGAACTATGAAATCAACATAGCACCGGAATATATGAAAGCTTTAGGTTTTAAAAACGCTAAGTCTGCTCTTAACAAAAAAATAAACGTTTCTATAAGCAGCCAAGCGACCGGCGAACAAGAAATCGTGGAGGCAACAATCGTAGGTGTTCGTAATGTCAGTCTCATTCAACAAGGACAGTCCATTATGAGTAAGGCTTTATCTGATAAAATTGTCAGCGTGAATGAAAAAGGAATGCCTGAAAATATGAAAAATAAATATGGAACCCTTTTTGCTACGATGGATAAAAACTTATCAGATAAACAAATTGATCAACTGAAAGAACGTTTGACTAAGAACGGATTCAGCGCTATGACGGTCGAAGATGAAATAGGTATGATTCGCCAAGTAATCAATGCCATCACAGGAGTCCTAACTCTATTCGGTGCAATTGCATTATTGGCTGCGAGTTTTGGAATTATCAACACCTTATACATGTCCGTTCAAGATCGTACTCGAGAAATCGGCCTAATGAAGGCGATGGGAATGGGACGGTTCAAGGTCTTTCTAACCTTTAGTGTCGAGGCCCTATTGATTGGTTTCTGGGGCGGTGTGACAGGGATAGCTGGAGCAATCGTTGCTGGTCATTTTCTAAATGATTTTGCTATGACTTCATTTCTAGATGGCTTAACTGGGCTAACCTTATTGCAGTTCTCTTGGCCATCAATGCTGATCATTTTAGTTGTTATCATGCTAATCGCATTTCTGGCGGGGACTTTCCCAGCAAATCGTGCTGCTCGATTGGATCCAATTGACGCATTACGTTATGAATAGAAAAAGAGCCGCTGCAAAGTTTATCCTTTTGCAGCGGCTCTTTTCAATTTAGATGTTCATTTTATTCATCATCAAAAGATGTATCTGCCAGTGGAACTGAGGACAAATCATCTGTTTCACTCGCTGATAATCGAGCGAAATAAGATTTTGTTTCTTTGATAACAACCGGACTCAATAAGATTAAAGCAATAATATTAGGAAATGCCATCAGACCATTAAAAATGTCAGCAATCGTCCAAACAGCCGAAACAGTTAGGTAAGGCCCGATAAAAACGGCAAAAATATAAACGAAACGGAAGGCAGATGAAAATTTTGTATTTCCACCAGTCAAATAACTTAAGCAGCGCTCTGAATAATAGTTCCATCCTAAAATTGTTGTAAAAGCAAAGAACGCTAAACAAATCATTAGTAGAAGCGAAGCGACTGTTTGAGAAAGAGGTAAAGCTTCCGAAAATGCATAGATCGTAACGGCAGAACCTTCCAGTCCTGTTTTCCAAGCCCCAGTTAAAATAATTGCCATTCCTGTCATATTACAAACGACTAAAGTATCAATAAAAGTACCTGTCATAGATACTAAACCCTGACGCACTGGTTCTTTCGATTGCGCAGCAGCGGCTGCAATCGGAGCACTACCCAATCCGGATTCATTTGAGAAAATCCCTCGAGCCACTCCTTTTTGCATGGCAATCATCATCGCCCCCATTGCTCCGCCTGAAACAGCACGCAAACCAAAAGCACTTTGCACGATTTCTACAATTACACTTGGCAATTTTGAAATATTAATTATGATCATGAACAAGCATAAGCCTACATAGATAACGATCATTAACGGCACGATAATTTCAGATACGCGAGCTATTCGCTGTACCCCGCCAATTAGAACAATTGCTACAAGAATCGTGACCACAACTCCCGTAATAATGACTGCCCAAGAATATTCGTTTTCAAAGAGAGTAATTGTGTTTACTTTTTCCGGATCAAAAAAGGTTTCTGCTGCCGATGTAATCCCATTGATCTGCGCGATTGTACCAATTCCAATTAGACCAGCAATGGCTCCAAAGAAAGCAAACATTTTCGCCAACCATTTCCATTTATGTCCTAACCCGTTTTCAATGTAATAGAATGGTCCGCCTAGAGCTTTGCCATGGTCATCAAATGTACGATATTTGACTGCCAATAACCCTTCAGCATATTTTGTTGCCATCCCCAATAATCCTGCAAGTTCCAACCAAAATAATGCACCTGGTCCCCCAGCAACAATTGCTGTTGCAACCCCGACAATATTTCCAGTACCAATGGTCGCTGATAAGGCCGTACACAACGCTTGAAAGCTTGTGACATCCCCTTGTCCGCCCTCTTCATTTTTCACCATATACTTAAGTGCTAGAGGTAAGCGACGAATTTGAATCATCCGACAGCCAACAGTTAAAATAATGCCAATTCCTAGAATTAAGACAATCATTGGGGCGCCCCAAATCATAGAATTAATTTTCGTTAAATAATCACCCATCAAAACCCTCCCATTTTCTTGCTATTTTACCATAAAACGTTTTCACAAACTTCCTTTCAAATAAAAAAAAATCTACATATTGTTTTTGCCTACTGGAAAAGTGATCATTTCAACATTGTGAAATACAAAAAAACACATGAAAAACCAACAAAAGATGGGTCTCATGTGTTTTAGTTATAATGTTTAAATAGCTAACAATTAGTTAAAAATCAAAATTATCCGGATCAGCACCTAATCGTTCATTGATATTTAAACGATTAATTTTTTCCATTTCTTCAACACTTAATTCAAAATCAAATACATTAATATTTTCTTTGATCCGTTCTTCATGAACAGATTTCGGAATCACGATGATATCACTTTGTAAATGCCAGCGAATGATTACTTGCGCTGCGGATTTTTTGTGACTCTTGCCTATTTCAACGAGTGTCGGATTTTGTAGGATTTTTCCTTGCCCCAGAGGTGACCATGCTTCAACTGCAATGCCCTCACTAGCCAAGTAGGTACGTAAATCAACTTGAGTCAACGTAGGATGCAATTCAATCTGATTAACCATTGGTTTAATCTTGGCTGCGTTCATTAATTCTTCAATATGATGCTGTTGGAAATTCGAAACGCCGATCGCTTTTGCGCGGCCGCTCTCATAAATTTCCTCCATCGCTCGCCAAGAGTCACTGAACTTGCCTGCAACTGGCCAATGAATCAAGTAAAGATCGACATAATCCAAACCTAAGCGTTTAAGACTTTCATTAAAAGCTTGATGAGTAGAATCATAACCTTGATCCGCATTCCAAAGTTTTGTCGTTACGAATAATTCTTCTCGTTCGACACCAGATTGACGGATCCCTTCACCTACACCCTTTTCATTCTTGTAGACCGACGCGGTATCAATCAAATGATAATCGTTTTCGATGGCCCAACGAACAGAATTGGTCGCATCTACTTCTTCTACACGCCAAACACCCAATCCTAATCGAGGCATCTCAATACCATTTGCAAGTCGCTTATTCTTCTCCATCAACGTTCCTCCTCGTATAATAGTGATCCTAGTTCTTCAACTATATACTAATTCTACTAAATCATCGAATATCTTGACAGTATATCCGACAATTTCGTTATAGGAGATCTTGATTTCGAGAACAACTGATTTATTTATTTCTTTTTACGATCATTTTGCATAATAGAAATCGATTGTTTTAAGGCACTGAAGGTTCCGCCTTCGCTATATACCAAAACATTGGATTTATATAGTTGAGCTGAGAAAACTGTTAATAAAATCGTAAACAGTACTAGAATTCCTAATGATACGAATGCACTAGAAAGTGCTGCCGTATTTGACGCTAGACGCAATGGCATACTATATGACGATAAGAAAGGGATGTACGAAGTGACTTTGATAATCACATTTGTCGGATCAGAAGTTCCTAAAATTAAGCCCAACATGTATCCAATCATAGACAAGTACATTACTGGCTGAATCGCTTTAGCTGTATCTTCCGGTTTGCTGACCAAAGAGCCGCACAATGCTGAAAGTACTGCATATAAAAATAATCCCACTAACATGAAAGCGATAATAACCAGTGCACTACTACCTAATAAAGTCTTAATCGATACATTATTAATGAGGTCTTTTACCATCGGCATATCTTTGAATTGTCGATAACCGAAGACCAATGCAACTCCATAAATCAATAATTGAGTCAGTGCCACTAGCAAGACACCCAATAATTTCCCATAATAATGAGTCTTAGCTTTCATACTTGAAAGCAATACTTCCATGATTCGCGTTCCTTTTTCCGACGCAATCTCTTGTGCGATGATTGAAGAGTAGCTGATAATAAATACAAACATGATTATTGTTGTCAAAAAGCTTAGAATAAACTGAGTGCCCGAATCTCCGTCGTCACTCTCCATTTTTCCCTTCTCAAAGGTTACTTTAGTTGATTCAAATTTTGCCGGCTCCATGACTTTTTGAACTTGTGCTGGAGTTAGATTCAACTGATTAGCACGAATAGTTGCTTGCATTGAACTCAGAATTTGCTGTAATTGAGTTTCCGTTGAAGTTCCTAAAGAGGCTTTACTATATAATTTACCTGAAACTTGTTCTTCACCCATTTTTAAATCCAAATAGGCATCAATCTTTTTATCTTCTAACTGCTTTTGGGCCTTCTTATCACTAGCGACCACTTTAAAGCTATAGTCCTTATTTTTAGTTTTAGCTAACTGTTCTGCTACTGCTGGTTGATCACTTACAATACCAATTTTATTGATATCATTTGCATCACCGAAGAAATGTTGTGACAAGTAGAAAATCCCCATAAGTAAAAATGGTGCTAAAATCATGATCAAAAATGCTGTAGATTTTACATTCTTTTTATATACATCCTTAATAATAATACCCATTTTACTCATTTACAGCACCTGCTTTCCATTTGAAGATTTCTTCTAGTGTTGGCGGTTGTTGATTGAACATCGGAATGTAGCCATCTTTGGTAGCTTGAACAAATATTTCTTGTCCTGCAGCTGGATCTTCCAAGGTGATATCGAAGCTGCCGTCCTCTTTTTGAGTCACTGTATGGACACCAGCAAAGGCTTCTAATTCTTGTTTCGTCAAATGCGAATCTAAATACAATTTACTGCGGCCAAATGATTCACGAATTTCGTGGACCTTGCCATTCAAAACCGTTTCGCCATTTCGCAACATTATTAAATGATCGCAGATCTTCTCAACATTATCCATGTTGTGGCTAGAAAAAATGACACACGACCCTTTCTCCTTTAACTCAATAATTCCGTTTTTTAACAACTCCGCATTGACCGGATCTAACCCACTGAATGGTTCATCCAAAATAACCAGCTTCGGTTCGTGAATCAATGTAGATATTAATTGAACCTTTTGTTGATTCCCTTTAGAAAGTGATTTCACTTTATCTGTTTTCTTTCCTTTGACTTGGAATTTCTCCATCCACTCATCGATTTTCGGTGCGATTTCTTGTTTACTCTTTCCTCGTAAAGAAGCAAAGAAAAGCAATTGATTCTCGATTGTTACCTTCGGATACAACCCTCTTTCTTCCGGTAGATAGCCAATCGTATTATAGTCCTTACCTGAGAGTGTATGTCCATCCCATAAGACACTGCCTGAATCTTTCGATAAGAAGTCTAAGATTAATCGAAACGTTGTCGTTTTACCCGCACCATTTTGACCAATCAACCCTAAAATTTTCCCATCTTCAATCGTAAAAGTCATATCATCCAAGGCTTTGTACGAACCGAAACTCTTACTTAATTTTTCAACCTGTAACATCTTCTCACTCCTTATAATTTCCTTTTGTAATATAAATAACTAATTAAAAAACTAATTAGAAATACATAAAGCAAACCAGTTGCGGTTAGCATCAGAATTCTTGAAATAAAACTACCGACGGTACTTAAAATCACCAATACAATAACCATCATATAAGCGGAAAATTGTATCGTCTTACTTGCAATTTCCAGATTGCGTTCATCCATTCGAGCGATTCGTTGAGCCTTTAATAATTTTGGATTATTCATAATACGATGATTCCTAAAAACGACAACAATAATTGCTAAACAAATTGAGCTGAAGAATCCTGTCAAGAAACCTAACGCATGGTCATCTATTTTTAAATCATACCAATTTGTACCAACGAAAAGAATTCCTGCACATATGAGCAAAAATACTATTGATACTAAACAGTTTCTATTCTTTTTTTTCAACTTCTCACGATAATCGCGATCCGCTTTCGAAAGTTTCTCCATCACTCTTCCTCCTCATCATCAAAAATAAAAATATCCTCAATCGTCAAATCAAAAAGACGAGCAATTTTGTGAGCGAGGATCAACGAAGCATTGTAGCGTCCACTCTCCAATGAAATAATTGTTTGACGTGTCACTTCCAAGTCATTTGCCAATTCGCTTTGGGTCAGCTTACGTTCTTTACGTAATTTTTGAATTCGATTTTGCAAACGATCACCTCTTTTATGTATAGTGCCCTTTACATTTACAAAAAAAGTATAGCACCCTTTACAATTTATGTAAAGGGTGCTATACATTATTTTTTCTTCAACTGATTATGTGTGCTTTCTGCCACCGTTTTTGGCAATCCAACTTTTTGCAATTCTTCAATCGATGCTGCTTGAATATTCTTCAATGACTTAAATTCCTTCAGCAACATTTTTTTACGTTTTGGTCCTAAGCCCTCAATATTATCCAACTTCGAAGCAAAACTATTTTTACTCCGTAACTGACGATGAAATGTAATCGCAAAACGATGGACCTCATCTTGAATCCGCTGCAACAAGAAAAATTCTTGTGAATTGCGTTCTAACGGAACAACATTTAACTCAGGTCCATAAAGTAACTCGCTCGTTTTATGTTTATCATCCTTCGCCAAACCGGCTATCGGAATATCGATTCCAAGTTGATTCGCTAATACGTCCCTTGCAACATCGACTTGACCTTTCCCACCATCGATCACAATCAAATCTGGGAAGGGCAATCCTTCCTTTAATACCCGAGAATATCGGCGATAAATAACTTCACGCATTGAAGCATAGTCGTCCGGACCTTTGACAGTCTTTATTTTATATTTACGGTATTCCTTCTTCGCCGGCTTTCCATCAATGAATACAACCATCGCAGATACTGGGTCAGTTCCCATAATATTAGAATTATCAAATGCTTCGATCCGAATCGGTGCAGGGATATTCATAGCATCCCCTAACTTTTCTACCGCACCAATCGTTCGCGCTTCACTACGACCTATTAAATCAAATTTCTCATTTAAAGCAACATGGGCATTTTTTCCAGCTAATTTAACAAGCTTTTTCTTTTCACCACGTTGCGGCTGTAGAACTTTTGTTTCTAACATCGCTTCGACACTAGGCTTATCAATATTATCAGGAATCAAAACTTCTTTAGGGATAAAATGTTCATTTTCTTGGTAAAACTGTCCAATATAGGTCAAAAAATCTTCTTGCGCATCATTATAGAATGGAAACATCGACACATCTCGTTCAATCAACTTTCCTTGACGTACAAAAAAGACTTGGACACACATCCAACCTTTTTCTGTCGCATAACCAAAAATATCGCGATCGATCAAATCAGTGTTAGTCATCTTCTGTTTTGTCATGACTGTTTCAATCGCCTTGATTTGATCACGATACTCCGCCGCCTTTTCAAATTCCATATCTGCGGCGGCCTGATTCATTTTTTCTTTCAGCTGTCTTTGAATCTCGGTATGCCCACCATTTAAAAATCGCTTGATCTCTTCCACCATGTCTTTATAGACCTGTGGATCAACATGAAAAGCATAAGGACATAGACATTGTCCTAAATGATAATAAAGACACGGCGTTTTTTGTGATGGTTTGCACTTCCGCAACGGAAACAATCGATCCAGCAGTTTTTTGGTTTCATTAGCAGCGTTCACATCAGGATATGGCCCAAAGTAATGAGCTTTATCTTTTAAAACTTTTCTTGTAATCATTAAGCGTGGATACTTTTCATTCGTAATCTTAAGAAATGGATAGGTCTTGTCATCCTTCAACATGATATTATACTTAGGATCATTTTTTTTGATCAAGTTTATCTCAAGCAGCAATGCTTCAATGTTGGATTCCGTCACGATATATTCAAAATCCACGATTTCACTGACTAATCGCTCTGTCTTCGTATTATGACTCCCAGTAAAGTAAGATCGTACCCTATTTTTTAAAATTTTGGCTTTACCAACATAAATAATCGTGCCATTTTTATCCTTCATTAGGTAACAGCCCGGTTGATCTGGTAAAAGTGCTAATTTGTTTTTGATTCGCTCGTTCATAAGTTGTTTCCCTTCAAACTTGAAATCACAGCTAACTTTAAAATCAATAATTATCTTCCTAGCTAGAACAAATAAAGTTAAACTGACAAAAAAGCTGGACATAAAGTCCAGCTCAAGATCTTACATGTGAGCTTGGATAAGCTCGTTTAATTGGTCTTTAGTATGAACACCAATAACTTTATCAACAACTTGTCCGTCTTTTTTCAAAACGAGTGTTGGAATGCTCATGATACCGAAAGATGCTGGCGTTTCTGGATTTTCATCCACATCCATTTTTACGACTCTGAATTCATCTTCGTCATACTCCTCGGATAGTTGTTCTAAGATCGGAGCTTGCATCCGACAAGGACCACACCAAGTTGCCCAAAAGTCGATCAAAACAAGACCGTTATCTGTTTCATCATTAAAAGTTTTATCAGTAACTACTTGTGACATTTGAATTCCTCCTATATAACTCGGATGCTTTGAATTAAACATCCTTTTTTCTTACTAAAAGTAGTATATCACGGTCGCTTTCTCTACGCCACTCTTCTGCTTACACTTGTAAACTATTTAAAAGTTACCACTGTTGCACCGCTACCGCCTTGATTTGCAGGAGCAAATTCAAAACTTTTGACATTGCGATTATTTTTCAAATAATCAGTGATACCTTTGCGCAATGCGCCTGTCCCTTTACCATGAATAATTCGAACTTGTGCAAAGTTTGCGAGTAACGCTGCATCGATATATTGGTCAACTTCAGCAAGCGCCTCTTCATAACGTTTGCCACGTAAGTCTAGTTCTGGTTTCACACGAGCGCTAGCTCCTCGCTGTACACCAGTGATCACTCGTTGTTTTGGCTCTTCAATTGGTGTAGTCAGTGTCATATCCTCTTCCGAAACGGTCATCTTCAATATACCTAATTGAACTTGCCATTCGTTGTCGCCAACTTTTTGAATTAAAGTCCCACGTTGACCATACGTTTCTACGATGACTTCATCATTTTGCTTAAATACCTTTTTAGCCTTTGCTTTTTGCAATACCTTGTTTTTCTTCAGATGTTCGTCTTGTTTTAAATCAGCTAATTGTGTTTTCGCATCAATTAATTGATGTTCCTTCACATTTCCCTGTCCATCTAGTTGCATTTGACGGATTTCTTTGATGATTTTTTCGGCATTTTCTTCCGCCTCGCCAACAATTTTGTTGGCTTCTTTACGAGCTTTTTCAATTTCATTTTCCCGTTCATCGAAAAAGTAACTATAGGCATTTTTTAAATCGCGATACAGTTTTTCTGATTCAGCCACATAATGGCGTATCTCTAAATACTCTGTCTCTGTTGCCTTTCGTTGATTTTCCAGATCGGAAATCATTTCATTCAAATCTTGACTTTCTTCATCGATGATCTGCTTAGCATTTTCTATCACCATTGAATCCAGACCGAGTCGTCGAGAGATTTCAAAAGCATTACTGCGTCCTGGAACCCCGAATAATAAACGATAGGTTGGACTTAACGTATCTACATCAAATTCCATGCTGGCATTAATCGTATTAGACCGATTATAACCGTATATCTTTAATTCAGGATAATGGGTTGTTGCCATGACATATGAAGACTTCGCCCCAACTGCATCCAAAATCGCAATCGCTAGTGCCGCACCCTCTTGCGGATCGGTCCCAGCACCAAGTTCATCAAATAGAACTAGACTGTGCTCATCGATTTTATCTAAGATTGAGACAATATTAGTCATATGAGAAGAGAATGTTGATAAGCTTTGTTCGATAGACTGCTCATCCCCGATATCTGCGAAAACCTCATCAAAGATTCCCATTTCGCTCTCTTCAGCGACAGGCAGCGGTAGGCCTGCTTGTCCCATCAATTGTAAAAGCCCTAGTGTTTTCAAGGAAATAGTTTTACCACCAGTATTCGGTCCGGTAATAACAACCGCCTGAAAATCTTGACCAATCATAAGATCATTTGCTACCGCTTTTTCTTGATCCAATAATGGATGGCGAGCCTGCTTGAAGTACACATGATTTTCCTGATTGATCACTGGCACAATTGCTTTCAAGGCTTTTGAAAAGCGTGCTTTTGCATTCATTAAATCAAAACGCCCCAATACATAAGCGTTGTGTAAAATATCTTTGCGAGGAGCCACCAGTTCAGCTGATAATTCTGCTAAAATCCGCTCAATCTCCGTTCGTTCAGCAATCTGCTGTTGACGCAGCCGATTATTTAGTTCAACGATTTGTTTCGGCTCCATAAATAAGGTTTGTCCAGAAGCGCTTTGATCATGCACTACTCCGCCAAAGACACCGCGATATTCTTGTTTCACAGGAATTACGTAGCGATCATTTCGCATCGTAATTAATGTATCACTTAGATATTTTGTATTCTTGCCTCGTATCAAACCATCCAATTGTTCACGAATCGTTTGCTCGCTTCGTCGAATTTGACTACGAATTGTGCGTAATTCTAAAGAAGCTTCATCGCGTATACGACCATCTTCCTCCACCGATCTACGTAATTTTCCGCTTAACTCGGGCAGTGTTGTTAACTGGTCTTCCCAAAAATAGATTCGCAGAAAATCCAACTCACTATCTTTTAAATCATCAATAAAGCGGACTAACTCACTAGTCGTCGAAAGCACTCTAGAAACTTCTGCAAGTTCTAAACCATTCAAATTTGCGCCAATTTCAATTCGTTTCATATGCGCCTTAATATTATTTAATTTGGGGATTGGCAAGCCGCCGCGCAGACGCTGAACCTTCATCCCATCCTCGGTTTCCTCAAGCCATGACTGAACGGTTTTCCGATCGCTAGAAGGAACCAATTGGCGAAGCTCTTCTTCCCCCTGTTCGGTTGTTAAATATTGATAAATCATTTTTTTTACTTCTTCAAACTCTAAAGTTTTTAGAATGCGTTCATTCATTTTTTCACCTTCTATACATAAATAAACCGAAACCTGTCAAACAGCGTCCCGGTTTTTTTACTTTATCCAATAATTTTTGTAACCCATAAATTGTTAAACTGAGAACTTAAAAATAGAGAATGCTCAATCACAAAACGTGCAGGCCAACTATTGCTCAACTGATTTTGAACCACTGCCATGGGTACAAAGCTAACCAGTTTTAAAAGCAAAAAGATGACAACATAACATATGATTAATTGTAAAATACCAGCGACAATCCCATCATATTGCGGAATTATTACTTTAAATAGTAAATCTTTGAAAAATATTGCGATGATGTGTGTTGCCAGCCAGCCAACTACTAAGATCATAACAAAAGCTACGCCTGCATAAAAAGCCTTGTCCAGATTAAAAGCTTGCTCAACAGAGTAGTAGACCATTTTAGACTCGCTTGTAACGGATGGGTATGGTACAAATAAATCTAATTGCGAGCCCAATCTTTGATAAAACATTCTCGCAACGATAAATGATACTAGATACCCGATCGAAAATACTATCTGATAGGCCGCACCACGTCGATAACCCACATAAAAAGATAGCAATAGTGCAAATAAAATTACCAATGTCAACATAGTATCCCTCACTTATTTATTTGCCGCTCTTTTTTGAATCTCACGTTTACGGTTTTCGTTGACGATTTGTTGCGCTTCTACATGATTCCGAATCGGAACATTTTCTTTTCCGTTTTTTCGCATGATTTCTTTTGCTTCGGCTTCAATTGCTTCAATTTTCTTTATGCGATTCTCTAATTCTAAATTGTGAGCAGCCTGCCCATCAAGTGTGAATTGCTGTTTTTCTAACTGCATTAGCGCCTCTTGTCTTTTTAATTGATCTGAGACTGCATTAATTGCCAACAACATCGCAGCCTTTTCTTGTGTGATTCCAGGCGATAAAGACATAATTTCATTTAACTGTTCATTGACTAAAGCAGTAACCATATCCATATGTTGCTTGGATTCTTGTCCAATGATAGTATAAGTCTGACCGGCAACGATTGCCTTATAGCGATTTTGCGCCATACTGATCAACCTTCCTAAATCGATTTTTTTAATGTTCTGGTAACAAAAATACTAATATATTATATGCTAAAACCCATCATATGTACAACTTTCATCAATTATCGCGAATTAACTTAAAGAAAAGAGAAAAAATTATGAGTTCAGCTGTATTAAAACTATCCAAAAGCGAGATTCAAAAACTGAAAACCTACTATACAGATTATTTATTAAACAAAAAGGTTCCTTACAGTGATTTTTCCGCCAAAAAAAATGGCATAAGCATAACGGCCTATACTTCAGGCAAGGTTTTGTTTCAGGGAAACAATGCGGAACAAGAAGCCGCTCGCTGGGGAAATGCAACTGGTTCGCCCGCAAAAAAAAGCAGCAATTTACCCAAAAACTTTGCCTCGCTTTCCGTTCTCGGTAGCGATGAAGTTGGTAATGGCAGCTACTTTGGTCCGCTATGTGTCTGCGCGGCCTATGCGGACAAAGAACAGCTTGCCGTGTTAAAACAGCTTGGTGTAAAGGATTCGAAGATGCTGACAGACGATCAAATCCGTAAAATGTCAATCACGATCAAAGAACTAATTCCTTATCGGTTGCTGGTTGTTAACCCAGAGAAGTACAATGAGATTCAGCCGAAGTATAATGCTGTTCGCATGAAAGTCGCTCTGCATAACCAAGCGATCCGTTTATTGTTAGAACAAATTGCTCCAACGAAACCAGATGCGATTTTGATCGATCAATTCACTTCAGAAGCTAATTACATGAAGTATGTTAAACAAGAACCGCAATGGGTTGAAGAGAAAATTTATTTCGTTACCAAAGGAGAACAATACCATCTTTCTGTTGCAGCAGCTTCAATTATCAGTCGAGCAAGTTTTCTTGAAGAACTGGATAAAGCTTCTCTGGAACTAGGGAGGAAAGTTCCTTCTGGTGCAGGCAAACCCTCTGATGAGCTTGCAGCAAAATTACTCCGTCAAGGTGGAATCGACTTATTAAAGAAATATGTCAAACTACACTTTGCTAATACTGAGAAAGCACAAAAAATGGTTTAACCAATAACTCCCCACCAAAATGGTCATCATGGTGGGGAGTTTGTCTATATTTCCACGCCGGCTAAGAAAACCTGCTTAACATCACGCAATGCTTCAATATTTTTAGTCGCGTCACCCTCGACAATCAAAATATCCGCTTGCAATCCCGCTTTTAACTCCCCAGTAACTTCCGATAACTCAAAGACCTTAGCAGGATTTTGTGTCGCAGTTTGGATTGCTTCAACTGGTGTTAGTCCATAACGCACCATCAATTCTAATTCTTCCACTATTGGTACACTTGGTGCTTCTAGCATAACCATGTCTGTTCCCGCCAAAATAGTTACACCTTTATCATAAATTGCTTTGAAGTTTTGCGAATAAGCTTCAACAGAACTTTCAAAGAAATCTAAATGATGGGAATAGGTTTCGGTAGATTGATTGGAATGATCTATTCCAACTTCTTGAACTTTTTGATTGTATTCAGCTAGGAAATGATACGCAAACATCGTCGGCGTCCAAGATTGATGATTTTTCGCCATTTGTTCTCCTTGTTCTACTGTTAAGAAGTTACCATGCTCAATTGTATCAAAACCAGCATCGATGCACATTTGAATCCCTGGTTGAGTTCCCGAATGTACAACACACTTCATTCCGAGACGATGAGTCTCCTCTACGCCTGCGTTCAACTCCTCTTGAGTGAACTCACAAATATCATCGCGATTAGTCGTTAATAGTTTGATCCAATCAGCACCGTCTTTCTTTTGTCGACGAACTGTGTGACGTATATTTTCTACACCATCAACTTCTTCAATTCCATCCTCATGACCATGCCCCCCAGTAATACAGATGCCGCGATCCGTATGCAGAATTCTCGGTGCCCTAACAAACCCTTTTTCTGCAGCTAGCCGCAGCGTTTCCAAAAGAAATCGAGGTCCGCAGCAATCACGAATCGTTGTCACTCCTTTTGCAAGACATGTTTCCGCCTGTTTTTGTGCGTAATATGCAATCATAAAATCGTTGTACCGATGTAAATCGGGTTGTGTCCAATAATAGCCCAGATGGATATGGGCATCCATTAACCCCGGCAAAATTGTTCCATCACCATAATCACGAATCTCTGCCTGTGGGAACTCCTTAAATAGTTCCTCCGCATTTCCTACAGCTAAAATCGTGTCCTTAGCGTATACGACCCCACCATTCTCAATGATGGTTTTTCCGTCACCAAGGATTACTCTCTGTGCCCTCAATAAAATCATTTTCCTACTCTCCCTCTTATCGAAACGTTTTCATTTACTCCTTCAAGTGTACCAAAAGAACCATAAAAATTGATAGTCAATTTTTATGGTTCTTTTAGTAAAGATTATTCATATTTTATTGATAATACTCTGGCAGTTTGAACCCATAACTTTTTTCAAATAATTTTCCTATTTGCAGGAGCAAGTCTTCTCTTCCACGTGCCGCTGTAAACTGAATTCCTAGCGGCAGACCTGTCTTTGCAAGATATGTTGGTAAGCTAATGGCTGGCTGGCCCGTCAAATTAGCCAACTGCGTGTATGGCGTAATCTGCAAACTTCGTTCAAACATTTGATCAATCAAATGAAGCAGTTCGTTTTCTGATAATAATGCGGAAGCTTCCAAAGCATCACGGATTTCATCACTTTGTAAATCATCATTTATCTTAGGAGCAGTTGCTGCTGCGGTTGGCGTCAGCAACAAATCATACTCTGTAAGCAAGGTTTCCATTTTAAAAGCTGCTTGATCCCAGAGATTTAATGCGTTGACAAAATGGCTGGCTGGAACTTTTTTACCATATTGATAGATTCCCCATGTCATTAACTCCATATCGTTCTTTTCTACAGGTCTGTTTAGTCCCTGTTCTATTCCCGCAAACATCGCAGCAGTTTCCGCACCATTCATTAAATAGTAACTAGCTATCAGTGCTTTTCCATCAACTGGATAAGAAATCAATTCTACTTGATGTCCCTGCTCTGATAAAAAGTCGCACGCCTTCTCCACTGCCTTGATTGCTTCCGGAGTAACTTTTGAATTAATTGGAGAATCAATGATTACTGCTATTTTCAATTTCTCTTGTTGAGCGGCCTTAGTATGCTGCCATTCTGTTTTTGGGGCCTGATACGGTGCCGCACTATCAATGCCTCGCATCCCATAAAAGAGTCTCTCCGTATCACGCATTGAGACGGTCAAGGCAAAATCAATCGCCGCTCCTTGCCAGCCCCGCCAACCGCTCGGCCCTACAGGCATTGCTCCCCGAGTCGGTTTCAAACCGATTAGTCCGCAAAACGATGCTGGAATTCGAATTGAGCCGCCGCCATCGCTTGCTCCCGCTATTGGAACAATTCCTGAAGCTACAGCGCTGGCAGCACCACCACTAGATCCGCCGGAAAAATAATCAAGGTTCCAAGGATTTTTTGCCGGACCATATATTTGTGCATCCGTAACATTTTTAAATCCAAATTCTGGTGCATTGGTTTGAGCGAATGGAATCAAACCGTTTGTTATTAGTCGATTAGTAAAGTTACTGTTACGACTGGCACGGTGCTCCAAAAATAATTTAGACCCCGAAGTACTCAACCAATTCTTTTTTTCTTGTCCTAACATTTTTAACGGGATCGGCAGACCCGCGAAAGGACGGTTCAATAAATCTTCTTGTTTTTGATATTCTGCGAGTGCATCTTGATCCATCATAGTAACGAAAGCATTTAACATTGGATTTTGTTTTCGTGCCTTTTCTTCAAAAGCTTCCAGTAATTCTTGAAAACTTATTTCTTTATTTCGTAATTTCTCAGCCCAATAAACCCCGTCTTTCAACATCAACACCTCTTCCATTTTTTTATTCATTATCACAAATTCCCTTTGAGAATACTAGCAACTGACTCCAATTATAAAAAAGAACTCTAACACAATGATAATTATCGTCAATAAATTATTCTGTTTTATACAGATTAAGAGGTGATATTAGATACATCTAAAAAGAATAAAAAACCCGATGAATCAGATCTCAACGATCCCTTCATCAGGCTCTACTACTCTTATATTAATTTTTTTCCAAAACGTCATACTCTGGGACATGAGCAAAAGAACAACCGCGCTCCTCAACAAAAATACTGTAAGAATGGTACGCTCTTCTAGGAGAATGAGCAAAATCTGCAAACTCAATTACGCCAGTCAAAATATCATTCGCAATTCTAAATTGTACACTATCGTTCAAAGAAAATTTTAAAGGTGGCAAATGTCCCATAGATTACACATCCAATCTTTTATTCTTACTTATAGTTTAACAACTCAGCTGAGTTAATTTCATATTTTACCTAAAACTAACTGGAAATCAAGAAAAAAGAATTATTCTTTGATTCGCTCAGCTAAACTGTGTTTACTAGATGACCTCATTACCAGATAAGGTGTTAAAAGACAGATTGCGAGCATTAATATTAAGGATATTCCGATTTCTACTATGGGAAAATTAAAACTAGCATAAGTTGCTGACTTTTTAACGATTGAAAATAGAATGTACGTGACACCTAATCCAAAAGTCATTACTAACCCGCTAACAATCAGTGCATAATACCCACCCTCAAACATCAACACCTTATTCGTTTGCTTGCGAGTCATACCGATGCTTTCTAAGGTCGCCAATTCTTGTTTTCTGGCTAAAATACTCGTGGTGATAATATTGACGAAATTTAATAACCCGATCAATGCCAAAATTAGAGCCAAAGTATTCCCTAGCATTCTCATGGTACTGATTTCTTCAACCGCTCGTTTTTTCATTTCTAATTTTGTCATTATTTTATAGACCGATTGTTCATCAATAAATTGTTGGAACTGTTCAGAGACTCGATCAGCATTCTTATCTTTCAAATTGAAATAAGCATTCCAAATTCCTGCATCCGGTGCAATTTTGTCTAGATACTGCTTTGATACAAACATCGGTGGTGCTCCGCGAGTCTGAAATTCCAAATAGTCATTGGGGATAAAACCACCGATTTTGATTTGATGCTTCTGCTTGTCGCTAGTAGTAAATTGTAAATCCGAAACATTTGCAAAATCTTTTGGTTGATAAGATTGCACAAAAGCAATCTTTCCGTTCTCAAATGCTGGTTTATCAAACGATTTTTGGTCTTTTTTTGTGAGCAACTTTTCTAATTCATCTGAATCAATGCTGATTACTTCACCGTTAAAATTATTCGGATCAATCTGCTTCTCGTTAATCTTGGAATACTTGAAAAATTGATTATAGGACCGAATATAATTCGAAAATTTTTGCTTGTCATAAGTGACCGAAACAGGCGCTGAAAAATATAATTTTGCTGAGGTAATATTATCGTTTTCCTTTGCCAGCTGGGCTAAACGTTGACTTACATGCTGCTTTTCCAACATTTTTGATTCAGATGAGTCTTTCTCGAATTGAGTGTAGCTTGGGCTGATCACAATATCATAATCCATTTCGCTTAGTACGAATTTCTCAAAATCCATACTCTTAACAATTGAATTGACCGCTACAAAAGAAGTAATCCCTAATGTCATGGAAATGATAACTACTAATGCACGTTTTCTATCACGAAAGATGTTTCGCCAAGCCATTAAATATAATTTACCGCCATTGCGTGAGCGAACATCACCTTTTCTCACTTTTGACTCTGTAAAATTGATGGCTGATACTGGTGAGACCCTGACTGCGTAATTTGCTGGTTTAATCGAGCTTAAGAGCATCACTAACAATGCGAATAATCCCGCACCCAGATAAATCAGTGGTCGTGTCGAAACCACTACGGCTTCTGAAAAATTCGTTGCCTTCATGACTACAGGAATCAAAACGTGCGAAATAGCAAATCCAATAATTAATCCAGAAGGAATACCAACAGCAGATAAAAGCAATGATTGATTAAAGATAATTTTCCTGAGCTGTTTCTTTGTGGTACCCAAGGCCTTTAATAATCCATAAAAACGAATATCATTGGCAATTGAAATGTACAGAACATTATAGATCAGCAAACCTCCAGAGATTAGAATGATCGCCAAAAACATCCCTACTCCGATAATAACTGACGTTGCACTTTGCGAGGATTCTCTCAACGTCGTTTTTATTTCTTGCATTTCGGTCAGCTTTAATTTTTTTGCGAGAGCCTTGTTTTGTTTTCCAAGATTGTTGCTGTCTTTATATTTAATCGAATAGGTTTTGCTGTTGACTGCTGTCCCATACTTGTCGGCAAACGACTTTGAAACTAAAACATAACTAAAATCAACTACACGCGCAATCACATATTCTTTATAATATCCTGATAAAACAAATTCCTTTTGATACATTTTGCCATCTATCTGACACGGCAAAGAAATTTTTTGACCAATTTTCGGTTGCGTTATTCCCAGCTCTTTTAACGCAGCCAGCGGTGCCATCAGCTCGTTATCCTTCTCTGGGAACTTGCCAGTAAAATTATTGATGGCCTCTTTTCTAAGTCCGTTCCATTCGTCCTTGCTATACCAATGTAATGCCATTTGAACTTTTTTATTCTTTAATCGCTGACTATCAACCGCACCAACCGTCTGCTGTGTTCCGATTATTTCGATAGAAGGATCTTTTTTTAAAAGTTGAACCTGCCTTTTTGTCAGATCATTGAGATTTGCATCAGCTACTGTTCCCACTCTTTGGACGGTTTGCTTATTACTAGCTTCAATAAAACTCATCCCTAATCCAATGACCGATGTAATCAACAAGGTGGTCAATGCAAGTGCTAAGATAACAAAAAGATTTCGTCTCCGATTATTCCTAAAACTGTTTATCCATAAATTGTGAATCGCCTGCCGTTGTTCTTTCATGACCAATCACCGCCTGTTACACGTATATCAAATAATTTTCCATCTTCAATACGAATAACTCGATCGGCCAATTGTGCAATCTGATCATTATGAGTAATCATTATGACTGTTTGATTAAACTTTTTTGCCGATTGCTTTAACAAACCCAGAACATCTTGGCTGCTTTTACTATCTAAATTTCCTGTGGGTTCATCTGCAAGTATGATTGCCGGTTTTGCAGCCAATGCTCTGGCAATCGCAACCCGCTGCTGTTGTCCGCCTGAGAGCATTGCGGGCAAGCTGTTTTCTCTTCCTTTTAACCCTAACGTTCCAATGACTTCTTCGACAAACTCTTCATCGACTGTATTCCCATCTAATTGAATCGGCAAAACGATGTTCTCGTACACACTTAAAATCGGTACTAGATTATACTGTTGGAAAACAAATCCGACATTTCTTCTTCTAAAAATCGTCAGTTCCTCTTCGCTTAAATTTTCTAATTGCTTTCCTGAAACTTCAATTTTCCCTGTCGTTGGTCGATCCAAGCCTCCCAATAGATTCAACAATGTACTCTTTCCTGATCCCGAGGTACCAACAATCGTTACAAACTCTTTGTCCTCGATCACCAAATTGACATTATCAACTGCATGAACTTGGTTTTCCCCTTCACCATAAGTTTTTGTTAGATGACTCGTTTTTACTACGTTCATACCAACAACCTCCCTTCTTCATACTCTCAATATAGCAAGGGACTCTTACAGCAGAATGTCAGTCTTCGACAATAAATCTGTCAATTCTGTAAGAATAGCGAGATCGTAGTCACTTCGGACTGTGAATCAGCCAATACATATCCTCCCTGCGCTTCACAAATCAATTTTGTCAGATACAGTCCAATACCAAATCCTTCTATTGTATTCCGATACTGCGATCCGCGATAATATTTTGAAAAAAGATTGGGCAACTCTTCTCTAGAGATCGTTTTGCCTCGATTTTTGATGGATATTCTAGTATATGAAATCAAACGATCAATCGATAGCTCAATTTTTGAATCTTCATAAGCGTATTTCAATGCATTTTCTAGTACATTGCTGATTGCCTCACGAGTCCATTTGACATCGTGAGGAAGCTCATAATCATTTTCGTTAACGATGAAACGTTTTTTTTGATACTCTTTTTCACTGTTTTGATGAATTGCCTGTTGAATCGTCTCATTGATTTTTTGATTTACTATAGTTAATTGCATCGATTCCGTTTCAAACTTTGACATATGCAAAAATTCTTCTACCAGCCAGTTTAAACGATTGGAGTCGAAGGACAAGCGAGCTAGAAACTCTTGCGATTCACTTGCAGTTAGCTGATCACTTTGTAATAGTTCCGCAAACATGACCATACTGGTAATCGGTGTTCGCATTTGATGTGCAGCATCAACCATCAATTCCTGCACTCGATTCTTTTCACGTTTCGCTGTTTCTTGGTACTGTTGATTTATTTCTGCGATCCTTAGCGTTTTAAAGATCAATTTACTTTCTTGCCCCTCTTGATAAATTGTTGCATTTTCTGGATGATCGCCTTTCAAAACAGCGTCCAAAACTTCTTCGATATTGGATAATTCTTCCTCGTGCTGCTTTCGCATTTGAAATAAAAATAAAATCAGTATCACTAAAAAGAATAGAATGGTGAGAGCATATAAAAACATTCTACATTCACTCCTTTTTCCAGGTATATCCTACACCTCGAACAGTCTCGATGTATTGCGGATTTTTTGGATCATCTTCGATCTTCAAGCGGATTCTGCGAATATTTACCGATAACGCGTTTTCATCAACAAACTTCCCTTGATCATCCCATAACGTTTCAAGCAGCAGCTCTTTTTCTAATACAACTCCTGCATTCTTCATTAAATAATTAATCAAACGAAATTCTGTCGAACTCATTGGGATTTCCTGATCATTTTTAAACAATCGATGCGTATCCAAATTTAAAACAAAAGGAAGCAGTTCAATTGTTTTCGCGCGATCAATTTGCTTTTTAACTATTAATGCGACCTTTGCTTTCAAAATTGCCAAAGAAAATGGCTTGGTCAAATAATCATCTCCACCAATCGACAATCCAGTCAGAATATCAGACTCTAAATCATGCGCCGTCAAGAAAAAGATTGGAGCAGTAGAAAATGTCCGAATTTTTTTACAAAGTTCAAAACCGTTACCGTCAGGAAGAGTCACATCTAAAATAATCAAATCTGGTGATGTATCTTTGATCAACTCAATTGCTCCTGATACACGACTGTTTATCAAAACTTGATAGCCTTCCTGTTCCAAGTAAAAGGAAATTCCTCTGCGAAGATTTTCGTCATCTTCGATCAAAATGATTTTCTTTTTCATCCTATAGTCCTCGCCTTTTTTGTTTATAGCTTTTATTATCCTGTTTCTTAAGCCATTTATCAATGTTCGATCGGTTTCATGATGAACAAAAAGGCAAGACCCATTTAGGATCTTGCCTTCGAACAGTTGTTATTAGTCAACAATCATCGATGACCGATGATTCTCTTGAGTATTTTCAATCGCTTGTGCGTATTGTTGAACAAAATCTGCAAGCTTTACTGTGCCAACAGTTGTGTTGTCTTCATTGAGGGCAGCATAAATGTCCGCAGAACTTTTTTGATATTTACTAGTTTTTACAAACGCCTCAACGATGGCTTCGGGTACATGGTTGGCTAACATTCCCTGTTTCATCTGTTCATCTGTAATTTCGATAAAATGCAAATCTGAAATCTTCGTGACTCTAGCTAGTTCATCGATGAAATCTTTCAGCGAAAATGTATCACTGACAGCAAATCGAACGCTGACTCCTTTTGGCGTATCCAAGATTAAAGGCAAAACAACTGTTGCAATATCACTTGGAGCGACATACTTTTGCTTAACATCTGCTGGTATATTGGAATAAATCGCATGTTCATTCTTAATACTATTTAGGTTGCTGTATAGATTGTTGTAAAATCCAACCGGTCTGACAAATGCAATGTCAACGTTAGTCATTTTTTTGAGTTCGTCTTCCAAATAATGGTAGGCATGTAACGAACCCGCCTCGGGACCGGCGTCAGCCCCTACACTGCTTAATTGAACAATCTTATGAACATTTGCATCGGTAATTGCTTCTCTGAATATTATTGCTTGTCTCTGCATCTCTCGATTTAAATCAACCCCAGCACCCGCGCCAGAAATCATTAAATAAACGACGTCCATTCCAGTGAATATCTCAGTTAAAAATGTGATATCCGTCATTGTTCCGACTGCTGGTATTGCCCCCAATGCTTCAATTTGGGAGACTCGTTTATCTGTCGAGGTGACCACAGTAACCTCATGGCCTAATTTGATCAATTCAGGAATGACATAACTGTTAATATTTCCAAGTGAACCTAGCATTGCGATTTTCATAAATCGTTCCTTCTTTCTGTTTTAAAAAAGATAGACATATCTTTAAAAGAATTATAAAAGATAGAATTATCTTTGTCAATCTTGAAATACTGTAAAATTCGTTTTATACTATTGTTATGAAAAAGAAAGATAATACAAAAATCGTAAAAATATTAGATGCTACTGTCAAAATTATCCTGAATGAAGGTGCGGCTGCCGTTTCCACAGTGAAGGTAGCGAAAATCGTAGGCATCGCGCAATCCAATGTCTATCTATATTTCAAAAATAAAAATGACTTACTTTTGAGCGCCTATCAGCGAGAACTTGATCAGATAAAATCAATGGGAGATATAGAATCCTTAAATGACCAGAGTATTCCAATCAAAACAAGGATCGACAATTATGTTCATTCAGTCTTTGACTACTCGATTCAACATCCAGATGGTTTGACCCTAATTGAACAAATCAAGATGTTGAATATTTCGGGAGATCATCTTTATGATAATAATACGATCGTTACTGACCTATTGAACGAAGCGATTGAGGTCGGATATTTAAAAAAATTACCAGTCAATTTACTAATGGCTACAGTTTTTAATGTGATGCACCGCCATGGATTGAATATCAAAGAAGGTCTCTACGATGAAAAGGAATATCCTTACGAATTGATTGCGCAGTTAGTTCTAGATGCGATTAAAAACTAAAAAAAGCCAAGGATTCACGACAATAATCGTAACCCCTTGGCTTTTTTACACGTATTTTTTTTGAAAGGATTTTTCTAGACGATGTTGAATATGCCCAATGCCGATACAAAGCAGCCAGTAAATTAATGCGACTAAGATGTACATCGATAAATAATCAAAGGTTCGTCCACCAATGATTTTCGCTTTTTGAAAAATATCCGGCACCGTGATCATTGCCGCTAAGGAGGTTCCCTTGAGAAGATCCATCGCTACATTGCTCAGCGCTGGGATTGAGATACGGATTGCTTGCGGCAAAATGATTGTTCGCATCGTTGGAAAGAACCGGTTGCCTAAAGCGTACGCCGCATCCCATTGTCCCGCATCAACCCCTGCAATTGACCCGCGGTATATCTCTCCAATAAAAG
Organism: Enterococcus malodoratus; assembly: GCF_027659535.1. Classification (NCBI taxonomy): domain Bacteria; kingdom Bacillati; phylum Bacillota; class Bacilli; order Lactobacillales; family Enterococcaceae; genus Enterococcus; species Enterococcus malodoratus. The sequence continues at coordinate 34,202 of NZ_JAQDPG010000014.1, read as the reverse complement.
CGCTACTAGTCAAACTAAAACAAATGATCGCCGCTACTACCGCATTCAGTTGAATAGGTAATCCAAAATATAGCAGAAACAATAGTACTAGCGCTGGGGTCCCACGCAAAAAAGATAAATAGAAACGAACGAAAATTTTAACGGGCAGCCATGGAATAAATCCCAGCACTGTCATGACTATTCCGAGCAAATTGCCAAAGAAAAATGCAGCCAGACTGATTCCTAATGTATAGCCCAATCCGCTCAAGAGAAAAGGAATCGACTCCACCATTAATCGCAAATCAATCGTTGGAATAAACATTAGTCCGCTGAAACTTTCTCAGTTACTTCTTGTTTTGGTTTTACCGAAACATCCGTACCAAAGTATTGATTTGAGATTTTCTTGAGCGTCCCATCTTTTTTTAACGCGGTCAAAGCATCATCGATTTTAGCTTTTAAGGCTTGATTCTTTTTAGCGAACAGGAAGCCAGTAGAGTTCGCATTGAAATAAACATCTTCCAAAATTTTAACAGGAATATCTGGTAAAGCGCCTATAGACATCTTTTGTAAATAATAATCATTAAGAATTACATCAGTACGTCCATTTGCTACATCGGTCAAGTATTGATCGTTTGTAGCATTATCATAAGTCACAGCTTTTGCTCCGTACTTTTCGGCTAACTTCATATAGCTGGTATTCGGCTCACCTGCTGCCTTCTTACCTTTCAAATCATTCAAGGAATGAATTCCTGAGTCATCGCTTTTTCTTACGATCATACTGTCAAAAGAGTGTTTGATTGGTGAGGACAATGAAAATTTCTTACCGCGCTCTTTAGTCATTCCAAAATCATTTGCCGCAAAATCTGCCTCGCCACGATTGACCGCAGTTACTTGTCCATCGACATTATATTCTTTAAAATTGATCTTCAAATCTAATTTTTTAGCGACTGCTTTTGCAACATCCACATCATAACCAACCAACTTATTCTCATCATTATAATAAGATGAAGGAAAAAGTGTTCCTGACGTTGCCACCGTTAACTCTTTTTGATCTTTTACTTTTGTTCAGCTATCATCCTCACTGGATTGACCGCTTCCACAAGCTGTCAAAATAACTCCTGCTGTAACAAGTGCTAAACCTACCAACCATTTTTTCAACACTATCGTCTCCATTCAATATAATTTATAAATATCGATTTATTTATACCATAAAAGAACATCAACGCGTAGAAACTTGCCTATGAAAAACAGTTATTATTACAGATTTCATCAAAGATAAACGTGTGTTAGAACAACAGTAAAATAACGATAGATATTTTGTGGGATAGTTTTTATAAAAGAATTATAAATATCTGTTTTCTCGTAAAGTAATTTTCTTAATATCATTTACTGTCTGTGCCCCCGCCAACTGCATCACCATTTCCAATTCTTTTTTGAAAAAATCAAAGACTTGTTGAACACCTGTAGCGCCGCCTAATGCCAATCCATAAATTGCTGGACGCCCAATCGCGACAAGATCTGCACCAGAAGCGAGAGCTTTGAAAACATGCTGGCCACGGCGCACACCGCTATCAAAAACAATCGGAGCTCTTCCTGCCGCAGCTTCCGCAACATATTCCAGCGAATCAAAAGAAGCTGGCCCACCATCTAATTGACGACCTCCATGATTTGAAACCCATAATCCTGAAGCGCCAGACCCCAAAGCTCTCTCTACATCCTCTTCCGACTGGACTCCTTTTACATAAACAGGTAAATCTGAATAACTGGCAATGAATTCAACATCCTTTGGACTCAATTTTTGTTTCGATGAGCCATAAACAGCATCCATTGTTTGTCCGATACCAGATTGATATGCTTGAACGATGGGCATTGCCAGCGGAAAAGTAAAATTATTCCGACGATCCGTCTCACGATTCCCCCCAACCGTTGCATCAGCTGTTAGGACAATTGCCTTTGCGCCGTTTCGCTTGGCCATATCTAAAATATCACGATTAATTCCATTATCCTTACTCATATAGAATTGAAACCATTGTGGAGTGTTCGCTCCTCCGGCCTCGCGAATTTCCTCTAGTGTGCATGAGGCATACGAACTGGCCGTGTAAATTGTTCCGAAACGTGCAACTCCTTTTGCTGATGCTCTCTCGGCAGCTACGTTCGCTAACCCATGAGCGGCTACCGGTGCCATAATGATCGGCGCACTCAACTGTTCTCCTGCAAATTTTGTCGTTGTGTCTGGCAATTCTACATCTCGCAAAACATGAGGAATGATCAGTTTATGATTAAAAGCCTTTTCATTTTCTCGATACGTAAAGATATCTCCCGCACCGCTGCTGATATAACCATACCCGCCTTTTGGGATGACCTCCTTTGCAGCTTCCTCTAAATCGTACATATTAATAAAATCGATGGCACCTTCCGCTGTACTCGCCTGATAAATCATTTCCATCTAAATCCCACCTTTAATTTGATAACGTTTACAAAAATAATGTTACGCTTACTGTCGACAGGTGACAAACGATTTGTTTGCACGGTATTTTTAATGATAAATCATAAATATTTAGCATAATTCCGAAAAAAAAACGGAACCTTAATTACAAGGCCCCGCTTTTAAAAATTTCTATTCTTCTTCAGTCATAAAGGTGTTGAAGACTTCTTCAATCATATCCCATTCAGCATCTGTTTCGATTTGTTGCAATTCGCCTTCGCTGCCGTCTTCATTTTCAACGTATGCATAGGCCTGTAATTCAACGTCCTCATCTTCAGGTGCACCTGCTGGATAAAGCAGTACATAGTTGCGTTTAAATTCTTCTTGACCATCAATTGTCAAAAGAATTTCGTATAGCGTTTCATTTCCTTCGTCATCTACTAAAGTAATCACTTCGTGTTCCTCATGATCATGCTCGTGATCGTGGTCATGTGTGTGTTCATGTGCCATAATTTATTCCTCTTTTCTAAAGTTTGTTGCTGGTGCGGTCAAGATAATTTTGTAAGATCATGACTGCTGCAAGTTTATCGATAACTTTTTTTCTTTTCGAACGTGATACGTCCGCTTGCTCTACTAACATTCGTTCAGCCTGTACGGTGGTTAACCGTTCATCTTGAAAATCGACTGGCAAATCAAAAAGTGCTTTGATTTTTTCGCCATAAGCCATAGATGCTTCCGCCCGTGGTCCGATCGAATTATTCATATTTTTAGGAAGTCCCACTACAAACTTAGTAACTTGGTACTCTTTGACAAGCTCTCCTAAGCGTTCAAAGCCAAACTCCCCTTGTTCTTCGTCGATTCGGATAATCTCGACGCCTTGCGCTGTCCAACCAAATGGATCACTTACAGCGATCCCAACAGTTTTTGAGCCGACATCTAGTCCCATTACTCTCATCGAATATCAATACCATGATCTTTCAAATAGTATTTTACCAAAACTTCCATGACTTCATCGCGTTCGTGACGACGAATCAAGTTTCGGGCATCTTGATAACGAGGAATATACGCAGGATCGCCTGATAATAAATAGCCGACGATTTGGTTAATCGGGTTATAGCCTTTTTCAGCTAAAGCATTATAGACAATCGTCAGTGTTTCGCTAATCTCTTTCTTACGATTGTCATCAAAATCAAAACGGACTGTTTCATCTGTGTATCCCATTTTCTCACACCTCTCCTTGAAATTATCAACAATTACATTTTACTAAAAGAAGACAAAACTTACAAATTTTGCAAGTTGCCAATCTCTTGGCTTTAGAAAATCTTCCGAATTATTATAACATGCTTTCACTAAGAATATGTTGCTTTTCTCAAGCATCTTTTTTTCTTTTAAGGATAATGCTCGTTATACTTAATAAGTAACAGGTACTTCAGAATGAAATTCTAACCTATAAAAAACAAAGGAGGTCGTAATATGTTAAATAAATTTTTGAAGTTACTCGCGTGTATTATTGGTGTAGAACTAATCGGTTCCATCTCCGGATTTTTTGCTGGCGATATTCCCACTATATACGCTCAGTTAAATAAGCCCTTCTTAGCACCCCCAGGGAATATCGTAGGTCCTATCTGGATAGTGCTATATGCGTTGATTGGTCTAGCACTATTTTTAGTTCTCGACAGCAAGGAAGCTCGAAATAAAACGCGGGCCTATCTTCTCTTTGCTATCCAACTGATCCTTAACTTTATTTGGAGTATTATTTTCTTTGGTGGATCTCACTTTTGGATTGCTTCATTTATCAGCTTGTTACTATTGATTAGTATCATTTTCAGCATTCGAGAATTCCGCAACATATCGATGGGCGCAGTAATTTGTTTTGTCCCATATCTAATTTGGATTATTTATGCCACTTATCTTTCATTTGGTTTGGCCTTTTTAAATTAGAAAATTTAAAGACATCAGACACGCGCTGATGTCTTTTTAGTTTATCGAAAGAACTCACCAACCTAAGTGTCCCACACACCATACCTCGTTTCCGTATAACGCTGCAAAATCATATTTCTCATTCTTACCACCTCCTGACTCGATTTGACCTTTGCTGATAAGACTTGCTATACTTTTTAAGAATAGAAACCACTTATAGAAAGGGTGCCGAATTGAAGACATCTGTTGAAATCATTGAAACATCTAAAGAAGAGCGTGTTGACTTTAAAGTTCATGAAGTAACAGATACGCTGCAAAATGTTTTGGCTATTCTTAAAGAGGAAAAACTTTTTTTAGTCGGTGAAGAAAATGGAGATCACTACAAGATTCCTTTCTCAAAAATTCTGTATATAGAAGTAGTAGATAAAAAGAGCTTTATTTATACTAAAAACAGAGTGTGTCAGAGCACTGAAAAACTGTATCAGCTTGAAGAAAAGCTGCTTCCCCATAAGTTTATTCGAGTCGGCAAGTCAATGCTGCTTAATATCGATGCTATAAAAGCCGTTTCCCCTACGTTAAGCGGACGCTTTGAAGCCACTTTGATTAACGATGAACGAGTCGCCGTTTCAAGAAAATATGTTCCGGATTTGAAAAAGGGCTTAGGAATGAGGAAACGAATATGAGAATAGTCGAGTATTTAAAAAATGTGTTTCGATTGTCATCTATGATCTTTACTCTATTAGCCGCGATAAATTTACTTATTGATAAACAAACATTATTCGAAATCATTGAATATATGCTGGTTGTTTCCGTAATATCTGGTTTGCTGCATTTTATTATTGAAGACAATGAGAATTATACAAATCGGCGAATTGTTTTAAATCAACTTCTCTACATCGGACTGATTTTCATGCAAATCATTATCGGTGATATTTGGTATAGGTGGGATTTAGGCGTTGTGGGTCTCATAAAAAATTTTGGAATTACTTTGTTCATTTATGCCTTTATCAAATTTTTCATCTACAGCAACGATAAAAAAGAAGCCGCTGAAATAAATCAACAAATTCAACTAAAAAAAAGAACAAATGAAAGAGAATCGGAGTAATCTGATTCTCTTTCATTTGTTTTAACGAGCAACAACAATCAGTCGTTTACTTTTCTGATCATAGGGACTTCTATCATAATCCCCATAAATTTGAATTTGGTTGAATCCCGCGTTAGTCAGCAATGAACGGTATTCCTCATCGAGAATAATTTTATAAACGATATCGTATTGATTACTTTCCATCCGCTTTGTTGAGTGATACAAATCCAATACATGAATTGTTTGAAACTGATCATCCTGTTCCTTTACGAACACGCGCGAAAAATCCTCCCGATTCACCACCACCTCAATCGCCGGCAACGACAAATTGTAGTGAGTCGTCCCCTGTGTCAAAATCAGCAGGCCCTTATCACTTAATCTTGCCTTCATTGATTTAAGAGCAGTTATCAAATCTGTCTCCGAATGCAAATGCGGCAGGGCAGTTGTTAGACAAACGACAGCATCGAATTTCTCCATGTAGACTTTTTCTAAATACCGGAAATCACACTGTTGCAGCGGAAGTTCTTTCCCCCTTGCAGCTAAATTCTTTTCTGCCATCTCCAGCATCGCTTCAGAATAATCCGAACCTGCAACATCTAACCCCATCTCAGATAGTATATAGAGATGTTGCCCGGTCCCACAAGCACAATCTAAAATACTTTGGATTCCAAACTCACTGAACAGTTTTTCAAAAAAGACCTTTTCTGCACCAAGATATTCATTAATTTCCCCAAACTCATCATAGTCATAAGCAAATGTACGATACTTATCCTCCATCCTTCTCACCCCACACCAATTTTTCTCATTATATCAAATAAGTCTCGTCAATTTTGCTCTCTCACCTATTTTGTTCATCTTAGAAAGAGTTAACGACCACTTGGAGAAATCTCGTTGTTTCAGTTAGAGAACTTGATTATAGTGGGTTTATCAAGAAGAACACAGGCTTTGAGCCGGACACCACTGACATCTTGCGGTGAAAATAGTTCAACTAAAAAAATAGAATAGGAGTAATCATTATGACAGAACTCGTAAAAATCACAAATCTAGGAAAGCAATACAATCAGCAAGAAGTACTAAAAGCCATTTCGTTTTCTATTATGGAGGGAGAATTATTTTCCATTCTTGGACCTAATGGTGCAGGAAAATCAACGTTAATTTCATTGATCCTCGGCCTAACAAAACCGGACACTGGTGACATTCTATTTGAGGGAGTTCAACTCGATTCCGATTCTATCCAACATAAATCCATGATCTCCGTAGTTTTTCAAAATAGTATTTTAGATTCAGATTTATCGGTCAGAGAGAATCTATTCTTACGTGCCTATTTTTACACCAATAATTGGAAGGAAGCCAAAAAATTAGCGAAAGAAAAATTGGCCGATGTACAAGCTAGCCACCTCTTAGATAAACGTTACGGTGTGTTATCTGGCGGTGAAAGAAGAAAAGTCGATATTGCACGAGCGTTGTTGAACACACCTAAATTATTATTCTTGGACGAACCAACAACTGGACTTGATATCAGTTCGAGAGCTGAAATGTGGCGATTAATCCATCAATTAAAAGAAAAATATTCCATGACCATTGTTTTGACCACGCATTATATGGAGGAAGCAAGAGATTCCGACAATATATTGATGCTGGATGGTGGAAAAGTGATGGCTTATGATGCGCCAGAGATGCTGAAACAAACGTATCAATGCTTAACACTAGAAGATGTCTTTTTAGCAATCATCGAAAAAGGGAGAGAAAATTATGAATGCATTAGTCTATAGAGGTCTATTATTATTTTTCAAAAACAAACAAGCCGTGATCGGTTCATTTATCGGAGCACTGATTATGATTATTTTATATGTCTTTTTACTGGGTGACTCTTTAGTAAACTCATTATCAGTACTTTCTCATCCTAAATTGGTCGTGGACACATGGATGCTGGCAGGTGTTATTGGTATCTCGTCGGCAAGCTCTACTCTTGGCTCAGTCAGTTTGATGATCCGTGACAAAGAACGGAGTGTTTATACTGATTTTATGATTTCACCGATTTCAAAAAGCAAAATTATGCTTGGTTACTTCTTTAGTACTTTCCTAATCTCATTATTAGTTACTTCCGTCGTAATCATCGTTGCTGAAATTTATATTGTTACTCTCTCAAAAGGAACATTATTATCCTTGCCCCAATTTGGGTTGCTATTTCTTGTAAGTCTTTTGACAGTTTTTTGTTCATCGGCTTTCATGTTCTTTATCGCCAGCTTTTTCCGTCGCATTGACACCTTTTCAACCATGACTTCTATCATTGGTCCATTGATCGGTTTTTTAACGGGCTGTTATGTTCCTATCGGCAGTCTGCCTGAAACAGCTCAAACGGTTGTCCAGTACTTCCCATTAACTAGTGGTGTCGTTCTGATTCGCCGTATTCTAACCGAAAATGTTTTTACCGCTGCAGATAAACCAGCGATGGACACGATAAAAGAAGAATTAGGCATTGTGATGAATGGACAAAACGACGTTCTGCTGCCTATCGTAATTTTAATTCTCTCAAGCTTTCTATTCTTAGCACTCGCTCTTTGGAATGTTAAACGAGTAGAAGTAAAACGATAATTTTTTAATGCAAAGAAAAACTCTTGAGGTTGCCCTCAAGAGTTTTGCGAGTTTGGATTAGTAAAGTTCTAAATATTGATTTTGCGGAATAACAGTTATTCTCAAATGCTATAAAAAACCGTTTTAACGGCGTTTTATCAGATCAATTAATGATTGTTATTTGCTAACATTGGCAAGCAACTGCCCCTTTTCTGCCCCTTTTTTATGCATAAAAATAAACCCTCTACAACCAACTAAGGCTGTAGAGGGTGTTTTAATAATAGTTTATATTGGATTTTCTTCATCATTTACTCTACAATAAATTCTCGCTTTATATTTTTAAACTCATCATCAGAAAGCAACTTAGCTATCACTTTTTTAGTAAGGTCAATATCTGGATAATATACCCCATAGCCTTCATTCAATGAGAACAAAATAATTTTTCTCAACTCTCTTAACTCAGAATCATTGAGGAGTATCCTTTCATTAGTTTTATCCATGAAAACTACCTCCATTCGTGGTATAATATTATAAAGGCAATTCATGTAGAGCTTTCACTTTTGCAGGGTGGGCTCTTTTTTATTTTATCATAAATGCAAGCCCTCTACGATTGTAGAGGGTGTTTTCCTTTACTTAATATCGTGATACCAACGTGCTTCAAAGACACTAAATTACCAAAGGGATATGTGGTATCATAAAATATAAATAATTCTTGAAGGAGAACACCATGGAATCATTTCAAAACAACCACTATATTTTATACTGGTTGTTTCAAATTTTAACTTTTGTTGGAGTATTCACCATTCTTCAGTGTTTTATATACTTTATGCAACCCTATGAGTATGAAAGCATCACTATAAAAAATGTTGATAAAATTGATAAATCAGATATCTATAACGATTATGATGTTATTGAAGAAATTGATTTTGACAAGGGAAATAAATTTCCATACCATAAGACTATCATTATAAGTCCGCAGGATTCACTAATGAGCGGTATTCAATTTGCAGAGCTAAGTAATGATATGAGTCATTTTAAAAAGTCAAATATCCAGTTTAGAACAAGTGAACTAGAACCACAACAATACTTGCTTTTAAGGGTTCCTACTATGGATATGGCTGGTAGAATTAAAATTAACTTCAAAATAAATTATAAAAAGGGATCATATGTATTTTCTCCAAATATGAGAAATGGTCATGAAGATAAAGTCGTTCTTAAAGTAAATAAAACTTTAACAAGCTTCATTAATAAATAATCATTTTTTTGATAGATATAAACAAAACAATCCTATAGCGATCAATACTGCTCCTAGTATAAATGTTTTAATAAATTCAACATTAGTTAACAAACCAATAAAAATCTGCTTCATAATTAATTACCTTTTAACTCCCTTTGCTATTTTGCAAAGGGAGTTCTTTCTTTTATTTAATATCGTGATACCAACGAGTTTCATAGAAATCTTGGAAACTGCCAGCTGTGTTACCCTTTGGATCGTTCGTTGCACGCGTCATAACAATGACTGATTTGCCACTAAATTGTTTTGCATTAAAGTTCACATCATAGCCGACATTACCAGTTGTACGATATGCTGCATTCACATCAGGACGTGCAACACCTGGTGCTTTTTGACGCGCTAATTCTTTGCCAGTGGTACGATCAATAATAAATACATATTGATACTTGTAATTAGCGATATGCCACCCACGCGCCTTCAAGGTGTTCCCGATTCTCCCCCATTGATCAACATGAGCATGGTTTCCTTTGCCATCGTTCATTACAGAATATCCTGATCCTGCGGTAGTTGGATCTACAGGTTTGCTTGGAGTCGGTGCAGGTTTGTTCTCGTTTGATTCAAATCCATACTTCACATCATGTGCAAATTGCGCTTGTGAGACACCGTGACTTGCTAAATAGCCATACGGGTCCGTATGATCGCCCCACCAATTCGTAGAAATGTATTGGTGGCTGATGACCCCTTTGCCGCCTACTGGACTGTCTACAGTAAGAGGAATATTAAACCGTTTCGCACTGTCACGAATTAATTCAATGTAAACTTTATAATTCTGTCTAAAGAGCGTTGGGTTGGGCGTTGCCTGTAACTCGATTTGAACTGGCGAATTCGCATTGGCATAAGAGCCGCCTCCATACTGTACATAACCTGGTTCACCAACTTGGTAGACAATACCGTCACCAACAATATAGCTAGTGTAGGCATTCATCCAATTGCGCTTCATAAAGGTAGCTTCGTTACGTCCTGTTGCGCTAGGATTTGCAGTATCATGCGCCACAATATAATTTGGATTTGCTTGAATTGAACTCCCCTCGCCAGGACCTAAATTAAATTCGTTGTTGACTGTGTACGCAAACCCATTAATAGGCAATAAAAAAAGAGCCAGTAAAAGGCTCAGTAACGTAATTTTCTTTTTCATGTGATTCCTCCTATTTTTTCGAATTGTATGCTGAGACACCTGTAACTACTCCTAAAAAAGTAGCTACAGCATTAATTGTTAGCACAGTCATATCCGCGCCACCCCAACCGTATCCTTTTCCAAGTGTGCCAACTAAAACAGATGCAGCTGGCAACACCGTGAGAACCGCCCATTTAATAATTTGGTAATACTTGTCCGGTAAAATCATTTCGAACCCCCCTATAATTTCGTTAAAAAATAGCCAATAATTGTGATGCCTAAACCGATCATGTACCCCCATGACCATTTGTTATTTGCTTTAATTTCTTTGATGTCATCAGCATTGTTGAGTGCAATAGAATATGCGTGATCCGCCACATCTTTCGCAGCATCCGCCTTCTCTCTCAATGCCTCGTAATTATCAAGTTTTGTTTCAATGCGCACTAAGCGCTCAATAACATCTTGTGCAGTATCATCTTTCAAAACTCCCCCGCCTTCCAACTAAATAATTAGCCCCGTTAAAAACGAGGCTAAAAAAATAAACCTGTTAAGGTTTTCCAATAATTTGATCAGCTTCTTCATCCGTAATACAAATCGGCACGAACTCGCGTACTTGGTCCTCGTTAAAGCATCCCCAGTCGAACATCATTTTTACATCGTCAAAACTAAACATATTATTTTCCTCCTTCTTTGTTTTCAGTAGTTAATTGAGCTTTTATTTCAGCAATGTCTTTGCTATTTTGAATTGATGCTAACATTGTTTTTGAATTGATCTGAGCTAAATTGTCTGCTTTTTGTTTCAATGTAGTGTTCTCTTTGACTAGATTAATGTCATTAAGCATTAGTTTCGCATTTAGTTCAGTCGTTTTTGCTTGTTTATCAGTTAATTGAATATTTTCATTTTTAACAGTCGTGTAGAAGTTTTCTAGTAAAGCTAGTTTCTCAGTGTTAGCCATGTATTCTACTGGACGCCATACGTTCGATTTCACATCGAAGAACTGTAACATTTGATCACGAGCGGGATCAGGAACGACTTCCGTGTATGGAAATTTCACTTCGAAATCCTCTTTTACTTCTGTTTGACTGCATCCAAATGGATACAAAATTTCGTAAATTGTTTTCATTTTTTTCCTCCTATTCTTTCCCTACCCAATAAACGCCGTTGCAGGTGAACCATTCGTTGGCTACGAAGACACTGCTCGCTTTTATATTTTTAGTCCCATTTTCCACAAAAATTCCTTTGGCGCTATCATTTCCAGCGCTACCAACGAGTATACCATTGCTGATAGTTGCAATCATTGAATTTGGTAATGACGAACTAATCATCGCTAAATACGCAACACCCGTTTTAAACTTAATCGACCCTTCAACTACGACTAATGAGCCATGCAAAATAAAATATAATTTACCGTCGGCAATCACACTCGACGTTGTTGAGTCAAGAATAAACACACTGTGATCATTCTTGCTCACAACCAAATCATCATTAATCATCAATCCATCTTTAAAATTTTTGATGCCGCCGATTGTCTGATTTCCAGCAATCGTAACAGCTTTTTTATTAATCTGTTGTGCAGTTCTGAGCGGTGTCATCGCTTTGGCGTTATCCGTTCCTGTTTCGGCCTCTAGCTGAGTCGCAAGATTTTCTACGTGATTGGCCGCGATCAAATACTTAATATGTTCGTTTGCCGACAGCTCAATCACAATATCAACGTATGCATGATCTAATTTAATCTGAGAAGGCGTTGATCCATCACTTTTACCAGCGTAAGCTGTAGCGTGTATTTTTCCATCTAGTGAAATGAAATCAGCATTAGAGTTTGATAGCGTATGATTTAAATCTTGAATTGAACTACTTGTATTGTAACCACCACCAACTGACCAATTGGAATCATTAACATATGTTTTTAGTAAAAGACTATCACCGTTTGCGGATAAACCTGAGCCAACTACATGAGAACTCATTGATTTAACAATGTTTCTTGCAACTAGAACATAGTCCTCAGCGCTCTGCACACCATGATCAATAAAATATTGCTCGCCAACAAAATCTCGAATTAGTGGTAAAACATCGTACGACAAAAGTTCTTGAGCTATTCCATCTCTTATAGTTATACTACCGTTCATATACTGCTCATCCAATTTTTCTAAACCATCGTATGCATTTTGAGAGTTTTCGAAAAAATTCGTACTATTCGGAAGTAGTATAGAAGTATTAGCATTACTGAACTTACCGACATTGCGATTTTCTACTAAGCTATTTACTTTTTTACCAACAAAATCGAGCCTGATTATTGTTCTTACTTTCTCTTTTCCGAATATTTGATAGACCACGTTAGCGGAACTTTCGGCTTTGGTAAATACATCATTATCATCTAATTTTTTTCTGATTTCAGCGATTTTAACATTAGCTGTTGCTATATCATTTTTTACTTTAGTTACATCTGTAGTCAGACTATCAAGTAATGCTTTAGCTTCTAGTTTGATAGTAGCTATTGTTTGATGATATTGCGCCATGATCTCGTTAAATCCTTGCCAGTAATAGTCTTTTAACTCAGGAACATTCTCATCTATTGGGGATCGTTTAATATCAAACGTAAACCGTCCAGCGGTATCGAGTGAACGCGAATCAGGTAACTCAATATAAATTGACCCCTCTACGCGACCAACGTAGCCTAAAATATTATCTTCTAGAACAATTGATACAATTCCATTTACCGCATCCTCAATCACTGCGTGATAGATGTGCCGTCCTCCATTAAATACAAGGCAAATCGGCACAATCGTTCCTTTGGCCAGTGTTTGACTGACAGTACCTTTTTTAAGCTGGAACAACAGCTTCGCTGTCCCTTTATCATGCGACCAGAAAACGACTCCAGTTGTTATCGGATCAGTGGCTTCTGCTTGAATGACGATGACTTCTTCTTTTGTCTTAAACAATTACAACACCGTCCCTTTAGTAATAATTAATCCATTACCCTCAGTTTTTGTTGGAGTCGCAGCCACAGAAGAAAGATTCGAAGTTCTGACAGTCGCGGTACTAGAAATTACACCTATCGAATTGCCCAATCCGTTTGGACTTTGGAAATTTAGGTCAGCCATTAAGTTTGCTTTAGCCATTACATTTTGATTTACAAACATACAATTGTATACAGACATTTGACCATTACCACCGACATAGAGAGCATTGTGGTCAAAGGATTTTGTATTTTCTCTAAAACCACATCTGTTAACTGAAAGATATCCTCCTTGCTCACAAACAATTGACATTTTTGTAGTAAATGTGTTTTCTACATTTACTTGATCAACTAACTCTAAACCGTATAAATTAAAGTAACCTTGGCAATATATGAATCCAATCGATCTGACTTTAACCGGCATGATATTTGTTTTAATATCTAAACTGTCAACATTTTGAATAGATCGAATGTGAATTACTGCAGCTGAACAGTTAGAAATGCGTACGTCCTCTAAATAGGTTCCATCTTCAATAAAAATAGTTGTATTCGAGCGATTAATGAGAGGTATTTGATTAACAGCTGTTTGAATCGTTCGAAATGGTTTTTCTTGTGTTCCGTCACCAGCAACATCGCTTCCTCTTTCTTTTGAAACATAAATAGCGATATTTGAACCCGCTGCATTATAGAGCATTCTTACAACTTCGTTCAATTGCGAAAGCTGGTCTTTATTATCTGAGATTTGTTTATTCGCTAATTCGATATCCAAATCATGCGCATTCTCAGCGTTAAGTAGGCGGTCTTCCAAAGTATCGAATGTTTCACCTTTATTATTCACACGCGCATCCACAATTTCGTTCGGTGAATCTCCACCACTATGCAAGACAACATTATCAATGCGCTTATTCGTAACATCGATTTTCTGATCTTGATCACGAGTGATTCCGTTCAAAATATCTACATTTTCGTTAAATGTCTTTTTCCATTCTGACGAAATTCTATTTTTAATGAGTTTAAGTAATTCCATCAAATCACTCCTTTCTTAGCTAAATTAGCTAATATTGATGTCATTGTTTTCTTTGTATTAGACAAAGTGATTTCAGGCGGTTTATTAGGTAGTGCAGGATAGGTTTTTATACCTACAATTTGAATGTATGTCTTTATATTCAATGGTTCATAAATAAAAGGCACATAATCTCCCTTTCGCGGAGTAATTCGCCACTTTAACGTGACTGATCCGCTGATTGACGGATAATCCTGTAAGTCTTTTTTTAGCCGTTCTGTCATGTTCACAGCTACTGTATAGCGTTCATCTTCCACAGGATCTTGAATACGGATGCCCCATTTTTCTGATTCTGGGGAGGTGTAGGTGATTGGAGAAAAGTAATAACTTCCATCATCTTTTTTCTTACCAAAACCTCTAATTTGAGTTTTTAGCGCATACGTATCAATATCAAATTTCACTGAATCAGTGTTGTATTTGTATCGAATTTGTTCTTCTATTTTTTCTCCGTGCTCTGCACGTGGATAAAACGTCAAACGCTTGTTATCAGGAATAACAACAGCGTCATAATCACTTAATATTTCTTCGATTAGTTTCAGATAATTCGCGTTGCCAAAATTCTCTTGTTCCACCGTTAAAAATTTCTTGTTCGGGTCCACAACTTCCCAAGTAAACCCACGAGCGCCAGCATTAAATATGTGTGTTAGCAGCTGACTAATTGACCTCGTCCCTGTCACCGTATCGTACTGTCGCCCGTCCTGGATCGTGTAATAAATATGAGTAGCAGTAATGCTCTTAGTTACTTTTGCCCCTTCGCCAGAAGTCGTCATAGATTTAATAACGAATTCTTGACCATTGAATAAAACAGAATTTTCATAATCAACAAGGTCAAAAGCATAACTGTTTACTTCTGTCTTAGTAACATCTAAGCTAACTTCCCACGTTTCATTCTGTTGCCAATTCTCAAAAAAAGAGTCCTTATCATATTCGACAAGGATCTCCCGTTTTGTTTTTTCATAATTTTGAATGATGATATCTGTCATCGTATCACCTACTTATACAGATAACGGAAATCCCATGAAGATTTCACGTTTGCAACATTTTGAATTTCTATCTCGTTAATACCAGGTGCTAGGGTGATTAATTCAAGATTGGTATTGATTCCGCAATGAACCCCATTCAATTTAGGATACACACGGTCTAGCGTGACAGTCTGTCCTAAATTTGTTGAAAATTCAGGATAGTAAATAAATCGATCGCCAGTCGTTCGGTTGAAAATTGTGGCATTGCCCAGCGACTCACCTTGAAGAGTGATTTTCAATGCATGTTCTCTTGAATCAATCGCAAAGTCTCCAGCATTAAATACTTGGAAACGGCTTAGATCAAAACTGTACTTATAATCCGCAGCTTCAAGATTTTGTGAGAACTGCCACTCATTCGATAAGTTAAATTCTGACAGTGTGGTTGAGAGAGATTCAGAACAAGCACTAGGAACATCGAAGGTGATTTCTATAGTCGAATAATCATTTTCTTCTTCAGTAAGTTCAAAATTAACTGGGTTCACTCTAAACCTTTTTCCTGGACTCAGTTCATGTGTCACATAATACTGAAAACCAGGAATAAAAATTTGATGTAGTTCTGATACAATCAGTTCTTTGTCATATTCATTTTTATAGAATATGTCAAAAGTAAGAACTAACTCGAAAGGACGAAAGGAGGCATATGATTCTCTGCTTCCATTCGTCCCCTCAAACTCTTCATACTTAACTTCGTATATAGGAGCTTGTCTTTTAATCTCCTTGCATACTATTTTATCTTTAACTTGTGGGTCAAATATTTTCCCATTCTGGTTAAACAATAATTTATAAAACAATTAGAAGCCATCTCCTATCGTGTAACCTAATTTATTTAGATCGTTACCCATCAAATCGTTTGCGGCTCTCCCAATTGATTCCTTAGTTATTCCACTTTCTTTATTCAATATCGCTCTCAAAATCCTCATCAAATCACTGTGTTGTTTTTGTTGTTGCTTAATCAGTGCTACTAATTCTGCTGTATTATCAACTCTTGCAGACTGTTTCGAAGTGTTTTTATTATCCCCCGATAAGAAAGCCAAAGCCTGACCCATCAGTTCAATAGCTCTTGTTTTTCGAGTCAAAGGAATAACCATCTCTGGCTTGTTACCTTCACCAGCTCTATAAAGACCATCTTTACTTATTAAGCCCCCATTTTCGTAACCATGTCCTCGGCCGATTACACCCAACATATTAGCGCCGTATCGATTTTTAGCATAACGGATTGCTGCCAACATGTTATCAAAACCGTTCATAATATTACCGTGTCCTGGAAAAGCATTTGCAGCAAAAGTTCCTGGTTTAGTCTGTAATAATCCAGTTGCGTTTCCGTCAGCCAGACCATCATTACCTCCAATTGCTGAAGGATTTCCTCCTGATTCGGTCTGAATCTGAGACATCCAGGCATTCACATATGCTTGAGAAGTAGGCAGTCCATTCATTTTCAGTGCTTTCTTAATAGAAGGACGCCAGCGTTCAACAGAAGCCCCACTTGGCGTAGGAAGTCCTCCTGCCACGTCCGTTCCAGCTTTAAATATGTTTCCTGATCCCAAAGAACCGTTCAAATGAATATGATCATAATGATCGCCATCTGGCCAAGGGACCCATTGTCCTGTTGCAGCTTGGCCTGACATTCCCACACGGTCACGTACCCTACCATTCGTAATCACATAAGCAATCTGTTTAGGGAATTTCTCGAAGGCCCAATTTGCTGCTTCCGTGTATCTAGGGCTTCCGTAAGGATAACCCGAGATATCTAACGCTTGATGCTTACCATGCCAATAAGGATCTCCCGGTCTATACCCAGAAGTGATAGTTAGTCCTCCAAATTTTGACATAACTTTTTGTGCAATATCCACTAAGTATTGGTATACATTATTGGCATTCATAGCTCCATCAAAACTGCCACCACCAAACGAATCTTCAACTTGCTTTTGTGCAAAAGGATAAGCCGCGCTTGTCATTAACTTAACGCCATCTTTTGTCATTCTCTTCCAAGGTTCCGCGATACTATTGTAGTCAATTCTTTGGTCTACAACTTTCCTAAACGCTCCCTCATCATCAATCAAATCAAAGATATCAAAGTCATCCGTTCCATTGGCATAATGCGGAATATCGAAACCTTTCTTTAATTTCTTAGTAAGACTTGCATTCAGTACTTGCGCCCCTTTAGGAAGGTTGACCAATAGATCCTTTCCTTTGGCAATAAAACCACGGCCATCAGGCATCTGAACATACTCTTCATGAACAGGCCCTTTTTGATCGTTGATCATTGCTAATCCGCCAGGGTGTCCGTCTGTTCCCTTTGAATATTGTGGAACAGTCCAGTTTCCTAATTTCTTGTCTGATTCAACCTCTTTTAAAACATAATTAACGCCACCGATAACACCATTAACACCTTTACCAATCCCACCGACCATTTTGTTTGCGACACCGTTCATGGTTGCCGAGAGAGAGCCACCCATTGAGTTTAACCCGTTGATTAGCGATTGCATCAGATAGTTTCCGGCGCTGTAAAAACCGCCGTTTTTGGAACGGAGATTATTAATTGAATCATTTCCCAGCTGGTTAACTCTTGCAATAAACGATCCATACAACGAGTTCCAACCGTTCAAATTATTCTGTTGCCATGCACGACCATTGTTGTACATAGGCGCATTGTAACTCCGAAGAGTTGTCATCGCTTGGTTACAGAATGTTTTGATTAGATTGATAAATGTTCCTGTTAAACTGTTCCAACCATTCATCAAGTTTCTATTCCAAGTGACACCCTGCAAATAATTTGGATTATTTTGATTACTTAATTGAGTCAGATAATCAGATATAAACACAGCTTCGGACTGCATATACATTGGAACGACTGAGTTCCAGCCATTCATAAGATTAGTCATCCACATTGAGCCGATTGGAGCGTATTGTTCGCCTTGCTCAACCAGTTTATCTGGTGTCAATGCTGTTAAATCAGCACTTACTTGTGTTCCAGAAATAGTTGAATTTTCAGTCATATTGCCTACAGTGTTAGCGCCTGATTGAACCGAGTTAAACGTTAAAATCAGATTATTGATTGCCTGAATCAACTCGTCTATTTTTGTATCTGACGTGATTACTTCTCCAATACCTGCTGCATAGCGAGGTATTAACTTAGCCGTTTGAGATGCTTTTAATACTGAAGAGCCACGAGGTAAATTAAGTAAAGTGTTACGCTCTTGTGGAACAAATGCATTTCCATTTGGAAGTTTGACAAGTTCTTTATACTTGGATCCTATTTGGTCATTGACTAATGCTAGGCCACCTTTGTGGTAATTAGTACCCCGAGCGTAATTACCAGTAATCAGATTCCCTTTTTCACCCATTTTTTCCTTGATTTTGTCCCAGGTACTATCAAGGAACGCAGTGAATTTGAAGCTAATTGTTTTGTCTTGTAAAGCTGAAACTTGTTGATAAGATCCTAAAGCTTTTTCAGCGTTTGGTGTCACATCATCTTTAGCGGTCATTTTCTTTTCTGGGATTTGAACGCCGTTATAAACACCTAATTTTGTTCTAGCTGTTTCTTCTTTATTTAATAAATCAGCATTATTTGCAGTTAAAACTTTTTGTTCTGGATGATGGTTCTTGTTGTATTCATCAATTTCATTCTTAGCTTTTTCAGTTTTAGTGACAATCTCGTAGTTATCACCATACATTTTTTTAAGTAACGGTAATACCTGATTGTATTGTTCGGTACTGATTGTTCCATCATTGAGTTTCGTTTTTAAATCAACGTTATCCGCAAGCATATATTTAATGTTATCTGGAATTTGAGTCCAAGCAGTATAGGATTCATTTGAAGCAAATATCTTTTCTGTTAAGTCTGTATTGTCAGCTAATAACTTTTTCTGATTTACTGGTAGAGTATTCCACTGGTTGATTTGCTCTTGTGTGGTAAATAATTTATATACCGCATCCGCATTGTCAATACCTAACGTTTTTCGATCTAAGACATATTGGTTCCACGCACCCATAGCATTGATAGTTTCATAAAGCTCTAGCTTTGCTTCATCGCCATTGACCAATAACATTTTTTCGGTCAACCACAACTGATCCCATTTACCGGCTTCCCCCATAGCAATTGCAACTTCTTCTTTGGCATTAGAAGTTAGTTTAGCTTCCTTAACCATAAATTTGAGCTGATTCCATCCATCATCAGTCTGAGCGATTTCAGTTAAAACATCAGTCATGTTTGTTTTAACTTCACCAGTCTTAGGATCAAGACTTAAAGCGTTCCATTGCATATCAGCATCGGAAGTTCCTTTTGCGAATAAGCTTAGGTCTTTAGTGGTATCTTTGACACTGCTAGACACTAATGCAGTCACTTCTTCAACGTTGTATCCGTACTTTTCCCATTTGAACCAAACCGAATCTAATGAAGATCCTGATTTTTCAGTAAGATTACCAAGAGCCGTAATCATTTCACTAGTGCTTTTCTTATAATTTTCTTTTAAATCGTCCAACAATCTTTTTCTGACAGATGAGCTGAGGGTCTCGTTGCTTTCAATCTCTTTACGTTGCTTGTCATAAGAGGTCTTTTCCTTATCCAAGGATTTTTCTAACGTTTTAATTCGTGTACTTACTTCTTTTTCACTCAGCTTCGACAAATCATCCTGATAAGCTGTTTCGATTGCCAACCGCTGCGACTTAGTAAAACCAGCTGCTTTCAATTGATCATCGGATAAGTTAGCGTACGACGCTCTGATATATTGCATTTCTTGATCAGATAATTGTCGATTATTATCAGAAGCATTTTTGTATATTCCGTTAATCTTATCGATTTGTGCTTTAACCGTTACGGCTGTTTTCTCATCAACTTTTTTCTGCGCGGCAATAACTTGCTCATACCAAGCTTTTGTTTCTTCATCCAAAAAGCTTAATTTAGTAATCTTCTCACGACGTTTTTCTTCTTTTTCTAGCGTTCCTTCAATCGCGTCTTGAATACCTTTATTTGCCTTTTTGATTTTTTCAGCATTGGTATTTACACCGTCTTGGTACTCGTTCATATACTGAACGCCTTTTTCTTTTAACTCGTTCGATTTTGTGATTACTTTATCTTGGGTGCCAGTAACTTCTGTACCCCACTTGCCACCAGATAATTGGTAATCATCATAGGCCTTTTTACCTACAACTACAGCACCAGCTACCGCTCCTAATGCTACCAATCCAATTCCAATTGGCCCTGCCAAACCAGCAATAGATGCCCCTAACCCGGCCACACCACTTGTTCCGGCAGCAGTAGCAGAAGCAGTCCCTACTGATGCAACAGTCGTACTAAATCCTGCAATTGCTTTCTTCTCAGCTGCTTTAGCGGCTAAGTCTACAATCCCGCCAGTCAATTTGCCTACAGCGGATTGAGTCTTACCTATTACTGTAGCCCCGGTGCCAAGTAGTTTTAATGTTGGACCGGCAGCGGCCGCCATAAGCCCCCATTTGAGAATGTTCTGTTGAGTTTCATCATCCAACTCAGAGAATTTGTTGATCAACTGAGTTGCTTTCTCAAGTATAGGTGTAAACACTGGAAGCAATTTCTCTCCAGCAGTAATGGCCAAAACATTTAACGATTCTTTAAATCGGGCTACCTTATTAGCTGGTAAATCATTCATTGATTTTGCAATTTCTTTAGTAGCCCCGTTAGCGTTATAAGTTTCTTTAGTTAACCCTTTTAACGCGTCACCGCCTTGCCCAACTAATACGTTCATTGCTGATTGAGATTCGGTACCGAACGCTAAAGCAATGGCAGATGTACGTTGTGCATCCGTCCAACCTTCAGTGTTTTGTTTAATCTTATTCAGCATGTCTGGAAGAGTTAACGTACCATTTTTAAACTCATCTACAGAAATACCTAGTTTTTCAAATCCGGCAATGTTTTGTTTTGATGGCTTCAATAAACGAGTTAATGCTCCACGTAATGCGGTCCCAGCTTTTTCTCCGCCGATACCGGCATCACTGAGTAGACCGATTGCAGAAGCGGTTTCTTCTACATCCATGCCTAAGCTATTCGCCACTGGGCCAACATACCCCATTGCTAGTCCTAAATCTGAGAAACCAGCAGAAGTTGCATTAGCCACATAAGTCAACGCATCCGTCACACGTGTTGCGTTCTTAACAGTACTATTGTAATCTTTGCCTTTTAAATTAAACTGACTGATTACCTCAGTAGTTACATTCATTACATCGTTGAAGTCATCCCCGGATGCTTTGGTAGCATCTAAAATAGAAGGCATTACACCAAGCGTTTGATTCGCGTCATAACCTTTACGAACAATTTCTGCTAAACCAGTATTTATTTCAGTAGTAGAAACACCATATTCCTTCGCCCATTTTTTCGAGCTATCAGACATCTGATCTAATTGATTGCGATATTCGGTTGTCATTTTCCCACCGTTGGTCAACAATGGACCAATTTCACCAATTTGAGTTTGAAAATCAACAGCCTTCTTAGTAGCCAATCCAAACCCAGCAGCGATCGGCGCTGTAACAGACATGGTCAATGTGCTTCCTATGCTAGACATTTTTTTACCGAAAGATTCAATTTTCTTTCCTGACTTAATCCACTGATCAGATTGTGCTTTAAGTTTTCCGGTTACGCCTTCTGTTTCTACCTTCATGCGGGCAATTTGTCCTGTAGTAGTTTTCATCTGAGCTTCATAACTAGCAGACTTGGCAATCGCTTGATTCAATTCATTTGCATATTTAGCAGTGGAAGTCGTTGCTTTACCATTTGCGTCGAAGCTTTTATCATACTGAGTCTTTAACTTACTCATGTACTTTTCGTTAGAGCTAAGCGTTTTGCTAAGTCCGTCATATTTGGCTTGCAAAGCACCCACTTTGTCGCCTGAGTAATTCATCACTTGCATCTGGGCCTTCATAGCCTTTGTGTTATAAGCGACGCTTTTTTTAGCACCTTCTAGTCCTTTAGAAAAGGCGGAACTATCCAAATCCAAAATAACCTTCATATTTCCAATTGGTTTTCCGTTTGCCATAATTTTCCTCCTTTCCTAAATAGATTTGACGAAGTCTTTTAGGTCGACTTCTTTAGTCTCTTTACTTACTTCTTTAGTGCAAACCACTTGTATGAGTCTTTTGTAGCTCGTATTTTCAATACCTTGAACTGTCCATCCTGCTTCCACGAGCGATCGATACAAACTTAGAAGGTTTTCTTTCGCTTCAGTCGGCGTTACTTTTTTTCATCTGTTTCTGCAGTTTCGTCATAGCCTAAAACATCCATTACTGTAGCGTTAAGAGACGGAAAAACTTCCAAGTTAGATAGTCCCGCTAAAATACTATCTCTAGTAACTTCTTTAGTATCAAAAAGTTCGACATTAAAACTAATCAATTCTTCCAACTGCTTTCTAATTGTCATGTCTTTTGCATACATCTTTTCTTGACACTCTAAAGCTTTCATTACATCGCCAGCTGTTAATGACTTCTTTTCATATAGGGTTTTCTTTCCATCTTTTCCTTTTAACGCTAAACTTGTTTTTTCTACTTCTGCCATCTATAATTTCCTCCTAATATTTTCAAATAAAAAAGAGGACTACTACAGTCCTCTAAAAACCTATGCTGGTACTAATGCAAGCAAATCTGATTTAAGCGTCTTTCCGGTGTAATCAATACCATGTGCTGTCAACCATGCTTTTATTTCTTCAACGGTATTCGCATTTGTTGGCTTTACATCTCCTTCAGGATCAAATCCGGATGTTTCCGGTTCTTGCTCAGCCAATGTCTTAAAGGCTGGAATATCAACTTTCATCGATTCAACATTATTAACCAACCGAGTTGCTTGATAGTCTCCCTTTGCTACTTGTGTATTTGCTGCAATACCAGTGATAGAAAGAGGGCTTATGCCCTCCACTACTTTTGTTCCATCTTTTTTATAAATTCTAAATGTATCTACCACACTCATTCTCCTAACTTAATGCGATTGTTGCCCCTGTTGTCGTCGGGGTAACTGTCCCAACGACTGGGCTTGTTACTCCCCCGCTGGAAATACCAATGCTTTTAGCGCAGTGATTTTTGTTTCGTCATCTCCGACAAACTTAACTAAGGATTGTCCTTTAGCATCACCGTCTTTGTCATTAGTAATCGCAGCGAATACATATTCTTCCGCTTCAGGTTCAAAAGCATCGTTCGTTGTTGTGTTAAGGTTAATCGCTTCACGACTGAATTTTCCTTTAAACAGTCCAAGCATTGCTGTTTCGCCACTTAAATCCTCGGATTCCATTAAAACAGCGCAATATGGAGGTTCTGTATCTTCTCCTAAGAAGCTAAATCCTTTTGTATCATCTGTTTTATACCCAAGAATTTTATCATTAACTCCTTCGGGTAAATCTAGTAATCCGAAGCTTGCCGAAATATCCCCCGTACCTTTTTGAGAAATGTAATATGGAATATTGGAGCCATATACCTTTGTAGCTTCTTTTGATAGGCCACTAATTTCAGCGGATACAGTTGCCCCTTTATCTTGTTTACCTTCAATAACAAATTGATTAGCTGCTGGAATTTTACCGTCCTTATCAAAAATTCCGATTGTCATTTTTTTAAATCCAACTGATGTCAATATAATCACTCTCTTTCAAATTTTTTAGCAACAAAAAAAGACACGAGTTTTCGTGTCTTAATTCCTGTTATTCTGTTTTAATATTGTGTATCGTAAATTCGTGTATTACCGTCATATCGTCGAGCGTCTACATAACGTTTCGTCTCCGAAAAGTATTCGTCTAACCCTTGACCATTCACTTGGCCAAAGCCAAGCTTCTTCATCTCTTTTTTAATTTCATATTGCATTTGTTTGCATGTTGCTCTGTATTTAGACTCAACATCAATTTGTATTAGATGTTCAATAGAAAGTTCTTTATCGCTTCCGTGATAGGCTTCGTTTGGGACGTCAACAGGTCTAATTGTGATGAACGCCCCAGTCTTATCCGCCGTTTCTGGCTGTTCATAATACTTGATACGATATTCTTCTGTTTCATCATTGAACGTCATGTTTTTGATGTATTCATTGTTACACAGCAATTCATAGATATTACCAAGCATATCTTTCATAGGTTTCTCTTTACCTCCGATGCCACTGTCTCGAAGTACACGGGTTCAGAATTCTTTAACGATTTTGTAATGACGCCAAACCCGCGTGGTTTTATTTGACGACCGTTTCTCGTATATCCCCATTCATTCAAATGAATAATCCTGTAACGCTGATGGGGTCCATTCCACCCTATCTCAGCCTCAGCTTTGTAGTTTCTGTACGTTGCGTTTTTACGCACGACTTCATCAATCGTGTAGCCAGTATCTTTGAAAACGAGCATGTCAGATTGTAGTCGTTTCTCGACTTTTTCAGCACCGGAATTGATAGCTTTTCGAGCTATTGACCTGACTTTCTTGTCACCTAGACGGTTTTCAATCGCTCGTAAGGTCTCATTTACGCCTTTAAAATCAACATTATTCATCGCCATACACCGCTAATAAAATCGTGATGAATCGGTTGTCAGTGAAATCATTTCGAACGTCAACGATGTTCCAACGAATGCCTGAATATCTCCGATCCATAACCTCCACATAATGCTTGTTTGAAACAATGTAGTCAGTTTGCGGATCTCTAATCGTGAGAGTTACTGCTTGTTTAGTCGTCTTTGAGTTCAAAATTTCCAAGTCTTTCATTGAGGGGTTATAGATCTCAGCAAAACAATTAAAAATGGTTTGCTTTTCTTGCTCGCCTGGCTCAGGGCCTTTATGCGGTCGATATTGAAAAAATTCAACAGGTGTTCTCATAGCTCCGTTATTGACTTTGGGTTTCTGGTACTTCATCTTTTCCATCAACTCCCTCTTCATAATTCGCTAAAGAGACAGCCATCAATTCCGATTGAAAGTTATCATTGAAAAATTCTAACGAATCATTGTAGACATATCGGCTGCGTTCAATCACGAGTTCTCGAATTTCAGGATTTGAAACATTGTCAGTCCCACACCATCGCTTAACAGCTACTTTTGAACTTTCCAAAATATTTTCTAAGTTGTCGTCGTCAGCAGCATGAAAGATTCGCATCCGCGATTTGAAATCTTTTAGCAATTTCTCATCCAATAGAAACGCCCCTTTCTATTGCAGTGCAATTGTTGCTCCGTCGCTTGTCGGTTCAACATTAATAACTGCGGGGGACTCTATTTTCCCTCGGATACTTTTAATCCCCAAACAGCCGCCGCTTTATCATCTTTAGCTTTCCCATAAGCAAACTGTTTAGCAGTGTATAAATCCATGTCTTCAATCGCTAATGTTTGATCGTATTTACGTAAAGTAATGCCCCCACCAATATATGCATCGTATCGGCCGTTTACGAACGTTAAAACTTTTTCAGTTGCTTGCGCTAATGATTCAACAATTTTCAAATTGTAAGGTAACGCAGTTACATATACTCCTTGCGCATTTAATGAAGTATATTGACGTTTGACATCCCAAGCATCACTAGGATTAACTACCATGACAACTTTTCCATCTACAGCAACTGCGTGACCTTTTTCGTCAGTTGAATGATGTTTGTAAACATTCGTTAGTTCTTTAACAGTCGTTGCTGAATCAGCAAATGTTAAATCGCCCATTGAAGTTTTTTCTGGATAAACACCACCAGTAATGGCTACACCTTCTTGAACTTGACGATTTAAACCAATCGGCTTGTCATTTCCATCTCCTGATAAAAAAGCAGCCTCTAAAGCCACTGCAAAAGCTTCATCAATTTGAGTAGCCACAAATGATTCAATCCAAGCTGGTCCGAAGTCTTTCAAATCCTTAGGCACAACTACAAACGCCGTCAATTTGCTTTGAATTGCTTCTTCTTCGCTAAATGCTGCATCTAACTGACCTTTGATCTCGCCGAAGATTTTACCCCATACAGCAACACCACTTGTTTCAGATTTCAAGAATTTCAATCGTAGCCCTGCGTTTACTAAACCGATTTCAGCTAATAGTGGATGGGCAGTAGTTAAGTTCTCAAAGATTCGATCAATTGTTTCTTGCGGTAACAATTTTTCTTCTTTATAACCGACGTCTGTGCTGATAGCATTAAAAAATTTGCGCTCACGAGCAGATAGTTTCGCATCTGCCGGATTTTCAGCAATTAACCCTTCTGCCTCAGCACGCGCTTGTTTTTTTGCTTCGTTCAGCAATTCATCGAGCATTGCACCGTATAGTTCATTTTGTTTTTCAGCTGGCTCGTTATTATTAACAGCAGCTAAAAAGTTGTCACGAATTGTTTTGAATTCGTTTGATAGTTTCATAGTCATTCAGTATGACCTCCTTATTTTTTTATTAAAAAAAGAACCGTTTCAAACCAGCATTTTCTGGTTCAATCGATTCTTGTTTTTCAGTATTTAGTTTTTCCGCTACTTTGTTTGCCAATTCATCTAAATCAAACTGCGGTTTTAACTTTTCTGCTAATTTTGAAATCGCGTCTGGCGGAATAACCGGCGAGACACTTGCTACTAGTAAAGGTGCTTCGGTGCTTTCAAACATGACTTTATCAGCAAAACCGTTTTCTACTGCTTGTTCAGCGGTAAGCCACGTTTCATGATTCATCAACTCAAGCAAATTTTCTCTTTCGAGGCCCGTCTTATCGATATAAGCATTTGCAATCGACAGATTGTAGTTCTTCAGCACTTCTGCTTTGTGAGCTAACGTTCGATGATCGCCAGCAGCATCGCTTGAAACATTATGAATCATAATTTGAGCAGTCGGACTGATTTCAATTGTGTTTCCAGCCATTGCAATCACGCTTGCGGCGCTTGCAGCAATACCTACGATTTTCACAGTTACGTCACCTTGATAAGCCCGCAAAGCTGTATAAATCTCACTGCCTGCATATACGTCACCACCTCCCGAATTAATCACGACCTCTAGTGGTTCGTTGTTTTCGGGTAAAACAACGTCACGCGGTGCTGTGCTATCCATTTCGAACAAATCGTAGATCCATTTTTGATTGTTCGAAATAATCGTTCCTTTAATTTCCAGTTTCGTCATCTACTTCCTCCCCTCCTTTCGCTGCCTTCTCATAGTTTTTGGTGATGTAAAACTCGTCACCACCATCAATACTTTCATAATCGACTTCTTTTCGAATCTCATTTCGATTGAATCCGCCACTTGAAATTAATTTATCTACCGCATCAGCCAGATCGAAAATGTCTTTTTTGTCCACGCCTACAACTTTGATTTCCGTCCCATTAACAAATTCGGTTTTATCAATGATTTTTGCGTTTAACTCATCTTCAATTTTTTTATTCAATGACTTCAAACAATATTTATTCAGTACTGTTTGCGCACTTTCTAAATCTGCTAATTCACCATGCAAGATTGTAGAAGGGATACCTAAAATATCAGCGACTTCATCCACGAACTGTCGTTTTAGCTTTTTTAGTTCATCAATCGACTGATTCGTTTCTCCAACTGTATTTGTTAGTTCGTTGTACTCGAGTCCGGCTTGCACCGGGACAATTGCAATAGATTCTTTGCTGAATTTCGCATAAACCTTATCAATATACGATTGCGCTCTCTTTTGTAACTTGTCATCAAAACCGCGACCTTCTTTACCAGTAACAGTTGCTCTAATCTGATGGTTGCGCATTGCCACTTCAACCATGCGATTGTAGAGAGAGGCATAGTCTTCATACAGGCCACGTACATATCGACTCAAATCATTGTTGTTATACTGGAGAAAAATTACTTCACTCATTGGAAACTTTCGTTTGAACTCATACCCTTTCAACCACACGCTTTCGAAATAATCTTCGTACAATGCATATTCTTTTCTGACATAACTTTCTGCGATTAATAATTGGTCATCATCAGACAAAACAATTAAAACCTCATTTTGCGTGATCAACTTATAAACGACTTGTTGCCAAAATGATGATGCAGATTGGTCTAAATTCGGTCTGACGTTCAGCAAATACGTCCATTCATTTTTAAGCGGTTGCCCATTTTTTCGAATCCTAAATTCTGAACGCCCAAAAGACCGAGCTAAAAACTCAGCACACGTATCGATGGCTAGGTGTTTCAAGTAAAGTGTATGGTATTCATCGATTAACGCATCAAAATCATAGCTTGATTCAATCTCTGAATTTTTTTTGAAAATATCAAAAAACGATTGAAATACTCCCATTTACACACCCCCCTTCACTACTTTAAAAGTCCCAATTTTCCATCATGTCAAAAAAGCCTTCTAAATCAACATCTTGAATTTCTTCTCGTTTATATAAAGCCGCTAAGAAGGCATGAAAACCATCTGTCTTTCTACGGACTGGTTCTTTTTTCAAGAATGTTTTATTTCCTGATTTATCTACTTTTGCATAGCTGTTATTTGTGTACCATCGCATCGATGGATCATCGCCAAAAATAAATTTTTCGTTCGCAAAACCATCTTCAATAATTGGCGCCACTTTCGATTGCACGCCACGAATATTTCGAATAAATTCATAGTTATACCCTTCTTTTTCAAGTAACGGTTGCAGTAAATCCATTCGGTAACCATCCGCGCACACCATTTCAATTTGATACAGTTCACGCTTTTCGTTCAACCAATCAATCAGTAGTTGGGGAGAAATAGACGGCGCGTCCACAATTGTGAATATACCTTTGTCCGTCCATTCTTTTATCGGTGCTTTAATTTTGAATGTATCTAAGAACTCTTTCCGTGCAAAACTATGCTGCATCCAAATAAACTTCTCTTCACGTTTAAACAACAGCCCAACACTCGCAAAATCCCGAATTTCGGCATAGTCAAAACCAGCCACACATGATTTTCCTTTCAAATCACCAATAGGTTGATCGGTAGCCATTAATTTATCATGTGTAGTGATATCCGTTTCCATGTCGCCTTCTGTAAAATTCATCCGTTTTACAACGAACTCACGGCGACCAGAGGGTTCTTCTTCTAATTTCAAGTATTCATCCATAACCGCTGAATACAGGCGTTTTGCGTAGGATGATTCTTCTTCAAACATCGGATTCGCTTTCGACCACAATTCTGGCTTGTCCATTTCTTCGATCGTGTCCAGTTTGCATATAAACGGGAATAAACGATCATTCTTGTTTTCACCAGTAAAAATTTTTTGTGCTCGTTCTAATGTTCGGTCATAAAAACCTTCTCGAACATGCCCGTTTGTACCGTTGTAAAATGTGCGTGGATGTTTGATTTTCCCTAATCCACTTCGCTGGATATCAACAATATCCGAGTTTTCAAACATATGGATTTCATCAAATTCAAGACAACCATCACGGGCGCTATCCATGGTTTTAGGATTATTTGTCCGATAACTAAAGATAGAATTCGTAACTCGGTTCGTGATTGCCATTTTTGTCAGGTAAAATTGCTGTTCTAAACGTTTTGCTTGAACGGTTTCGTAAACTTCTTTAAAACTCACTTTCCCTTGCTTTTCGGAATTGGCTGTAATCGTCACATCGTAGTTTCGAACTCCGTAAAGTGGAGAAATAAAAAACGAGTCTCTAGCTGACATAAAACCATTTTTACCACCACCGCGTGCTATCGAGTTCAAAATTTCATTAAAAAACACCTCGTCATCTTCTTTTTTGTAAAGAAAAATGAAAGGTGTCATGAATTTTTGATACTTTGCTAAAGGAAAAAAATTTTTCTCAGCATATAAAATAAATTTTTGAATCATTTCATTATCGAAATATAAATCATCTCGGACCAGAACTTCTTTTTTTAAATACTCGACTAGTTGAATGCGTTCCTTGTTAAAAGGGATAGCACCTCGCTCGTACAAGTCCACGTATTCGTCAAAAAAATATGGTTGTAGCAACGTCATAAGAGATCACTACCATCCAAAGCTGCAGTTGTAGCTGCTTCTCGTTTTTCTTCTGGCAAATAGTCTGTTAACTGCTTGACAATTCGCTGATACGATTGATCTCGTGCATTATATTGTTTAGCAACTGGCCGCTCCCTTTCGTAAGGAATCTGATTTTCTGACTGTGAGAATAATTCATAATCTCCTTTTTCAGAAATATCAATCCACATTTCATCTAACAAAATTTTTAATCTAGCTGCTTGAGTTACTAATCCAGAAACGACTTTTTTCTTGTCATCTGCAAGATCGTAAAATAAGTCATTCAATCGTTTTTCCTCAGCTGCTACTTTTTCATTTCTGATTTTTAAATCCGCCATCCAATCACTTCCTTTCTTCTGGGGAGGGGGGTTATACGCGTATCATCAATAGATCTGTGGAGTTGACCCATCCACCGGTTTCCAAAATTTTTATTTTTAGCCAAAATATTTCGACCGGGGGTATGATTTCCTACCACCATTCATCATCAAATTTTTTCTTACGTTCTGCTCCGCGATAATTCATACGACTATGCCGTTTATTGTGGCATTCTTTGCATAATGTTCTTAGATTATCTATATCAGTAGCAAGTTCTGGATGATATTCAAGCTCTTTAATGTGATCCACTTCCAAGATAGCATCATTAACAGTTGTAACCTTGCCCTCTTCTTTACACCACAGACACTCGTAGTGATCACGTTCCAGTACTTCTTGCCTTAGTCGCTTCCACTCGCTTGATGAATAGAACTTAGCTCTATCTGCTTTAGTTGTTACTTCAATCATCTACATGTCCCGCTTGTGTCCAATGATCTTCTTATCGAGGTACTTATCATTCGATGTTGAGTAGTATTCGATGTTGATGTCATTGGCTGAATCATCAGGCCACTCTCCGGTCGTCCTGTAATGATACGAGATATCTGCCAAAGCTTTAGGCAGCTCATCCAACCTCTCACCTTTGTAATACACTTCAGGGACCGAATCAGTATCCTTCAGTTTGATTTCTAGTAGGTTTGCATTACTTCTATCATCTAACGCCAGTTCATCAATCCTCTTTTTGATCTGTTGCATTACTTTTCTTCTTGGCTCTTCTGTCATTGGTACTACTATCTCATAACCAGTAAACTCGCAAGTAAAGCGTTCAATAGCATAAGCGTTTTGAAGTGGCTTAGCATTAAGAACAGCTGGACGATTAGCATAGTACCGGTCTACTAATAACTTCCCTATAGGAATGGCATCTAAAGCCATATCTGTAAATACAAGGACATCAGGATAGGCATCCTTAACCTTTCTTCCCGTGTATGGAGATGTCACTATGTTGTATCCTTCTTGAATGTAATCTACTAACCTCATTACTCTTCCTCCTTAATCCACTTAAAGAACTTTAACCACGCGAGCGTCTGCTCCTTGCTGCTACCATCAGGATAGCTATGAATCTGAGTCTTCAATACATGTATAGCAACATCATCTACGGTGTATGTGTCTGGTAACTTATCTCGTGCATGGTTGAAACACTGCTGCAAGTATTCAAAGTATGTCACCACAACCACCTCTTTATGTTTGCCTGTATATGTTCATCCTTAAACCAACCAATACCAATGAGAACCAACTTATACTGATCTATCTCTTGTGGTGTTGCTTCATCTGTCAGCTCGACTATCGTGTAGCGTTTAGCTATCTGGGCAGACATTGAACGTTGCGGATAGCATCCACACAATGACAAGTACCAGTAGTTTCTCAATTGGATCAGTCCTTTCAAATAAATAAAAAGAACACTCGGGTGAGTGATCTATTCTTCAGTATTTTTGAACTCAATATTAAGTCTCACCTGGAAACTACCGCCTAAGTCACAAGTAGTGAAATCAACATCTGTTAATTCATCAACCTCAATCTGACTGATTAATTCCACCGCTTTGTCTAAAATTCCCTTTTGAATAACTGATTTATCAACTTTTACTTTAATGTCTTCCATCTGAATTCCTCCTGTTAGTAAAATAAAAAGACCGCCGGAGCAATCTTGATTATTAATCCCATCCCCATAATTGGGAATATTGAATTAACAGTTCTTCAATTCTTTCATCTGATAATTTCATATTTTCATCGTTATAGTAATCTGATAATTTTATTGCCATTAATGACCACCTCAAAATAAAAATCAGACTAACGCCACAAAAGCTCGCTAGTCCTACAAACAATGATTTGTTTTTTCCTTATGTATTACGACCGTAAGTGGTCCGCATTGTTAAGAGGCGTTTGCGGTACTGGTATGTATTAAGCAACCTACTCCATTATGGAACCCACTGTTACTCCATGCCTGGCAGATGGGAATGCTCGGTTGCTACACCATTAGTTTAAATTTCAGCTGGCACTAATGAGCCTCCATCAATGCTCCCCTAACCTACAACTGAGAGCGTCCCACGTCTGAGATAGTATTCTATGCCTTTTAACTGAGTCCCAGCACGCTGGTAAATGCAGCCAATCAATCGGCATCCGATAAGATTGATTGTTTCCGTAGGTTCCGTACTGACACGATCAGATTCGAACTGATGACTTCCTGATTAACAGTCAGGTGCTCTACCAACTGAGCTACGCGTCAAAAATATGATAAGACGGCACGTGAACTTTAAACGAAATGAAGCTTTTCAACTCCATTCATCATTTATTTTTTTGTGTGCCGCCAATGAAATCCACCAAGCTAGACGTATATATGTTAAGAGGTATAAGGAGAAACTTCATGCCAATAAAGTTAATTTGAGTCGTCTGCTTGATGGATTATTTAAACTATTTCACTTTACTATTATATATCTTTGATTGTTGCATCGTGGTGCGCGATTAGTGCATGAAATTACCAGTAATTAAGCATATCCACTCCAAAAAGAATAACTGATAGATCTTTAATGGCTTCCTTGCAATTTCTATTGATAGTCGTTCGGTCCTTATTAAAATAATCTGCTATTTCTTGATCGGATTGCCGATTTTCATTTATATACTTTCGCATGATGATTTGATACCGTCGTCGCTCCTCTGATGAGTCAGAATTTTTGCAAACTTTCTCATATACTTCTAGCGCATAATCTACATGATCCATTAATTTAACAGTTTTAGCTTTATTCTGCATTAACGCGCTTAGATCGAGCCAGTTGTGATTCCAAAACGTATCCTGGTCAGCTTCTAACTGTTCTTTCACGCTATTTGTATGACCTTTTAGCTTATGGTAATAACGGAGTAGCAGTGATGTATTATGCTCAGCGTACTTTTTAAATTGCTTCCTTTCTTCTTCGCGGTCCTTTCGAATTGAAATTACAATCCGCTCAATCAATTCATCTAATTGTTTTTCAGATAATTCGTTAACTCTCGTCTCCAATAATTTGCCCTCCGTTGTTCAATTAATTATTTCCCAAAATATAGCCACCATTTAGCTACTGAAACGTCAATCTTTTTCTCTTTAAGTTTTTTGATTTGAGCATTATTTTTGTTGTATACGCTGATTTGCTCTTTGACTAAAGAATCTGATTTTAACTCTGGATACAACGACACAAGCGTCATAGTGTCTTTTGACCTAGCGGTTTCAAATGTATTATCTTCATGCTCCATGTATTGTTTAACTAGTGCGTCGACTTGTTCTTCTATATTCCTGTTTTCCGTTTGATACATCGATATTTTTTGATTGATGACTTTACCAGAAGCCACTTCGTCCATGTTAGCTACTACAGTTATTCCGAAAACTATCGCTGATACTAATCCCAAGATTAATAAAATATAGCCCAACAGATCGTAATCCCACTCATTCATTAACAATATTCCAACAACCGTAATTGCAATACAAATAATTAACAACAATGTTGCCATTCAAATTCCTCCTTGATAGGCGACGTTAGCGGATCTCTTTGACATACTCCTCAACTTCTTTCCAGTAGTGCTTACTG
>NZ_JAQDPG010000013.1:0-136190 GCF_027659535.1 Enterococcus malodoratus | reverse complement strand
GTTCCATGTGGCGTTTTGATTCGAGCTTTAGGATCATCTTTCCGTAATTTATTTAAGTATTCACTTAGCTTCATTTCGAAAAAGCTGATTCTGTCATTATTACTTTCTGTTTCTTTTGCCTCCCAACTGGCGATTCTTTCTCGTTCCAAATCAGCGAACTTCTTAATTTCATCATTCTGACTTTGAAGAGCTGAAATTTTTCTTAACGCCCAATCAGCACCGCCGATATCATTGATAGACCAACCATCTACGGATGTCTGTTCAAGTTCTTCAATTTCATATTTTTCAAGAGTATTCATTTCTTCATTCTCCTAACTTTTAATAAAGGCAGTTGCTGAGATTTTGTCTTGTGTAGAAGAAAACCAGATTGTCCCTCTGCTAGACTCGATTTCTGGTTTTCCGATCATTGATGTGAATAATTCAGCGTTTTCCAAAGAATCATTATGTCTGTAAAAACTTACTGATTCGCAATCCTTGTACAAGGCTAATAATTTTTGTTCTTCAACTGAAAGATATTTTTTACGGATTCGCTTATTCATGATATAATCACCTCAAATCGAATTTCATTTGCTCACTAATTGCTTCCCGGCGTAGTGAGCTTTTTTGTTCCCACGCTTTCCTTCGCTCGATATTCTGTCTTGCTAAGATTGTTGATTCGTTTCGTTGATACCACCGATCAGCGATCATTTTTCCAATTTGCAAAGCTTCTTTTCTACTCATAATCAGCCCCCTCGGTTGGCTTTTTCTTTTCCCATCCGATCGCTAAAAAGAAAAGTAGAATGTAGCCGTATGCCAGCCAAATATTGACTAACGTGAAAACTGGAATTGCGATCATCGAAAGCAGGATCGTTTGAAAATTTAGTCGTTTCATCATTAAACCCCCTACTAATATTTCTCCGCCTCACCGAACGTGATGAAAAAGTGAATACCTGCCGCGCATTCAACAAAACGATCTTCTTCGAAATCAGAAACCATTACTGTTTTCCCTACCTCGTATACAAAATCCGGATCATAGTTGCTTGGTACAGACGTTATATTTGAAGGTGTTTTATCAGGTTGCATAATCTCAAGAACTTTTGCTTTATCACAACGGCATTTCCTAGATGTGGCGCTTGACCGTTTGGCATCATCTGGGATTAACAGTTTTACAACCAAACCTTTTGCTTTCTTGTAGGCAATAAACGATCCCTCTTCTGGGCATTGAATGGATAGAAAAGCCGTTGACGAGTCGTGACAGGCATTCCGTAAGTTGGCATTCCGTAAGTCGGCATTCCGTAAGTCGGCATTCCATAAGTTGGCATACTGTAAGTCGGCATTCCGTAAGTCGGCACCCCGTAAGTTGGCATCCTGTAAGTTGGCACGCCGTAAGTCGGCACCCCGTAAGTTGGCATCCTGTAAGTTGGCACGCCGTAAGTTGGCCCCCCGTAAGTTGGCACGCTCGCCGCCTTCTTCGTCATATAACCATTTCTTATGTTTCGCTAATATGTTGTTCAGTTCTTTTTGATCCATCTTTTAACCCCCCTACTGGCCCAACTCGTTTACTTTTTGTTGGCTCAAATTTGCCAACTCCGCCATGCGTGCGTCTTTTTGTGCTGAATCATTTTGAGCGTTAGATAGTTCATTACGCAGCTTATCCGCCTCTTGCTGTTTCTGCGTGACTTCCTGTTGCTTAGATTCGGCTTCACGTTGTTTAGCTTCGATTTCAGACTGCTTCGCATTTACCTCGTTTTGTTTGTTTGCCAATTGCTGTTTCAAACTGTCTAGTTGATCTTGCAGGTTCTTTTGTTGACTAGTCGTTTGATCAAGTTTGCTTTGAACGTCTGCTGCCTTCTGTTTGTTCTGCGTAGCAATGTTAGCTAGTTTGTAGATGTTCTGTTCAACAGTTGTTGCGTTATCAAAGAAACCAGCGCCTGCGGCGAATCCTACAGTTGATCCTAGAAACAATGCAGCGCTAACTCCTAGTGCAATTTTTTTATTTTTCATGTGGTACTTCCTTTCTTATAAAAAGCGATTTTATTATTCGTGTGGTGCTATAATTATTTTGGAAAGTGAGATGAAAATTTATGGCTTATACTACTGGTGAAAAACCAGGAAAAGGAACGTATACTTGTAAAAATTGCGGTCAAAAAGTAAGACTTGATGATCGTACGGACACGCTACCACCGTGCCCAAGCTGTGATAAAACAACGTATACAAAATAACTTTTCCATGAGGCGGTCTCTTTAGGCTGCCTTTTTATGCTTAATAAATAGGCACTTACCAAAAATCATTAACCATTTACATGTGAATTGACCTTCTTCTGTGTAATACTTTGTTTCAAAAATTCCAGTTTTCATTTTGCTACTTCCTTTCTGTTGTATAATTTTCTTATCAGCAAGTGGTCACTATTTATTTAGTGGCCTTTTTCAATGCAATGCTCCTAATTTTTTCGATTGATTCTTCAATAATCAAACATCCGATAGGGCCAGTGAGATTATATTTAAGTTGTTGAATAGCTCTTATCGCTTCTTCATAAGAATCAAAGATCGCGAGCGTTTCGTTAATTAATCCATCGATTAATTTCTCTACGTCATTTCTACATGTTGAAAAATCATCTATAATTTTTTTGTTCATTTTATTTTCTCATCTAATCCAAAAGGATCACTTTGTAATTTTTCAATTGCTTTTTGCATATCATTAACGTTTGTAATAAGTGTTTCTTTTAACTCTTTATTTGCCTTAGTATCTTCTGCCAAAGTACTGAGGCTATTTGCTATGCTTTCTAAAGCTGTTGCAATTCGTTCATCTGTAGTCATGCTGTTACCTCCTTTATTTAAATTTATTTTTGTCCTTCCAATCCAAAAATTGATCAAACAGATTGATGTTTATCAGCACAATTTTGTATGTCGGTGCTCGATAACCACGTTTGTAATCAGGATGTACTTTGAATTCTGCTAACAATCTTTGAAATGTAGATTCATGCCCTTCAAATCCGAAGTATTTTATCGCTTCATCCTTTGGCATTGATAATTGAGGCAATTTGATGGTTTCTGCTAAGGCTATTTTTTCAGTCATTATTTATCCTCCTATCATTTGGTATACTCACTATGAAAGTGAGGTGAAAATTATGGATTATTCAAAAATTGTTTTTACACTAGAATTTGATGATGACGCTGCAAACTCAAAAGCAAACGAGTTATTACAAAAAGGCTGGTTGCTTTTAAGTGTTGGTCCTAAACTAGTTGATCTGATTGGTGATAACGATCAAGTGTATTACAATACTGCGTACGTTGTTGGAGCAACTGACGAACAGTATCAGCAATACCTAGAGGAACAAAAGCAAAACGAATGGCACTAACTAGATATCTTTTCCATATAGAGCTCTTTGTCTGCAAGATAGAGGGCTTTGTTTATCTCTACATAGGATAGTCCCGATTTTTTACATAATTTTTTTGTGTTATCCAAGAGTTCTTTTGTTTTTTGACTAACTTCGGTTCTTCGGATGTCACTAGGTGCTCCGTCCGATAGTTGAATTTTTTTCATTTGTACACCTCCTACGCTGTTTGTTCACGTTCAATCATCGGCAAGTAATTATTCTTCTTCAACTCTTGATATAAGAAAATATGTCCTTTTTGAGTCCATTTCATACGCGTTTTCACTTGTGGATTGCCATCTTTGTCTTCATAATCGAATGGTTCAATATGCGTGTATCCTTTGTCTTGGAACTTGCTATATAGCAACCACGTTCCGCTTTGGTTGTATTGAATACCTAGCTCGTGAAGTAATTTGTTAAATGTTACTGCGCTCATACCGTAGTTCTTAGCAATCGTACTAACTGTAACTAATCCTTTATTGTTTAGGATTCGGTCGTAGTAGTCCGCCTTCGGCTGTAATTCATTTACTCGTTGTTCCGCAATCAGGCGCAGTGTCTTTTCTTCTTTGAGTTTGGTTGCTACTTCGATCAGCAAGTCTGGATTGTTTAGTAGTTCATCTGTTGCGTACATGCCGTGCTTTCGGATTTGCGGT
Organism: Enterococcus malodoratus; assembly: GCF_027659535.1. Taxonomy (NCBI): domain Bacteria; kingdom Bacillati; phylum Bacillota; class Bacilli; order Lactobacillales; family Enterococcaceae; genus Enterococcus; species Enterococcus malodoratus. Next base: position 132,185 of record NZ_JAQDPG010000013.1, on the reverse strand, counting down.
AGGACTTCTTCCATTACCCAAGATTCGAATTTCTCAGCGCTTGGTAAATTCGATTTGATAATCAAGCGATAAACATCTGATTCTGGAATGATTTTGAACTTTTGGCGACGACCTAACGAATCGTTACCCCATGTTTCAATCGCTTTTTTGCAATGATCATTAGTAGCTTTGCTTGGATTTTTATATCCCAAAGTTTTTGCAACGTCATTCGCTACAAAATATGGGACGTCATTTTCCAGAAACGTTCGAACTTCGTTTTGTTCAAAGTTAAAAATTTGTGGTGTATTCATATTTTACTTTCCTTTCTTGTTTTTATCTCAAATAGAGATATTTGATTTTAAAAAAATAATTCTGATACTTTTTTGTTAAAGCTTTTTGCCAAAATGTACATTTCATAATCATGGAATGGATACTCGCCTTTTTCTTTTAACTCATATTGACGTCTTTCCAAACCAATCAAATCAGCAACGTAAGATGTAGTCCATTCATTTGCAAGCCTAGCTTTTTTGAGTTCTAACTTCGGCTTCAAAAACTCAACTCTTAAGTTTTTCTTTTTTTCCATCGTACTCATGTAATCGCCTCCTTCATTTGATAAATCAATAATATCTCTATTTGAGATATATGTCAATGGATTTTTATCACTTTTCGAGATATTTTTATTTACACGTTTATCAGAATGTGATATTATTATCCCGTGAAGGAGGTGCCTTTAATGAAGAGAAATATTTTAGGTTCGGTTATAAAGGACGCAAGAAAAAAGAAAAAACTTACTCAAGAACAACTTAGTAAATTAACTGGCTACAGTCAAAATACTATATCTAACCATGAAAACGGAAACCGATCCCTAGATGAAGATAATATCAAAACTTATGCAACGGCTTTGGGTTTAACTTCGGACGAACTTTTCGAGGCGTTAGATATTAAAAATTCTCTAGAAAACAAAATAATGATTATCGATAAAAAACAAACTAAAATAGATAATTTATTAGATGTGTATAGCCAATTGGAAAGGTCTCGACAAGCCAAAGTCTACAACTTTGCTGAACAGCAACTTGAAGAACAAAATAGCAATGTGGTTCAATTCCCTATTCAAAATAACCGTGAAGAGGTGCAGGCGTACTTATCAGCTGGTACTGGGATTTTAAACTACTATGAAGCTGACAAAGATATAGTCGAAGTTCCAGCAGACGCACCAGAACATGATTGGATATTTAAAATTGTCGGCGATTCTATGAAGCCGTTGTTTGATACTGGTGATATCGTGTATGTGGATGAATTCAAACAAGGCATAGACACTATTCAAAACGGTAGGATTTATGTGGTCGAGGTAGATGGCGAAGCTTATATAAAGAAAGTCTATGTTTATGAAGAAACAGAAGTACTTAGATTAGTATCTCTGAACAAAGATTATACGGATTTACTATTTAACTTTGAAAATTCGGATATTAATTTTATCGGTCGTGTGATTATTTAAAAAATACCCCAGTCGAAGGTGCAACTTCGGCTAGGGTTCTCATTTCTGAGACTGTGTATATTATTATATCAGAAAAGGAGCGTTAAGAAATGGATAAAAAGGATTTAAAAAATCCGATTGTTTGGGTAATCATCGGATTAATAGTTTTTGCAATGGTTTTAGTTATTAGCGGGATGATAAATAATAATTCTGAAGAAAATCAAACTAGCGTTTCTAGTTCAAGTGAATATGATTTTGACAAAGAATTCGAGAAGGCAAAACAGCAAAGATCTGAAGAAGAAACTCCAAAACCCGACCCAGATATTGAATATGTTGGTGGTAATACTTCAGAATCGTCATCAACTTATGACTATGCCCAGGAATCAGAATCTAGCTTAAATTCAAGTGAAGAAAATTCCGAAGCTAGTAGCATCCCTGTTGAATACAATTCCGCACTTAGACAAGCTGAATCTTATTCGAGTGCAATGCACATGTCAAAATCCGGTATATACGACCAACTAACATCTGAGTATGGTGGTCAATTTACAGCAGAAGCAGCACAATACGCTATTGATAACCTAGAAGCTGACTACAATGCGAACGCTTTGGAAACTGCAAAGAATTATCAAGATACTATGGCGCTGTCACCTGAAGCGATAAGAGATCAATTAGTTTCTGAATATGGCAGTAAATTTACAGTGGAAGAAGCTGATTATGCTATCCAACACTTAAATCAATAAAATAAAAAACACATCCCCTCTCCCCGACCAAAGATTGAGTGGATGTGCTTAAATAATTCACCTAATACAATAGGCTTATTTTGCTGTGCCTATTATATCAAAAAATAGGAGTTGAATAAACATGTGGATTGAAGAATTACCGAACGGGAAATATAAATATTCTGAACGATACATTGACCCATACACAGAAAAAAGCAGAAAAGTTTCCCTCACACTTAACAGTAAATCTAATCAGGCTAAGAAGCAAGCAACTGTGGAGCTTCAAGAAAAGATAAATAAAAAGATTAACGCTCCTAAGCTCGAATCCATTACTTTCGAAAAGGCACTGGAATTATTTAAGCCTAATTACAAAAGGAAAGTAAAAAACTCCTCATATTTATCTTTCGAATCTACTGAAAAAACACTTTTGAGAGCTATTGGTAAAGATATGTTAATTAAAAATATTGATTTACCTTTTTTCAGAAAGCGAATTGAAGATTTGTATTACGACCAAAAGTATTCTTTGAATTATGTAAAAAAAATAAAAGCTTTTACGTTAATGATACTTTCTCACGCAAGCGAAGAAGGATATTCTGCAGGATCTCCTAATTTTAAATTGAATTTAGTTTTAAGGCAAGATGAAAAACCAGAAAAATATCTTGAAAAATATGAATTAAGAGCCGTGATTGATCAGTTAAATAAAATGCGACCAAATCAACGTAAGGCAGACATGGTTGAATTTTTGGCGCTGACTGGATTACGTTATGGTGAGTTAATTGCTTTAAGAGAAGAAGATTTATACGAGGGTTATATAAGTGTAAATGGAACAATCGATTTTAGAAACGGATCGTATAGTAACGTCACACGAACCACTCCAAAGACTAAAGCAGCAAATAGAAACGTCGTGTTGTCTACATGTGCAACCAACATCCTTATTAAGATATTGCAAGAGAATCAACTCTACAAAGCAACAAGCAAGTATATTGATTCAGGTTATATCTTTACTAGCCCTAATGGCAATCCGATTGATTATCGAACATTTGCTCCATGCCTTAAAAATGCTGCGAAGTTTGCTGGTATACAAAAGCCGGTTTCGTCACACTATTTGAGGCATACCCATATTTCCTTTTTGGCTGAGTTAAATATACCAATTAAAGTGGTTATGGATCGAGTGGGACACAATGATGCTTCAACAACTTTACAGGTGTATACCCATGTCACTAATAAAATGAAGGACACATTAAAGGATAAAATTGAGACAATCAACTATTAATTTTGCCCCTTATCTGCCCCTTTTATGATTTGACCAAAAAATAAACCGCTAGAAACATTATTTTCTAGCGGTTGCGAGTTTGGATTAGTAAAGTTCTAAATATTGATCGCGTTCCCATTCTGAGACAGTTTGACGGAAAGCTGCCCATTCCATGCGTTTTGCTTCATTGAAATTCGTATAGATATGATTACCTAAAGCATCGACCATGATTTGATCCTTACGCAATGCTTTGATCGCATTGTGGATAGTAGATGGTAAATCATAGATTTCTGCTTCTTTGCGTTCTTCTTCTGTCATCACATAGATGTTACGATCAACCGCTGCAGGCGGTGTTAGATCATTACGGATACCATCTAAGCCTGCTTCTAATAAAACAGCCATCGTCAAGTATGGATTAGCAGCTGGATCAACTGAACGTAATTCTAGACGAGTTGATAGTCCACGTGATTCTGGAATACGAATCAGTGGTGAACGGTTGCGACCGCTCCAAGCTACATAAACGGGTGCTTCAAAACCAGGAACTAAACGTTTATAAGAGTTAACGATTGGATTACATACTGCCGTGTATGCGCGTGCGTGTTTCAATAAGCCTGCTAAAAATTGGTAAGCAGTTTTGCTTAATTTCATTGGACCATCTTCATCGTAGAATACATTGCCTTCGTCATTGAACAATGACATGTTGCAGTGCATACCTGATCCATTGATACCATAAAGAGGTTTTGGCATAAATGTCGCATGTAGTCCATGTTTGCGAGCAATTGTCTTAACAACTAATTTAAAGGTTTGGATATTATCACAAGCTTCGATCGCGTCCGCATATTTAAAGTCAATTTCGTGTTGTCCAGGAGCCACTTCATGATGCGAAGCTTCTACTTCAAAGCCTAAGCTTTCAAGTTCTAACACGATGTCGCGACGACAATTTTCACCTAAATCCGTTGGAGCAAAGTCAAAGTATCCACCTTTGTCATTCAAGTCTAATGTTGGATCGCCATTTTCGTCCATCTTGAATAAGAAGAACTCTGGTTCAGGACCTAAGTTGAATGAAGTGAAACCAAATTCATCCATTCCCTTTAACACACGCTTCAAGTTTCCGCGCGGATCTCCAGCAAACGGTTCGCCATCCGGACCATAAATATCACAAATCAAACGTCCAACTTTTCCATGATCGCTTTCCCATGGGAAGATCATCCAAGTAGTCAAATCTGGATATAAATACATATCGCTTTCTTCGATTCGTACAAACCCTTCGATAGATGAACCGTCGAACATCATTTTATCATCCAGAACTTTATCCATTTGACTAACTGGTACTTCAACATTTTTTATAGTCCCCATAATATCTGTAAACATCAGACGTAAAAAGCGGACGTTTTCTTCTTCGACAATTCGTTTGATATCCTCTTTACTTAGATCTCTTTTCGGCATAATATCTAATCCCTTCCTCGCACTTCATTTTTTTATATTCCACAATCACTATAGCTTTGGGCCTTGTGATTGATATGGATTTTGCTGTTGTAACCCACCTTGGGTTAACATTTCGTCATAAAAAATACGGCGGACATCTTTGTCGGTCAATGACGGTTTCTCTTTGGCAGCTTTGATTTCTTCTTGACGCATTTGATAGACCCGTTTAATTCCTGCCATATTAAGTCCATCGGATAAATAATCTTTTATTTCTAACAACACATCAATGTCATTTAGAGAATACATCCTACGGTTACCTTCACTTCGTTCTGGATGAATCAGTTCTTGCTCCTCATAGTACCGAATCTGCCTTGCAGTCAAATCTGTTAGCTTCATAACTGTACCAATTGGAAAAACAGCAAGCGAACGTCGCAATTCTTTTTCCCGCATAACATCTCCTCCTTGTTTTTTGATGTTGAAAAAAGGATACCACCCGATAGACCAATCGTCAAGGGCTAATGTCAGATTTCCTTACATAGAATTCTGGAATGTTCGTTTTTTCAAAACGAAGCTGATTAAATCAACGTTTAAAAAGATAAAAAAATTGTTATAATAGATAAAAAGAAGCGAGAAGGTGTAATATTGCCAAAATTCAAAATTGGTGAGACCGTTCAAATAAAGAAGAAACATTCAATGACGGGATATATTGGAATAGTTGTAGCTTATCAAAATGAGAACCATACCTATCTTGTACGTTTCAGTCATGATCAAGTATTAATATTTCTTGAAGAAGAGTTGGCTAAAATGAATGCATAAAAAAACCGAAGTCGTTTGGACTTCGGTTTTTTTATGATTGATGATAGACCCCATTCACAGCATTCGCTACTGCAACCTTGACATGTTCAAAGGTCAAACCGCCTTGAAGATATAATGAATATGGTTCTCTCAACGGTCCATCCGCACTTAATTCGATACTTGCGCCTTGAATAAACGTTCCTGCCGCCATGATAATATCGTCTTCATACCCAGCCATATAAGAGGGTATCGGCGCAACATAAGCATCGATTGGTGAATATTTTTGAATTGCCTGACAGAATTGAATCATTTTTTCACGATTATGGAAATCAATCAACTGAATCAAGTCCGTTCGCGGTTCATCCCACTTCGGTGTTGAGTCTAAGTTGTATTCCGCTAATAAGGCAGCAGAAAAAATGGCTCCTTGAACAGCTTGACTAACTACATGCGGCGCTAAGAAAAAGCCTTGCAGCATATCAAAAACACTGCCCAACATTGCCCCGCCTTCCGCTCCTACACCTGGTGTAGTTAAACGATAAGCACAGCGCTCAATCAAATCCTGTTTTCCAGCAATATATCCACCTGTTTTAGCAATCCCACCACCTGGATTCTTGATCAATGAACCCGCCATCAAGTCTGCCCCGACTTGCGTTGGTTCCATTAGTTCTGCAAACTCGCCATAGCAATTATCAACGAAAATAACGATATTCGGTGCGATGGTTTTAACGAAATCACACATCTCTTTGATTTTTTCTATAGTAAATGATGGTCGCGATGCATAACCACGTGATCTTTGAATCGCTATGACCTTCGTTTTATCAGTTATTTTCTGCTTAATCCCATCAAAATCAACATTTCCGTCCGCTAAAAGATCCACTTCATCGTATCCAATATTATATTCCTTAAAAGATCCGATTCCATTTCCCTGCACCCCTATGACTTCTAACAAAGTATCATAAGGAGTTCCAGTAATATAAAGCAAATCATCACCCGGCCGCAGCACGCCGAATAGTGCAGTAGAAATCGCATGGGTCCCTGAAACGATTTGCGGACGAACTAAGACGGCTTCCGCCTCAAACGTTTGCGCATAAACAGCTTCTAAAACATCGCGCCCCTGGTCGTCGTTTCCATACCCAGTTGACGCTAAAAAATGACTTTCCGAAACATGATTCTCTCTAAAAGCCGATAATACTTTAGCTTGATTCGACAAAGCAACTTCTCGTACTGCCTGAAGCCGGTCAGCAATTTTGTGGTCAACTTTATCGATCTTTTCAACTAACTCTGGCGCCAGCTCAGTTGTCCAATTCATCTTCCATTCTCCTAATCCAGAGAGACTTCTTCTTTGCAAATCCTCGTACGATATATTGTTCCTTTTCCTCATCAAAGGTTTCGCTCAAGACAAGAGTCTCTCGTTTCATCTCACTTAACGCCTGACCTTCATCAGCATTCAAGGTAAGCAAGTACGGATCCAGCAGGTCCATAATCTCACGTTTGATCGCCTCAGCCAGCAATTCTTTCCCTTTGGTCGTTTTTGCAGAAATCAAAACGTTTGGAAACAACGTCGGCGTAAAAGTAAACTCATCGATTCGATCAGCCTTATTATAGATAGTCAGCATTGGAATGGTATCCATCTCAAGCTCTTTCAACAAATTCATCACTGTTCTTTCTTGTTGTTGACGATCTTCAGCACTGGCATCTACGATATGTAACAAAAGATCCATACCCCTGCTTTCTTCCAAAGTTGATTGAAAGGCATCGACTAATTGTGTCGGCAAGTCCTGAATAAACCCAACCGTATCAGTAATGGTTGTTTCCATTCCTTGAGGCAAATGCCATCGCTTCGTTAGCGGATCTAAGGTCGCAAATAATTGATCTTCAGAGTACGTATCCGCATTTGTCAATAAATTCAAAATTGTTGACTTTCCAGCATTCGTATAACCAATCAGTCCCATCTGGAAAACACTGGATTGTTGGCGTTTTTGACGACTCCGTTCACGGTGAGCCCCAACTTCTTTTAATTCCTTTTTAATTGCTGAAATACGCCGACGAATGTGCCGACGATCAGTTTCCAGCTTAGTTTCTCCGGGACCACGCGTACCGATACCGCCACCTAGACGTGACAAACTATGGCCTTGACCTACTAAACGTGGTAATAAATAATCTAACTGCGCTAATTCAACCTGAAGTTTTCCTTCTTTCGAACGCGCACGCTGTGCAAAGATATCCAAAATCAACTGAATTCGATCAATTACCGGAACACCGACTTGCTCTTCGATTGTTTGGCTTTGACGTGGTGATAAGGCGTGATTAAAAATCACAAGTTCTGCCTCATGGGCATCAACCAGTTGCGCCAACTCTTCCACCTTTCCCTTGCCGATAATCGTTTGTCGATCAATTTTTGGACGTTTTTGTGTTAATGAAAAAACTATCTCGCCATGAGCCGTCTTGGTTAGTCCGGCCAACTCATGCATTGATTCTAAATAGTTATATTTACTCTCGTCTGTCTCGACGCCGACTAAAATGACTCTTTCTGACAATCCGCTTCCCCCTTGCTTATACTAAAAACGATTCTCTTATCTAATGTGCCTCTCAGAATGTGGCATTCAAACAGAATCTTAATTTCATATTTCCAATACTAGTTCCATGTGAAAACATTTCCGTCTCGACCATGACTAGCGGCAAAAATCAGAAGTGTCATCCGCTAACCAATCGGCTAAAGTTTTTTCGATTTCTGTAATTAATTCTGGTTGTTGTACCAGATCGAACCAATGAACAGACATACGATTGTGAAACCATGTCAATTGTCGCTTAGCATAACGGCGCGAATGCAGCTTCACTTCTTCAAGCGACTCCGACAGTGAAGAATCCCCCGCTAAATAAGGAAACAATTCTTTGTAGCCAATCCCTTGCGCAGCCTGGACATTCGGATTTTTTGCAAGCATTTCGACCTCACTTAAAAGGCCCCGTTCAACCATCAAATCTACGCGTTGATTGATTCGTTGATACAAAACAGCTCGGTCCGTATTCAAACCGATCAAAAAACTATCGTAAAGTTTCTTTGGCCGATCCTTTGGTTTCAAGATTGAGTGCCCCGTCAGTTCAAAAACCTCTAACGCACGAACTATTTTTTTTCGATTATTATAATGAATTTTTTCTGCAGCTAAGGAATCAACTATTTGCAATTTTTTCCACAAAGCTTGGTTTCCATTTTTCTCTGCAAAGGCTTCGTACTTTTCCCGTAACGAGTCATCCTCTGGTTCGCCCTCGCTGCCAAGTTTGAAATCCCATAGCAAAGACTGAATATACAGTCCTGTACCACCTACAATAATTGGCAACTTATTTCGTTGACTGATTTCTTGAATCGCCTGTCTAGCCGCTTTTTGAAAATCTGCGGCAGAGTAGCTCTCATCAATATCACGTACATCAATCAGATGATGCGGAATTCCTTCCATCTCTTCTACCGTAACTTTAGCAGTTCCGATATCCAATCCACGATACACTTGCATAGAATCACCGCTAATAATTTCCCCATTAAAACGTTTGGCCAAGTCAATACTCAAGCTCGTTTTGCCTACAGCAGTCGGGCCCACGATTGCGATTACTTTCATTTATTATACCTGCTTCTTGCTCGAATCGCCTTTTCTGGGAAGTCAGTAATGATTCCAGCGAGTTTGTTTTCAAAACAAGCCATCATCGTTTCATATAAATTAGGTGTCCATGGACGAATCGCCTTTTCGTATTCCTTGACGATACTAGGATTTTGCTTCACCCAATCATAACTCGGATGAACCCCTTCAATAAAATCGCTATCCAAAACAGTCTTATATTTTTCTAAATCATTTTTCTGAATCAGATCATATTGTGCATCTGGTTCATACTCGTGCAGGATACGCAACGAATCAATATTAAAACTCGTATACCAATAGGTAAAGGGCCATTCTTTACTAGTCATGACCGATGAAATTTTTTCCTCAATACCTGGATAATGAAACTTGTTCGTCTTAATTTCAATACATAAAAAGCCGCGAAAACGCATCTGCAACAATAAATTCAAAACTTCTTGCAACGTTGAAATTTTCGTCGCTTGATATTTTTCATCAAACCAACTGCCAGCGTCTAATTCTTTTATTTCTTCTAATGTCAATTCACGAATCAGACCTTTGCCGTCTGTCGTACGATCAACACTCTCATCATGAATCACAACTAATTGCTGATCAGCCGTCAAATGGACATCCAACTCGATACCGTCTGCACCTGTCCGCACTGCTTCCATAAACGCAGGTAATGTATTCTCTGGGTGAGTCCCAGCACTCCCGCGATGAGCAATAATCACTGTCATCTATTATCACCTCGTCTGTAATCACAGATTATAAAATACAATCTGATTTAAATCTGTTCACGGTTTTTCGTGAACTTACTATTGCACATTGAAATGGCGTAAAGGCTGTTTTGTCAAACGAGACAATTGTTGTTTCTTTTCATCCAAGATCTCCAAAAGCTGTTCGGAAAAAGTTTCCATGACAATTCGTCCGCCTTTATACGTATACCCGCCAATTTTAACTGTTTCCTCGGGAGATAAAATAACTTTACGATGTGAAATATTTTTGAAGAACTCTTCAATCAAATAATTAGGCAGATAAAAATTATTTTGTGCGGCAAATGAGTTCAAATAAATGAAATCATCGATTGTGATGTAACAGTCGTCAAATGAATTGAACGCCACATAATCTTGCATTAAAACATTTCGTTTAGATAAGATCTCATTGACTTTCTTATTTAAGAGATTAATCGTTTCGATTTCTTTTACCTGATGTTCCAATTCTCTTTCACGATGATGGCGCAGGTCAATATATTTGAAGACAAAAAAGACCGCAATCCCCGTTAATCCTGCCCCAATTAATACGCCGATAAGACCAATAAATGCGATTTCCACGTTTTTCCCTCCTATTTCATAATTACGGAATTATTTATTAAATAAAACCGGTCTCCGGCACGTTTGCACTCCGCTAAATTATTGAAAGTGCGGCAATCTCAGCCGAAAAAAAAATAAATTTTTTAAAAAATTTTAAGTTCAACCACACACTGTTCTATGCGCTATTAATAGTACCATATTTTCATGAATCTAGGATAGTTTGACCTGTTTAAAAAAACGGAGCCTTCTATTTGACCAAAACTGACCAAAGATGTATACTTTCCTTAAGTTTTAGCAATCTAACCTTGTTTGTGCTAAAATAATTTATGAACAATATTTTAAGGAGGATTCACTATGAATTTAGTTCCTACAGTCATTGAACAATCATCTCGTGGCGAACGTGCTTACGACATTTATTCTCGTTTATTGAAAGACCGTATCATCATGTTAAGCGGCGAGGTAAACGACGATATGGCGAACACTATCATCGCCCAATTACTTTTCTTGGATGCCCAAGATTCTGAAAAAGATATTTATCTTTACATCAACTCACCAGGCGGTAGCGTATCTGCCGGCTTAGCAATTTTTGATACAATGAATTTTGTTAAAGCTGACGTACAAACAATCGTTCTTGGTATGGCTGCTTCAATGGGTAGCTTCCTATTAACAGCTGGTGCAAAAGGCAAACGTTTCGCACTGCCTAATGCTGAGATCATGATTCACCAACCTCTTGGTGGTGCGCAAGGTCAAGCAACTGAAATCGAAATCGCTGCACGTCACATTTTGAAAACGCGCGAACGTTTGAACAATATTTTGTCTGAACGTACTGGACAACCGATCGAAGTCATTGAACGTGACACTGATCGTGATAACTTTATGAGCGCCGATGAAGCAAAAGCTTATGGGTTGATTGATGAAGTTATGGAAAATAGCAGCTCATTAAGTTAAGCAATAAAAAAACCGAGGAGTTTTCCTCGGTTTTTTTATTTTTCTCTATATCTTGCTAGATCAACGGTTTTCAATTATCAATAGCAAATACGATTCTTTTTACGTTTAATAATTATTTCTACAATCCAATCTCATCAATAATTAGAAAGACTATGATACGTTCCTTAGACATCGAACGTCTTGTTACCGCAATCGTATTGCAAATACATTCAGACTGTAAACAATCTCCGCAATTTCCCTTTTTGATACAGGGTGTTTTTTCCAATCCTAGACGATGAGCATTCAATGGCGCAGTATTCTTACGGACCATCTCAAGAGTTGTGGCCAGATTACCATAGACTTTCCTCATACTTACAAATGCCAATACTTTATCCGGTCCAAAAGTTAAAGCAGCTACACGATTTCCTACGCTATCGATGTTCACTAACTCCCCGTCTTCTGTGACACCATTGATACTCGTCAAAAAGTAGTCGGCTGTTAATGCTTGTTGCATGACTTGATGTCGTTCTTCCGCTGAACTTGTTTTTTCACGGTCAATCATCTTTTGGTTTCGTTGATACAACTCATCAATAATTCCAGACTGTTCAACCGTGATCGAACCGCCAAAACCAACTGATTTATCCTGATCGATCAATTCTAAAGCTTGATTCTTCGCCGCCGTCAAATTTTGACAAATAATCGCGACAAAATTTCTTCGTTCTAATTTTTTACTCAATGTTAATGCAGCTGCATTATAGCGTTCCCTCTGATAATCCTTCATATACTTCTCCTTAACCATAACTATTCCTATTTAATTGTATAGCATCATTCTTATATTAAATAATGGATATAGGATGGCATCTTTTCAAATCCCATATCCATTTTCGATTATATATCTCTCATTGACAATAGCATTTTAAAAATTAATAAAAAAATGCCTAAGAAAATTCTCTTAGACACTCTGAAGCTTATTCTTTTTTGTCGAACGAACTCTCAGTGCAGCAAGTTCTTTTATATCTTGTAAAATATCTTCATTTGTTACCTCGAAGGATATCGATTTACCTAATTTACTGGATTTTGCCTGTTGGTACTTATTTTTAGTATATTCATCGCACATTTGCACCAATAAATCCGCTTCATCTAATTCCTTCGCGCTAAAAGAGACCATCGCAACAAAGTAACCTTCTTTTGGATAAACCGTACATAGCGCTTTTCCGCTTTTTTTAAATTTTATGTTCCAGCCTTTCCAATAACCATCGCCCATTGAACAACCACTATAGACACTTTTAGGTTTCACTTGATAGGTTTGGATCAAATGATTAGCTAAATCGTGCCATAAAGGACTCGAAATAAACTCTGTAATTTGTTGTTCAGTCGGCTCCTGGTCAGCGTTGAATAATTCATTCCATTGCATCATAACACCCGCTTTCTTATTATTTATTGATATATACATCCATTTTACCTGATAGTGGTTTGAGCGGCTTGTCTCACAGTGTCTTTTTTGCAAAAAAAATCATCCAAAAAAATGGATGATTCTCTTTTTTATTCCTTTTGTGAATACCCGTTCTGATAATCGATCTTGATGCCGTCCTGAACATTATAAACGAAGAGATTAAATGAGATTTGATCATCTTCAATGCTCTGAGCCTCCATCTGAACACCCCGAGCAATTAACTCTTCCCCTTTAAAATAAGGAGTCACACGGTAGCGCACATGATGATTGGTTTTTCGAATATAGTTTCCGATTGCAATTTCATGCTCATTCATCCCTGGATCATTCAAGGATGCTGTACCGGTCATTAAATTTTTCAGATTATTGTTTTCTCCCGAAAATTGAAACGCGATCAGATGTGCTCGATTATATAGTGGCTTATCATTATAAAATTTTTGATGCCAGCCAGTCGGCTTCACATATAATCGCTCGCGCTCTTGATGAGGCATCAACTCTTTGCCCAACATTGCATTAGCCGAGCCTACACGATTCAGCTGATCCAGGTCAGAAAAGCGCGTCCAAGTTCCATCTTCTAATGAAAGGTCGTTTTTAGAAAAATTAGGACGGTTATGATTCAATTGAATCCTTTGATGTTTACCATCAAAATCTGGAACTTCTGAAATTTTGCTGACACTGACTTCTTTTACTTCATTACTTGAATCATTATTGGATCCTACCTGTGAGTAGACACCGTAGAGCCCCGCCAATAGAACAACGATTGCTGAAACTATTTTAGGTGCTTGTTTCTTTGTTGCGATGATACTTCAGCTCCTAGTTCATTTAAAAATAAGTTAATGCCTGATCACGTCATTCGATCTACTAGAACTGCCGAAACTGAAAAACAGAACCAACAGTCTATTTAGTTTGTTGCCAAATTTCCTTAATTGCCGGAACGTTGCCAAGCTCGGTCAAATTACTTGGCATAATGACGGTATTGCCATTATTCTCAACCACATGTTTAAACGCCTCAATGCCTAGATAAGCAATCATTTCATCAGTTAGGTTGCTTTCGGCAATCGCTTTATTAATTTCTTTGATTCTTGCCGTCTCTGCTTCCGTAATTTTGGCAATTCGATCAGCTTCCGCCGCTGCATCAATTCGTGTACGGTCTGCTCGTGCATCCGCATCAATTTTGGTTTGTCTTGCTCGCGCTTCTGCATCAATCTGCATTTCAGATGATTTTGCTTCAGATTCTAAAATGACCGATTGTTTTTTCCCCTCAGAAATTGTAATCAGCGATTCCTTATCTCGACTTGCCGTAATTAATTTATTCATTGAGTTCACGATCTCATCAGAAACCGAAATTTCACCAATATTGATTCGATCAATCGACAAACCGTAGCCTGCAGTAATGTCTTTGACACTCTCATAAAGATTTACGTTGATCTCTTCAGTTCCGTTTAATACTTCGTTTAATTCCATCTTACCAATAATTCCCCGTAAGTTGGATTGACAATCCTGGATCATTGACGTGACAGAGTCTTCGTTATCATATACAAAAGCTCTTGCATCTGTCACATGATACTTGATTGCTTCATCAATCTCAACAATTACATTATCACGAGTAATGACACTTTGAGGCTCAATTTGGATCGGTGTTTGTTTTAACGACACTCGACGGCGAACCACATATAAAATTGGAACCAAAAAGTGTAACCCTGGATCCAGCGTCTTAACGTATTTCCCAAAACTTTCAACTACCTTAACCTCACCTTGTTGAACGATTACAATCAATTGACTTACAACAAACAAAACTACAACAACAGCTAATACTAATAAAATAATATTAAATACTACCAATATAATTCACATCACTTTCTTTTAGATTATTATTGATGACCACTAACAATTCCCGACTAGTAAAGTCAATTACTTCCAGCATATCCTCAGGCTCGGGCGGCCCGTAAATCACTTTATAATCATACCAGCTACCCAAAATCCGAATAATTCCAGTTATACTGGACCCTTTACTGCGGAAACATTTCCCCATCGTTTTTTGCATTTGATAATCCGACAAACCCTCAACTCCTTTTAAACTCATATACTGCGCTAAAACAAAAAAGCGAAATACGTTCCCCAGTACTAGTATACCAAAACAATCAAAGTCGAAATCTATAATGTTCCATATTGCTTTACACTTTCACTCTATTTTTTTACACTATGAAAAGAATGGGGGATAAAATATGGTAACAAATAAAAAACAATGGTGGGGACTTCTAGTTATTCCATTAGAATTACTGATTGGAAATATCCTTTTTCCACTTCTTCACGTTGATAAAAATCCAAAAATTGCCTTGTTAGCTTCAACGCTGCTTTTTTTAACAGGATTTTTAGTCATGATTTATCTGTTCCGAGATTTTTTAAAGGCTCAATGGCAACTTTTCCGACAAAAACTTTTTCGACGGTTGTTGCTGAGCATCCTTTTAGTTGCTGGTGCTTTCATATTGCTGCAGGTCGTTCGTAATTTAATCCCTAGTGAACTCCTTCAAGTTCGCTCCTCGACAAACGATTCTTCAAAAACACTTAGTTCAGGATGGGTACTCTTAGCTGCGGTTGCACCTTTTCTTGCTCCTTTTGCTGAAGAATTAACCTTTCGTTACTTATTGTTAGGAAGCTTTTCTAGCAAAGCACTGCAAGTGATCATGCTTTTTGTTCAAGGTATTTTATTCGGATTGATTCATTGGAACAATTTTAATGGGAATATATACGCTATGGTCCCTTACATGGTTATAGGCGTCTATTTCGGTTTAATTTATCTGATTTCCAAAAATATTTGGAGCTCTATCATGGTTCATTGGATGCTAAACACGATGAATTCAATGCTGCCGGCCCTACTGCTTTTGATCTTAAGTCTATTTGGCATCACTACTTCTTAATCCTCCCTGTGAGGATTTTTTTATCTCAACATCTGTGCATACAAGAGAAATAAATACATTCCAACGCCGCATATTAATATCAAACACCCACACATAATAATTTTATACAGGTGATTCTGACCACTCGCTGTAGAATATTTCATATCAATATAATTACTTCTGCCGATCAACGCAACCAGTAATAAAAGCATCGGAAATAAAAAAACAGCCGGCTTGCTACCAAAGTTATTCACGCTTCCATCAAAACCAAACTGGATCGGAATCCTATTTGGAAGACGAGAATAGAAAATAATTCCCCAACCAAAGAAAAATGCCGCTAATGCAATGCTGATTCGAATTACCCAACGATATACTCCCTCAAACATCATTTTCTTCCCTCCTTCGATTTAGCAATTAGTATATTCTTACAATCAAGAGAACTCTAGTAATTTCAAATACAAAAAGGGCTATTTTTTATACAAACAAATCCCTTCATTAAAGTAAGCCTTTTCTACAAATCAACGGCAATTTTAAATATTCTTTTTCGCATAATTCATTTTTATAGAAGTACAAAAAAACCAACGCTCAGCCACAAACGTTGGTTTAATCAGGATAAATTACCCTAAGTGAGAGTTGCCCCTCACATCACCCTTAGCATACATCAATCATCGTTTGAATAGCAAGGGGCCTTTAAAAGAAAAGTAAAAGATACCAAAAAAACCACAGCTTAGCAAAACCAAAGCTGCGGTGTTCAAAATAAAGCGGGTGACGAGAATCGAACTCGCGACGGAAGCTTGGGAAGCTTCTGTTTTACCACTAAACTACACCCGCGAGTACATTAGAGAGTATAACGCTTTTTAATAAATCAAACAACTATTTTTATCAGACAACAAAATTGACAATTTGACCAATTCTGATTATCTTACAGATAGTAAGTATAACTTTTTTGAAAGGACCTTTCCTATGAAAAAATTAGCCAGCGTTCAAGACGCGATACGTAATGATTATAATAATGTGGTTTTTATTTCCTCTGAGACTTGCAGCATCTGTCACGTTGATGAGCCTAAAGCAAGAAAACTTGCGGAAGCCAACGATGTTCCTTTCCACCATTTGGATATTATGCAGGAACCAGAACTGGCCGGGGTCTTTGAAGTTTTAACAGTTCCCGCTGTTTTGGTTTATCATGAAGGAAAAGAAATTGCACGACAGGCAAGATTTATCGATTTCACTTCCTTGGAAAAGCTTCTAAAACAACTGCCCAAAGATTCGGAAACGACTGATTATCAAACATTATTCAAATAAAAAAGACCGAGCATGCGCTCAGTCCTTTTTATTTGTTATCTGTATTGTGATGCAAAAAGTAAATCAATGTTTGTAACTCGTTAGTCAAATCAACACTCTGAATAATTACATCTTCAGGTGCAGTCAAACGAGCCGCTGTAAAGTTCAGGATTCCTTTGATCCCTGCGTCAGCTAATTGGTCTACTACTTGTTGCGCTTGTTGTGCTGGCAAAGTCAAGATCGCGATCTCAATTTGCTGCAATTTAATTTGTTCGACCATGTTGTCTAACGGATAAACGGGAATTCCGTCCACAATCCGACCCACGATATCTTCTTTGACATCAAAGGCACAACTTACTCGAATACTATTGCTTTGGTGGAATTTGAATTTCAACAAGGCACTACCTAAGTTACCAACACCGACTAATGCAACATTAGTCAATTGATCGTCGTTCAAGATTTTACCGAAGAAATGCATCAAGTCTTCGACATCGTATCCGTATCCACGTTTGCCTAATTCCCCAAAGTAAGAAAAATCACGACGAATCGTCGCGCTGTCCACTTGGATCGCCTCACTTAGTTCTGTCGATGATACTTTGGTTTTTCCTGCATTATTCAATATACGTAAATACCGATAGTATAACGGCAATCGTTTAACAGTCGCTTTTGGAATTGAATGTTCTTTCACAATAACTCTCCTTTATTAAAAAAATTCTTAAATGTTGACTACTGCACTATAATAGCAAGAATCTTAGTGAAATTGCAACGCTCCTGCTCGAAGTTTTGTGAAAAAATCACGATTCGAAGGAAATGACCGCTTCCAATCGCACCCTTGATAAAAATATGTTAGACTGAAGCCATTCGGAAAAATAAATTTAAGGAAGATATTCAATGATTTTACTACAAGCAAATCAAATTGCTCGCTATTTTGGTGCCGACACTTTATTTGAAAATATTCATCTTGAAGTCGCCAGCAAAGCTCGGATCGGCTTAGTCGGAAGAAATGGCGCAGGCAAGTCTACTCTATTAAAAATTATCGCTAACACCGAAGCACCAGATGCTGGACAGGTGATAAAAAATAAACAAGCAACTTTAGGCTACCTAGCCCAAGATACTGGTTTAGATTCAAACGAAACTATTTGGAATGAGATGCTGAAAGCTTTTGAAAAAGTTCGCCAAATGGAGAAACGAATGCGGGAAGTTGAAGTAGCTATCGGTGAAACACCTGAAAGCAATAGTCGTTATGCTTCTTTATTGAAGGAATACGATCAGCTTCAGCATGACTTCAATGATCAGAACGGCTACGGCTACGAAAATGAAATTCGCAGTGTACTCCATGGCTTCAAATTTGACGAAAGTTTTTACGATAAAGAGATCAGCACCCTGTCAGGCGGTCAAAAAACTCGGCTGGCTTTGGCGCGGATGCTGCTCATTAAACCGGATATCCTGATTCTCGATGAACCAACCAATCATTTAGATATCGAAACATTGGCCTGGCTGGAGGATTACTTGCAGGGATATCCAGGAGCGTTATTGATCGTTTCCCATGACCGCTACTTCTTGGATCGTGTGGTTAATGAAATTTATGAAATTTCTCGCCACAAGATTCGGCACTATACGGGCAATTACTCCCGCTATCTAGATTTGAAAGCTGCTCAATTATCAAGCGATTGGAAAGCCTATGAGAAGCAGCAAGTTGAGATCGAAAAGCTCGAAGATTTTGTTGCTCGAAATTTGGTTCGTGCATCAACAACTAAGCGGGCCCAAAGCCGTCGTAAAACATTAGAAAAAATGGATCGTTTAGATCGTCCAGACGGGAATGAAAAATCGGCGAAATTTATGTTTGATATCGACAAAGTTTCCGGCAACGTCGTCTTACAGGTCGAAGATGCCGCGATTGGCTATGAAGAAACGCTCTCTGAACCAATTGATATGGATATTCGCCGTGAAGATGCCATCGCATTAGTCGGACCAAACGGGATCGGTAAGTCGACCTTGTTAAAATCTTTGATCGGTCAGCTTCCATTTATCAAAGGAAATCCGCATTTTGGAACCAATGTCACAATTGGCTATTACGATCAAGGTCAAGCCGACCTGCACGGGAATAAAACGATCCTTGCCGAGCTTTGGGATGAACATCCAACTACACCAGAAAAAGATATTCGCAACGTTTTAGGCGGTTTTCTTTTCAGTGGTGAAGACGTCGAAAAGACCATTCCATTATTAAGCGGTGGTGAAAAAGCTCGTGTTGCATTAGCGAAGCTGTCCATGAACAAAGAAAACTTTCTGATTCTGGATGAACCAACGAACCATTTAGATATCGATAACAAAGAGGTTTTGGAGAATGCTTTGATTGACTATCAAGGAACGCTGTTATTTGTTTCCCATGACCGCTACTTCATCAATCGTATCGCTAATAAAGTAATCGAACTATCTCCCGAAGGCAGCAAATTATATTTGGGCGATTACGACTACTATCTAGAAAAGAAAAAGGAAGAAGAAGAAATCGCCGAGTTGCAGGCTAAAGAGAATGTTCCTGTCGAAGCTCCGAAAAAGAAATTTTATCAAGACAAGGAACAGCAAAAATTAATCCGCAGTTTGCGACGCAAGATTGAAGCAATCGAAGAGAATCTCTCTATCCTTGATCAAAAAATCAGTGAACTGGAAACACAAATGAGCCAGCCTGATATTCTAAACGATCATGTTCAGTTGTTAGAATTGACTAATCAGCTAGAAACAAAAAAAGCTGAACAAGAGGAACAGCTTTTCAGTTGGGAAGAACTTAGCTTAGAATTAGAAGAATTCGAATAACTTACAACTTTTGACCGATGACACCCCACTCTTTTTTCGTTTTAATAATAGAGTGGAGGTGTTTTTTATGCGGCGACGAATTCGTCCATTTTCAATCTTACTAGGAATCTTTTTAGTGATCGTAAGTTTAGGGATGCTTTCTTCCCGAATTTTTCACTTCGATAATAAAGTCAACAGCCAACAGGACTTTTCTGCAAGTGCAAATCAATATTTGCAAGAACATGGGCAGGATTTTCCATTATTATTACAAACAGACTCACGCTGGGCCGATAAATCTTATGGCAGCGGCTCCGATAAAAATGATCTGGCAACAAACGGTTGCGCGATCACTTCTTTAGCAATGATCCTCTCTTATTGGGAACGACGGACTGTCTACCCTACCGAGATTCTACAATGGAGCGGCGATCACTATTATGAATCCGGCCAGGGAACTGCTTGGACGATCTTCCCTGCTTTTGCCCAAAACTACGGATTAACTGTGCAAGATCTCGGTAAAGATCAAGCAAAAATTCAACAACATTTAAATCAAAATCAACCGCTTGTTATTTCCGTCAATCCTGGCGAGTTCACTGATGTCGGTCATATTATGGTCATTAAAAAAGATGTTCAAAGCGATCAAATCATCGTTTACGATCCCAACGATAGACCTGAAAAGGAACATTATATGCAAAAATATTCACTCGATCATCTCATGCCACAGCTCGCTAACGCATGGGTATATACAAAATAAGGCTGACGCTTTCGCGTCAGCCTTATTTTTGGGGGTTCCTGCTTTCACAGGGGAAAAAGAATTATTTTTAGGGTTAAGTTCATCTTACGCCAAACATTTGAAAAAGCTATGAGCTTTTTGAATAAAAATAAGAAAAAAATGTGTCGGAATTATGAACTATCAAAAATTCATTGAGGTTTCCTCTCAATCAATCTATCTTTATTTTTTTTATTCGTAATCAATACAAAAATTAAGTTAATTTTTTCACGATCTATCGTTGTTATTAATCGATCTAGTTATTTGGCCACAAAAGCAACCATTGAGTAGTCTCCGTTATCTTAAAAAATAATCAATACTAATTAATGTAAAAAATACCAAAAAAGGGTTTACAAGTGATTTCTTTACAGGTATATTGTGTGTGGAAACATTAAAGTATTATTTACTTAAAAAGGAGCTTTTTACATGTCAAACAACCTAGATTCTAAAGACTACTTGAACAAAGTCGATGCCTGGTGGCGTGCCGCCAACTATATTTCTGTTGCACAAATGTATTTAAAAGACAATCCTCTATTAAGACAGCCACTAAAAAAAGAAGATGTTAAAACCCATCCAATCGGCCATTGGGGTACGATTGCTGGTCAAAACTTTATTTATGCCCACTTGAATCGTGCGATCAATAAGTATGATTTAAACATGTTTTATATTGAAGGACCAGGTCATGGTGGCCAAGTAATGGTTTCGAACTCCTATATTGATGGTAGCTATACTGAGATTTACCCAGAGATCACAGAAAATGAAGACGGACTTAAAAAGATTTGCAAAATGTTCTCATTTCCTGGCGGGATTGCTTCTCACGCTGCTCCAGAAACACCTGGCTCCATTCATGAAGGCGGCGAACTAGGTTACGCCCTTTCCCATGCGACAGGTGCTATTTTAGATAATCCAGACGTTATTGCTGCAACAGTCGTTGGCGATGGCGAGGCTGAAACAGGTCCACTTTCAAGTGGCTGGTTCTCAAATGTCTTCATCAATCCGGTTAACGATGGCGCGGTATTACCGATCCTTTACTTGAATGGTGGAAAAATTTCCAATCCAACTATTTTATCTCGTAAAAGTGATGAAGACTTGGCAAAATATTTTGAAGGTCTTGGCTGGAAACCTTACTTTGTTGCCGGCAATGATCCCGTAGAAGTTCATCCAATCATGGCAAAAGTATTGGATGAAGTAATTGAAGAAATCAAAACCATTCAAAGTGAAGCTCGTAAAGGCAAAGCTGAAGATGCTGAAATGCCAAAATGGCCCGTGATTATTTTCAGAACACCTAAAGGCTGGACAGGTCCACAAACATGGGATGGTGAACAACTTGAAGGTACGTTCCGCGCCCACCAAGTACCAATTCCCGTGGGTTCAGAAGATATGGAACATGCAGATAAATTAATTGAATGGTTGAAATCTTACCGTCCAGAAGAACTATTCGATGAAAACGGAAAAATCATTGATGAACTAAAAGAACTTTCTCCAAAGGGTGACAAACGGATGTCTACCAATCCTATCACCAATGGCGGGATTGATCCGAAGCCGATGGATATGCCGGATTGGAAACAATATGCAATTGATACGACTGTTCCCGGTTCAGTAACGGCCCAAGATATGATCATTTTTGGTCAGCAAGCCCGTGATATGGTTACTAAGAATCCAACAAATTTCCGTATTTTCGGACCGGATGAAACTAAGTCGAATCGATTGAATAAAGTCTTTGAAGTAACTGATCGTCAATGGTTAGAACCAAAAAACAGTACTGATGAATGGCAATCTTCAGCAGGTCGAGTGATCGATGGTCAGCTGTCTGAACACCAAGCAGAAGGTTTCTTAGAAGGCTATGTTTTAACTGGTCGCCACGGTTTCTTTGCCAGTTATGAATCTTTCTTGCGAGTGGTTGATTCTATGTTGACTCAACACTTCAAATGGATGCGCAAAGCTAGTGCTCATGCATGGCACAAAGAATATCCTGCTTTAAATGTTATTGCGACATCAACGGTCTTCCAGCAAGATCACAATGGCTACACACATCAAGATCCAGGTGTATTGACTCACTTGGCTGAGAAGAAGCCAGAATTTATTCGTGAATATCTGCCGGCAGATGCTAATAGTTTAATGGCCGTTATGGATAAAGCCATGCAAGATAAACAAGTCATTAACTTGATTGTTTCAAGTAAGCACCCTCGCCCACAATTTTACTCCGCTGCTGAGGCCGAAGTACTTGTGGAAGATGGATTGAAAATCATTGATTGGGCTAGTACAGATAACGGCGCAGAACCTGATTTAGTCATCGCTGCAGCGGGCACTGAACCAAACTTAGAGGCTTTAGTAGCTGTGTCGATTCTAAATGAACAATTCCCTGAACTAAAAATTCGTTTTGTCAATGTTGTTGATCTCTTGAAATTGCGTCATCCGGAAATTGATCCTCGCGGGTTAAGCGACGATGAGTTCGATACGATCTTCACTACGGATAAACCAATCATTTTCGCCTTCCATGGATATGAAGGCATGGTTCGTGATATCTTCTTTAATCGTCATAATCACAATATCCATATCCACGGGTATCGTGAAAATGGTGATATCACCACTCCTTTCGACATGCGTGTTTTCAGCGAAATGGATCGTTTCCACTTGGCTCAGGATGGAGCAAATGCGGTTTATGGTGAAAAGGCAAAAGACTTCTCACAAAAAATGGACCAAACGTTGGATAAACACCATGATTACATTCGTTCAGAAGGAAAAGACCTTCCAGAAGTAGAAAATTGGAAATGGGCGCCTCTAAAAGTTTTAGTCAAGCATTAAAAATAAAGCATCAGGAGATCAAATTCTCCTGATGCTTTTTAATAGCTTTACTTAATTTTTTTAACCAATGTTTGTAAAATCTGCTTCATCTTTTCTCCGTTATCTTCCATGATTACTTTCTCAGAAAGAATGAAGGAACCGCCTACTCCAATCACATGAGGGTTATCAAGGTACTCCACAAAGTTTTCCTCGTTGATCCCACCCGTTGGCAAGAACTTTATATCATAGAAAGGCCCACTTAGTGCATTGATTGCCTTGAGCCCTCCATAAATATCCGCCGGGAAAAACTTCACAACATTGATCCCATACTCTGCTGCCGATTGGATATCTCTCGGTGTTGCGGTCCCAGGAAAGACTGGAATTTCTTGTTCTAAACAATAATCAATCACTGACGGAACGACTGCTGGAGAAACAACAAATTGTGCACCATTTTCAACAGCAATCTTTGCTTCTGCTAGTGTTCGAACAGTGCCAGCTCCTACCATTAATTTACCGGATTCCGACAACCGTTTGATCGCTTCAGCAGCCAAATCACTGCGGAAAGTTACTTCGATCAATGGAACATCATTTTCTAATAAAATCTCTTCTACTTTAGCTAGATAATCTAAATCCGTTGCTGTGTACAGCGGTAAAAGTTTTGTTTGCGCTAGTTGTTCATAGACTTTATGCTTCATATTTACTGGCATCTTTTTCGCTCACTTTCCGCTAGATGTTTCATTTTTACTTTTAGTAATTGCTTCATGCAGGCCTTGCATATAAGTAATTCCCATCGCTCGATCATATAAACCATACCCCGGTCTCGCTACTTCTCCCCAAAGTGTCCGACCGTGATCTGGACGGATCACACCATCAAAACCGACTTCGATTAAAGCTTCCATGATCGCGTACATATCAAGTGATCCTTCTGTAGATAAATGAGCAGTTTCTTTGAATTTTCGATAACCTAAAAACTCAACATTACGAAAATGCACGAAGTTGATTCGATCGCCTATGGCATGAACTATTTCCACCATGTCATTGTCTGGGTCTGCCCCCAATGCACCAGTACACAAAGTTACACCATTACAAGGTGAATCTACCATGCTGGTAATCCTTTTTAAATCCTCTAAGTTTTTCGTGATTCGTGGGAATCCGAAAATTTCCCAAGGTGGATCATCCGGATGAATTCCCATTTTCATATCTGTTTCTTCACAAACAGGAATAATTTTTTCAAGAAAATACTGTAAGTTATCAAACAGAACTTCTTCTGTTACACCTTCATACATTTCAACTAGCGAATTGAATTTACTCAAACGCTCTTCTTCCCAGCCAGAAAGTTGGAACCCTTTGGATTGACTGCTGATCAATTTGTACATATCGCCTGGTTCCATGTTATCTACGACTGCTTGATCGTATAGCAAAGCCAGACTGCCATCTTCATTTTCATAGTTCAACGTAGTCTTTGCCCAACCAAAAATTGGTTTGAAGCTGTAGCAAATCATATGAACACCACATTCAGATAAATTTCTGATTGTTTGAATGTAGTTATTGATATAGTGATCTCGTTCTGCTGTGCCGGCCTTGATTGCATCATGAACCGCAACACTTTCAATTCCTAATAGTTCCAATTTATCTTTTTCAATTGATTCCTTCAGTTCACGGATCTCAGAAACCTCCCAAACATCTCCCGGAAGTTTATTCAGTAATGTTCCAACAATTCCGTTAATTCCCGGAATTTGTCGGATATTATTTAAGGAAATGGAGTCACCTTTCTCTCCATACCATCTAAAGCCCCACTTCATTAAGTTTAGTCTCCTATTCTTGTTTAAATTGTGCGATTTTTACTAACGCGAAAATCCACTGATTTCTACTTCTTAGAAATCATCTTCATCGTCTTCTTCTTCAACCTTTGAGATGTGCCAAATATCCAGACTGTCAGCACCTTGCGCTAGTATGGCTGGTGCTGTTTCTTCAACTGGCGTACTCAAAATTTGATGATTGATCGTTTCTAACAACATCGGTAAATTTACGCCGCCAATCACATAAACATTTGCTTGAAGCTCCGGTTCTAAACTGTTCGTAATCAAAACGGATTGATTGTATGGACTAGCACTTACTAAATCAGTCAGCACAATCACGCCTGCCCCTTTATCTACTTCTTTAACAGCCGCTTCAATTTGCTTTCCTAATTCTTGAACATCATCACCAGGATTTAAATTGACCGTGGCAATATTGTTCGTTGTACCAACGATCACCTCCGCGGCATCTTTCAAGCCATCACTTAGCTTTCCATGTGTAGCAATAACGATTCCTAACATAGTTTCCTCCACTTCTGTCACTGAAACAAATCCGTTACAGCAGCAATATTTTCCATGTTCAACTGTTTCTCTTTTAAATCAGCGGAATTTAAGTAAAAAGCAGCGCTATCTGAATCTCTTCTTGCACTAAAAAGATAGCTCACCTTTTGCTCCGCTGCTTGATAATCGATATTTTTATGATCTTCACTGCTCTTCGGCGATTCGCCCACAAGATGTAATGGCGCCGATGCACCGACACTGTCTAAATAATAAATTTTGCAGTTCGTATTCACTTGCTTTTGCAGCTCGTCCAACCCTTGAGTCCCATAACTTCCCTCATCTAGAAAAGCATAGGCTACTTTGGGTTGATTGTTCTCCCCAATCATTTTCAACATCGCTAAGATCGATGATGTATTTCTAACCAGCGTTTTTCGATTAGATAGGCCTTTGGTCACTTTTCCTAACAAGGCAAAATAACCTGCATAAACGGCCATGATGCCCAATGTACTAAGCGAGTTAAGTTGGAACGAGTTTGCCGAAAATCGCATATAAATCAACGTCCCGATGATTCCAAAAAGAATCGCCAAAATCGTACTAGCCAAAATAAATTTGGTCGTCTTTTGAGCCTGATCCTTGCGATCGAATAACTGGTAAGAACCAAAACTTTCAGGAGGAGTATCATAGAAAGTACAAATCACACGATCCGCCTGCTTGATATTCCCGACGTAGACATTTCGAGCGGCATATTTCTTTTTTTGGTTGTACTCGATTACTTGAACGTCTTCACGCATCTTAGCGATATCCGTCACTAAAGCAGCGAGAAATTTTTTCTTGCTTTTTTCTGTCCGACGCAAGCGGTAAACGTACTGGTAACGAAATAGCCAGTCTTTAAAGATCTCTGTTTGCTCCATCTACACTCTCTCCTGTTCTTTTAGTTAATTAATCTTATAACCCAAATTGTTTTAAAACGTCTTTCAAACTGGATTTCGGTGCAGAAGGTGTTGCCTGGAAATAAATATCTTCGACACCATAATTTTCATTCATATCTTTTAACTTTTCTGCATCCGCTTTGTTCAAATAAACTGATTTAGTAACTAACAAATCTTTTTCTGGATCTTTTTGAGCGATGCCGCCAATATTTAGTTCTTTCATCGGTACCCCGTGCTTCACTAAATCGTAGATGACACTCACTGTTTTCGTAATCAAAATACAGTTATATTCTTTAAAATTGAACTCATCCCAATAGAATTTAGCTTTATCAGGAGTGATCACGATCGTTTTCTGACCTGTCCGACTACCCGCATTCTTATATAAATCACGCATGAATTTGTCTTTTGCAACTACTTCATCCACTACGAAGATTGAGTTAACTCCGCTTTTTTGTGATAAGGTCATCATTACTTGTCCGTGGATCAAACGTTCATCCACACGCGCTAAATTAATTACGCCCATTTAAAACACTTCCTTTTCTAAATTATAAGATTCCAATTCCGGCTAAAACAATTAAGATCAATGTCAGCCAAAGCAACGCTTGAGTAACTTTCAGGCCTTTTTTGGTGTAGAACCAATAAACACCCATAACGACTACTAACGGTAAAATACCTGGCACGATCTGATCGAGTATTTCTTGAATAACGAATTTCCGACCCGAGATCGCAAATTTTAGTGTCGACTCGACTTTTACATAGTTGCCGGCCAATATTCCCATCATGAACAGACCCAATACGGAAAGTGCTTCAATCGCTGTTTGAACTCCAGTACTTTGCATCAATCCAGTAGCGTTTCGTCCCATTGTGAATGATTGTCTAGCGAAAAATACGCCCAGTGCCGCTTGGTAAATTGCGAAGCAAACAAATGGGAACAATGCGCCTAAAGCACTTCCTTGTTGTGCCCAGGGAACAGCGATCGCAATGAAAATATATTGAACAGTTCCAGAGTCAATCGCATCCCCGATTCCGGCCAAGGCTCCCATTAAACCAGCCTTCGTGTTATACATCAAATCATCTTGCATCAAGATTTCTTTTTTCTCGTATTCTTCTTGTGCCCGTTGTTGCTCCATCGATGACATTAGACCAGTGATGACACCACCGCCCCAGCTCAACTGTGTATTGAAAAATAGTAATTGACGCTTGTAGGCTGCTTTTAAGGAATCGTCATCTTTATATAATTTCTTCAAAATCGGCATCATCGCATAAAGTAGTGATGGTGCTAAGTAGCGTTCAAATGAATGTGGGATCTCATTGGCGAAATGCCATCTCAGATACGCCTTGGTGACATCTTTGCTGGTAATTTCTTCAGGTGCTAAATTTTTATCTACTGTTTGATTGGTTGATACTTCAGTCATGTTATTTCCCTCCTCGTGGTATTTCATTAAAATCCATCATCATAATCATCGTCATCATCAAAGGTTGCACCGGAACTCGATCCTGCCGATTCGGCCGCTGGAGCTGCTCCTTTGCCTTTTTGTGATTGAACGAAGATCAAAGCGATCAAGATGCCAAAGATCGCATAAGTAACCATTGTGATTTCAAGAGATTTCAAGACAACACTCATGAAATAAGCAAGGAAGAAAAAGACTATGTAATCTTTTCGACCAATAACATATACTGTAGTCGCGATACCGATAGCAGCTAACCCTCCGCCGACTACTTCAAGGATATGAATGACTACCGTTCCTTCTAAAGCGTTGATAACGTCCGCAATGATTGGTGCACCCAAGAAAAGAGCAATAAATACTAATGGAACAAATAGAACAAATGAAGCAATCGTTGGGTATAAAATAATCGAGCGTTTCATCGCCTTTGCGTTCAAGTCTTCAACCGCTTTATCTGTATACTTTCCTAAGAATGTATTGATGAAGAAACGGAATTGGTATAAGTAGCTTCCTAGCAATCCAACGGGCACAGCCACCGCGATCGCAGCTTCCGGTTTTAAATTCCCTAACAATGCTACTGGAACGGCAATTGCCGCAGCGATTGACGGTTCCGCCGGCATCGATCCGCCTGGCGAGAAAACACCCATATAAATCATTTGCAAAGCCGCAGTAACGATC
The DNA here is from genome assembly GCF_027659535.1 of Enterococcus malodoratus. Classification (NCBI taxonomy): domain Bacteria; kingdom Bacillati; phylum Bacillota; class Bacilli; order Lactobacillales; family Enterococcaceae; genus Enterococcus; species Enterococcus malodoratus. The sequence goes on along the minus strand of NZ_JAQDPG010000013.1, from coordinate 103,385 downwards.
ATCGCCTGGGCAACATCCCCCATAATAATTCCGACAACCAAACCTGTCATAAGTGGTGAAAAACGTAGCGTTAGGGTTGCGCCCCCTCCTAGCCACCTTGACATTACCGCAGCGACCCATAAAGCAATTAACAGACTCTGCATTACACTTAAAGTATCCATAAGTTCCTCCTAATTCGTATTCCTATAATTAATTTTTCTAACGCTCATTAATATAATTCTCTAGTTCAAAAATTGATTCCTTCAATAAATCGACTGTAATTGGAATCGGCAGCAGATGAACCTTTTCTTTTGAATCAATAAATGCAACGATTTGATCAATGACGGCCTCATCTTCTGGCAAAATATTCATTCGTTTTAGCGAGGTTGGCAATTTTAGCTCTTGATAAAAAGGAATCAACACGTCAATTTGCGCCCACTTTTTTTCAACCGCTAACTGATAAAAAATGCCATAAGCGACTTTCTCACCATGCAGGAAATTATGACTCTCAGGAATGAACTTGCTCATCCCGTCATGCATGGCATGAGCGATCGCGTTTCTAGCGTACTTATCTCCTAAACCACCTACTAGGCCGGCGACTGCGAAAATAATTTCTGATAAATGAATAAATTCTTCCGTTGCTACGCCAGCTTTCATATCAGCGATTGCTTTAGCTGAATTGTTCAAAATGGCTGTTTTACAAAGTTCGGAAGTATATCCGGCCAATTGTAAGAAAGGCTCATTTTTTAAATGTTCTTGCTGCAAAATCGCATCTGATTCGTACCATTTTGCAATAGTATCTGCTAAGCCTGCGATAAAATAGTTAATAGGGGCATCAACAACGAGCTCAGGATCAGTGATGAAAAATGCCGCTTGCCGTAAGAAATGTTCACTTTTACCTTCTGATTCTCCACTTTCCTTATACATCACCGAAAGCGGCGTCCAAGGTGCACAATTGCTGGCCAATGTGGGAATTACTCCGAAATTCACGTTTAGTGTATGAGCAGCATAACCAACTAGATCTGTCAGTTTTCCGCCGCCAATACCAATGATAAAATCAATCTGATTTTCTTTGACCGCTTCAGCAATTCGTTCTGCACCATAATAGCTGCATTCGCCGGTGTATTGCAGATACTGAAAAGCGAACTCTTGATGATTTAGAAAATCCAGATAAGGTTTGGCCTTTTCAAATGAAATTTGACCATGAACGATTAAAACATTTTTCGCTGAAAACTCTTGCAATACCTCCGGCACGAACTCGATCGCACCAACGTGATACCGATAAAACTGCGGCCCCACTTTGACCTTCAAATCGGTTAACATTGATTTCCTCCTCTCAAGCTGAGATCATTCTTTAGCTGACACATTTGCTTTGTGGTTGAACCGAACGTTCTGGGACTTTTCCCGCAACAACATCTTCAACATCACGAAGACATTTAGCCCCCATCTCCTGTAAGCATTCCATAGTGTACGCAGAAGTATGCGGGGTCATAACGACATTAGTGAAGGCTAGATAAGGATGGTTTTTCCGTCCGGGTTCTTCTTCCAGCACATCCGTTGCTATACCAGCGATTTTCCCAGATTTTAAAGCGTTGACGATGGCCTCCTCATCAAGTAATGCTCCGCGAGCACTATTAGATAGATAAACATTGTCTTTCATCTGTGCGATTTCTTCAGTAGAGATCATGTGGTAATTTTCTTCATTCAGGCTGGCACAAAGGCAGATGATATCTGATTCTTTTAATAGCTGCGGCAAATCGACTTTTTTTGCCCCGTAGCTTTCGATATGCAGAGCTGATTTATAAGGATCGTATGCTAAAACATTACAGCGAAAACCATTTCTCAGCGTTTCAACTACGCAGCTCCCAGTATTGCCGACACCGACAACACCGACTGTTTTGTTAAACAATGTTCGACCAACAAAATTAGCACGATCTTCCCAACTATCATTCTTAACACTCAAATCCGCTTCTACTGTTTTTCTTAAGAGTGCTAATAAATTTGTGATATTATTTTCCGCCACAGCATCTCGCTCAACTAAAGCCGGAATGATTGAGACCAGCGTGTCATGCTTGCGTGCTGCTTCAAGATCAATATTGTTGTAACCTATACCATGTCTCGTAATTAAAATAAGTTCATCCTTATAATCAAAAAATTCTGGAGTAAAAAATGGTGTGACACTTGCAATAATGATATTGTAGCCTGCTAATAACTCCGCTAATTCGCGTCCGCCGATTTCTCCATCAACTGTAAACGAACGAACCTCGCCGATTTTTTCAAGTCGTTCCAATTGGTCATGGAAAATTTTTCCGAAACTACTTGAATTTACAATCGCAATCTTGTATTTTTTCATCCCAAATGCTCCTTTTTGTCTTGCCTTATTGCCAATAATTATCGAATTCCTTTTTGTTCAATCCATTAACTAGATTATTCAATCTTCAGATCATTCACTCCTTCTCACAAAAAACAAACGTCCTGCAACACGAGCACTAATATAGAAACCGATTTCTGATAGCGCATTCAATCTTATAACTTTATTATACAAAAAAATATTTTTTTGTAAATAGAAAAAAGAAAAAATATTTTTGTTGATTTTTTTTTGATTACCTAGTATCTTATGAATTATAAGATTATTGGATAAAGGAGGATTGCAGATGTCTAGCCCAATTCACTTACAAATTAAATCACTGTACAAAGATTTTAGCCCTAAAGAACAGGCTATTGCCGATTACATATTAGAGAACCCTAGTAAAGTAAGTCATGGTTCCATTAGTGATCTTGCTTCCGAGCTTGGGATCGCTGACTCAACTTTCTTTCAATTTACGAAAACGTTGGGTTTTAATGGATTTAAAGATTTTAAGATGGCTTTATTGAAGCAAGAAAATGATTTAACTGCTATTACAGTCCATGAAAATGTTCAAAAAAATGATTCCGAGCTGGTCATGGCACAAAAAGTTTTCGATTCGAATATGACGACATTGACGGACACTCGTAAATTATTGAAAGAGGAAGATTTGAAAAAGGCCGTAACAATGATCTCAGAATCCAGACGCCTCTATTTCTTCGGCGTGGGGGGTTCAGAAATTGTTGCGACCGATGCTTACCATAAATTTTTACGTTCTCCGATTCCTGTTGGTCATAGCACGGACTACCATATACAATTAATGGAAGCTTCTCTGCTGACAGAAGAGGATTGCGCGCTGTTTATTTCTCATTCAGGGAAATCCAAAGAGACTATTCATATCGCCGAAGCTGTCAAAAAAGCAGGAACAAAAGTAATCGTGGTAACCAGCCAAGCCAACTCTCCTCTAGCAAAATTAGGGGATGTAGTTTTTATCTCCATTTCTGAGGAAATTGAGTTTCGCTCCGAAGCTTTGGCATCACGAATCGCTCAATTGAGTATTATTGATTCGCTTTATGTCATCTTGATGTTCCGAAACCGGAACAATGCACAAGATACTATTTCAAAAGTTCGAAAAGTAATATTGAAACAAAAGGAATAACTAAATCTGATTTAAAAACAAAAGCTCCTCTTTGATTCGTATGGAAATATCCAGACAAATCAAAGAGGAGCTTTTATTTTGTTGAGTTGGCAGCCGCCACTTATAAAATATATTGAAAAATCAGATAATAATGGCAGGCCGCACCCGCTAATACAAAAAGGTGAAATAATTCATGGTTGCCAAATGCAGTCAAATGAAATTGACATTTGGGAGAGGCATAAATAAACGCTCCGATCGAATATAAAATCCCACTGGCAAATAACCAGACAATTGCCGCAAACGGCAAATTTTGAGAAAGTGGTTTGATCAATAAAACAATTCCCCATCCCATGAGTAAATAGACGGCTGCACTAAACCATTTCGAATCTTTAAACCAAAAGATTTTCCCAATGACTCCTACTACCGCTAATGACCAAACCATAATCAAACAAACCCAACCTAGCAGGCCTTTTAATACCAGCAAGCAAATTGGCGTGTAGCTTCCGGCGATTAAGCAAAAGACCATTGAATGATCAATCTTCCTCAGAACTCTATGAACCTTTGGCGAGATGTAAAAAATATGGAAAATCGTTGATGCCGAAAACAATAAAATCAAACTTGCTCCATAAATACAAAATGAGACTAACTTGATTGGGGCTGCATCCTGTTTGACTGATACTAAAATTAAGAGAACCGTTCCGCCAATTGAAAGCAGAGTTCCCCAAAAATGCAATAACCCACTAGTGACACTTTCTGCGCTGCAATAGAATTGCTTTTTTTCCATCATACACCCTCCATTTTTTCCTACTCGCTAATTACTTTGTTCCAAACTGGGATAGACTTTTTCCAACACTTTGTCTGGAAAAAGATAATCCATCCTTCGCTCAAATTGATTTTCAGCAGACGCACCTGATTGTCGCTCATTCCAACGCTGCAAAGCCAAACCGGAAAATGTAAGATTGAGTGTGAAGACTAAAAAAACAATTCGCGTCATATTTTTCATTCGGCCTACCCCGCTTTTTTCGATTAAATCGGATAAAAAGGGCAGGATAATTTTTATGAACAGTACACACAAAATTCCCCAAAAGCATAAATAGACAAGACTTATACGACCGAGTAAATTGAACGGATGATGGCTGTAATCCCAAAGTTTGATTCCTAATAAAACTTCTTTGATCAGACTTCCTAAAAATTCGGTCACTCCTCCAATGAGTGCACCCAGTATAAATAATTTTATCGTTGAATGAACCCGGCGAAGTACCAGTGTGAAGACGCAGGCACCCATTCCGTAAATAGGCAGAAAGGGTCCGATGATTACTCCTCGATGCCAAACAAAATTACCCGTTAGAAAAAAGCGATAGCCATTTTCGATCAAAAAACCAATCATCGAACTTAAAATAAAAATCCAAAATAGTTTCGCAGCCTTCATTTCATCCCTCCTCAATAATTGAACCATTCATTTAATTAATATTGTAAAAAAATTAGTTTACAGTGATATCGCCATTTCTTGTTTCTACTTCTAACTTCGTTCCGTGAGAGTCTTTTCTTTCAGATAATTCCTGTCGTTGATTATCAATCTTCCCCTCTTTTGTCTTCACAAATAGATCCATCGTTTCAGTGTTTGGCAGCTTGAGTGTAATGTCTCCATTTTTTGAAAAGAAAGATAGATGATTCGTAATCTCTTTAAGCGTTGCTCTGATCTTTCCATCACCATTAGCTATTAATTTGCCACTGCCTGAAAAATTCTCTAACATCAGATTTCCGCTTTTGGTTTCATAGTCTAAGCCGCCCTTTGCTTCATTGATCTGAGCTTTGGCGCTCGTTGTTTGTAATTCTATCTCTTTCGCTTTAAGCAGTTCGAACTCTAGCGGACCGCTAGTACTTTGAATGTACAGGTTTTTCTTAGTAATTAGATGATTCCCTTTTATTTTTCCGCTAGTGGTGCCTAACAAAATTCCTTCACTTTTTAAATCTCCGGTCTCAATGACACCGCTAGTTGTATCCAGCGAGATCCCATCCAATGTTTGATCACTAAGTTCTGTTGTAATTCTTCCGCTGGTTGAATGTACATTAAGTTTGCCTTGATAGTCTTTAGGAATTGTTAGAATCATTTTACTTTTGAAGGTTGTCCCTAACGGTCGTTTCCCCTCCTTCATTGAAACAGTGTGATTCTTTTGATCAATCGTTGAATAGTATTTCTGCTTATCTTTGCTTAAATACTCCTTGAGAATAATCGCCTTGCCGCTAGAATTTTCTATGCGCAGATCATCGGCATCATAATCTAAAGAAATATTGGTTATTGCTTTTGCTGAAATGGTTTGCGTATTGACCAGCTTTGCTTCTTTCTCCGATCCGCAGGCGGTTAAACTAAACGCCACGGTGAATAGTCCCAAGAGCAAGGATAAATTCTGATTACAATTCTTCATTTTTATCTTCCTTTCTAATAATTGAACGGTTCATTTAATCATTTTTCCTAATAAAAACAGAGCAAGGCTCTGCTATTTTTGATATGCGTGTAACAATAAATCCAGACAGGTTTTTTTAGCCATTTCATTTGAGATCGTTTTATCCGTTTCATAAGCATCATATCTCAAATGCATTCCCCACCAAGCCAAACTCTCCACTACTGCGCGTGTTGTGTAGGGAATACTTTCTACTTTTCTAAATTCATCTTTCTCAATAAACAACTGAATATATTGTTGGACCTGATTAAAGAAACGTTTGCGATAGTCCCGATAATACTCACTTAGTTTTTTTAGATCATCTTCGTTATGCTCAATAATCAAGCAGCTGATCGCGTAATTAGAGATACTGTCAAACGCGTCAGAAAACATTTGCGCCAGCGAATAATCAGAGTCTTTATTTTTTAAATGATTATCGAACTGTGCTTGGTTCTTTTCAAAGGTCTTCATAATTTCTGCATCCAAATCATCAAATAGGTGTGAATCAATCGGATAATGATGCTCTCTATTGAAAAATTCAGGATCAATCGTTCCCTTTAAAATGAAACTGAGAATATCTTTTTTACTGGTAAAATATTGATAGAGCATCCCTGTTGATAGACCAATCTCCTTAGCAATATCTCTCATCTGGGTCCGCGCAAAGCCCTTATTAATAAATAATTGACCGGCTGCATCATAAATCAATTCTAAACGATTCTCCAAAATTATCGCCTCCAATTATTAATTGAACCGTTCGTTCAATTTCAGTATACAGCCCTTTTACTCATTCGTCAAAACAGTCTTTTGATTATTTATAAAAATAAGCCGATGATTAGGATCATCGGCTTTTACTATTAAGCTTTGCAGAAGGCTAACTCATGATTCAATACGTATGGACGATAATAAGCGACTGTATCATTCAGAGGAAGAACTTCTTCAGCAAGATTGATACCTAAAACTTCTTTCAAGTAGGCTCTTCTTCGTACAATTCGATTCCATACCTCAGGATATTCTTGTTCAATCGCATCGCGAAGCTTCTTATCCGCAATGGCGACTCCATCTTCGCAACTTACACCGCCATATCCTTCTACTTTAGGAATAATATCAATTTGGAATAATTGACCACTCTTGATTTTATTCTGTGAATTTTCCATAAAAGGAGAGGACATCCATTCCTCATCTGCCACAAAATGGCCCGGGTTCAGTTCCCAATGATACTCTGCTTTTGGTAAAACCTTTTCGATTTCATCATATACTTTCCCAGCTTCAAGCCCAATTTGGATTGTTTCCAACCAAGTACAAAAGGCTCTAAAATATGGTTTTGCAATTTTCTCTTCGTAATCTTTGGCTTTTTCCGGCAAATCTTCTTTCGAATTGGCCACATAAGCCGCTCGACTAGATAGTCCGCCTTTATATCCAACTGATGTAGAGAATGTATCCCCTAATTCAACTGGCTTGTTTCTCGGATAAAGGGTCGCATTTGTAAATCTTGTTCCCGTTGCACAGATAGTCGTGATTGAATTTGGCTGTCCAAATTGTGCTAAGTTTCCGGCCAGCTCTAATTCTGTCTTGCCAATTTCAACGCTGTTGATAGTAGTTAAAACTCCGATTGCTGCTAAGGTCGCTCCATATTCATAATGAGCGATTTCATTAGCATTATTGATGGTTCGAATACCCTTTTCCGGTCCAATTAACAGATAGGCACCATTAGTCAGCTGATCAGAATTTTTCACTACTTGTTTTAATCCATCAACAATAAAGTAAGGAAGATCAAATAATTTTTGATTTTTTTCAATCGTCGAGGTGAAATTTTTCCATCCAATCACGGCAACTTTATGATCCTCATGAATTTCTGCTTTGATCAAATAATCTGTAAAATGTGCGTCGTCCTCCATTGGCTGATTCGGTAAAGAAAAGAATGGTACGTGGATCAATTCTGCTTCCAATCGTGCGTATTGAACCATTTTAGTATTTTCATTTCCTAACAGCAAAAAAGACTTCCCATTTTGATGGACAACCAGCAAAGCCTCTTCAAACCGTGGAATGAAGCCAGTAAAATATTCAAAATTCGATCCATGCTCTCTATCCGCATAGATGACCGCCACATCGAGTTCATTTTTTTTCATCTCGGTTAAAAGCGCTTCTTTTCTACTAGCCATTGTTTCAGCGGATAGATCGATTGGTTTAACCTCTTTTGCCAACTCAGGTTGCTTGATCAGTTTAGTGTTAATTTGCATGCAATTCTCTCCTTTAAAAGTATTCTTTCATCTCTAGTATTAGCAACACTAATTGCTTTCTTATCACATAGTAACATATTTCAACTCATTTAGTAACTCATTTTAACATTTGGCTTTAAAATTTTTGGCTATTCAAATTTTACACAAAAAAAGACATTACCCAATACTAGATAATGTCTAATAATCAGTCGTTATTTGGGAAATACATACTAAACTATTTTAGTAGTTAGACAACCAAGATATTTCCAACTGATTCTTTATCGTTTGATAGAAAATCAAAAATTTCTAAATAATCAGTGACTACCGTATCGAAGCTATTGATAGAGCCAATCCCGTACAAATAATCCTGATCAATTTTGCTTCGATCAAAGACCAAAATTTTATGTTTGGATCTTTGCATCACCGCCCGCTTTGTCAATGCGTCTTCTTCGTTATGCAAACTAACTCTTCCCTCGGAATTCACCGCTTCGGCTCCGATAATACAATAATCAAAGAACAAATGATCAATATAGCTTTGTGTTTCCATTCCAAGAAAACCGCTGGATAACTCTCTATACTTCCCCGGAATTGCGTGCAAACTCAAATCATCCACTTTTGAAAGATGATTCATGACTAGTAACGAGTTCGTATAATAATTGCATTCTGTTTTCTTGGTGAGTTCTAACGCAACATGCAGCACGGTCGTGCCTGTTTCTAAAAAGACTGAACTGCCATTATTAATTTGCTCCGCAGCCATTTGACCAATTCGTTTTTTTTCATTTACAAATAAATCTGATTTTACTGATATCGGATATTCCAAAATATTAGAATCCTTATACATCGCTCCGCCATGGAAAAGTTGAACTACGCCGCGGGCCTCTAATTCCTTGAGGTCCCTGCCCACAGTCATTTTGGAGATGCCAAACTCATCGGCGATTTCTACGCTGGTGATACTGCCCTTTATTTTCACTTTTTCAGCGATTAATTCTTGCCGTTGCTTTTGATTCACAGCGCGTTCCTCCTCAAACTCTTTAAACTAAATCTCATTTTAACATGGTCAGCAACTTATGCAATAATTTCTAGGCAATGAGTCTAATTCAGCTGAAAGCCATATTTCAAACGATCATCTGGATCGATTAGGTAAGTTGCTAGCCCGGTAATATTTGAACTGCCGGTAATTTGCGGGATCACGGCTGTATACTCACCCACTTGTTTTTCTGCTAAAAGAATTCCCTCAAAACGAGTGCCGATGATACTTTCGTTAATGAACATCTCTTTCAATTCAAGTTTTCCTTTTGCATACAGCATCGCCAGTAAGGCGCTCGTGCCTGACCCTGATGGAGATCGATCGGCTTGATGATTGCCAAAAACAACAACGTTTCGATAATTTACCTCTTCTGATTCGATTCGCTCATAAAAATTGCATGTACCAACTTCATTAATTGCAAGTTGAGGATGATTAACACTAATTTCTGCATTAATCGCGGTCAATAATTTTATCCCCAGCTCAACAAGCTCGGTTAAGTTGTCTTTTGCAACCTTAATCCCCAGCTGTTCGACATTGATCAGGGCGACAAAATTACCGGCAAAAGCAAGATCATACTTTATTTTCCTGCCCTCAATCTGAATTTCTAGATTTTCTTGATATAGAAAAGATGGAACATTTGTAATGCTAACCGCCTTCGCTTTGCCTTGCTCAACTTTGACCTTTGCCCGGATCAAACCGGCTGGTGCATCGATCGTTACATCCGTATACGGTTCCGTTGCTTTAACAATTCCAGTCTCTACCGCTGCCGTTGCCGAACCCATTGACCCGTGTCCGCACATTGGCAGATAGCCTGTGCCGTCCATAAAAATCGCACCAAAATCGGCTTCAGGACTCACCGGTTCGGTCCAAAGAGAGCCAAACATATCCTTGTGACCTCTTGGTTCATCCATCAAAGCTCGGCGATAATGGTCATAATTATCCGAGACATAGTGCTTTTTCTCCAGCATCGTTTTACCAACAGGTTCAGGAAACCCATCGTATACAATCCGTGTAAACTCCCCTTGTGTATGGGCATCAATCACTTTAAAGCTTGCTTCAAAATGCTCCGGATTAATCGTTACCTGTTTATTTCGGCTCATCTTTCTTCCTCCTCGCTTCCTTCTGATTCCCCTTAATTATAAGACAACCGCTTTCATTTAGCGATTATGCTTTCTAAAATCCGTACCCAAAAAAGAACGCACTTCTACGCGCGTTCTTGAGTGTAATTGTTTCTTAGTCTGATAATTGTTCTTTCTTACTTCGCTGTTGGAAATCAATAGGCTGCATTTTTTGAATGATTGAAAAAATGAATTGAATCATTGGTCCCAATAAGAAAATCGCGAAAAAAGTGCCGATCCCTAGTGAACTTCCTAATAAAAAACCGCAAGCAACGATTAGAAAATCCAATAGTATCCGGCCTTTCTGTAAAGAGACGTCTAATTTATCACAGACACAAAACATCATACCTTCTAACGGACCTGAGCCCAGTCCTCCTGATAAATAAAGAGCTGTTCCTAATGCCATGACCATAAATCCGGCCAGCGACGCAAATACATTTTCTTGTAAAAAGCTCACTGTTTGAAGCCAAGATGCTGTTCGACTGATCGTCTCACCTACCAGAAGGGTATTGATAATACTGCCGATTCCTAACATACTGCGTTTGTATAAAAAAGTAATCAGCAAAAAGAAGAGACTGATCAATTGGCTCCAGCGTCCGAAGGGAATTGGCGAAAAGTTCATTAGCCCCAAAATCAAAGTGCTGACTGAGTCAAATCCCTGATTCGCCAGCACGATTATTTCGATCCCGATGCCCATTATAATAGTTCCGATGATCACCACCAACAACCGGACTAGCTTGTTTTTATTCATCACCATCCACCATCGCCTTTAATCGCAAGATAAACTCTTCATAATCTTCACTCATACTTAACTGCTTTGTATTAACGGGCTCAGAAACTATCTCGATAAATTTTTCAAAAAAATCGTTGAAATCATTTGCTTCATCCTTGTTGATCGCAATATAAGCAATCAGTTTAATTGGATGACTGGCCCAAATCAGCGGTTCCTGCAAGGTCATGATGGCCACTCCGCTTTTTATCGCCTCTAATTCAACCGAATGCGGCACCGCGATACCGGATGGAAAACTCGTTGGTGACATGTGTTCACGTTTTTCTACTCTTTCGGAAAAATGATCATCAACAAAACCAGATTGGATCATTCGCTGATTGATCTGCTTGCGAATCTCTTCAGGTGTTAAACCCGCAGGATCAACCTGATTAAAATATAGTTCCGGCAAAATAAATTTTTCGATTGCTTGATACATTCGCCGTTTTTCACGTTGCGCTTTCAAAGAGTCAATCCGTTTCTCGATTTTCTTGACATCTTTGCTGGTCAAAAAGGGATGGATGAAGACCGAGCCAGCACACTCAGAGGCCGTAGTTCGATCCGTTGTCAAAAGCAAATCGTAATCATTATTCGTTACTTTCCATTTTTCGGTGACTAAAACAGTGACATTTTCTCCAAAGCGTTCTTCGATTTGTTTGCTCAAATTCCTGCCAATATCATGATAATCATTTACGATTAACTGGATCGTTACTTGATTTCGATAATGCTTTTGCGTTTCAAGAAAGGAACCAATATGTAAAGCTATGAAGGAAATCTCATCGTCGTTGAACCAAATGTCTAAACGATCCTGAATCAAGGAGGAAATATACACCGCTAAATCATAAATTAATGGATAAGCGGTTTTTAAATCCAGCAGGCTGCTGTTACGAGTAAAGGTTTCATAATGCGATCGATAATATAGACTTTGCAAATGAATCGCCAACTTATTGAAAAATTCCTCATCATGCAATTCCACTAAGTAGGTCCGCTCTACTTCGGCCAAGACATCCTGTAAAGCGGTGATGATTTTTTGATCAACAAAAGTTGAAAGCTGCTGGTTATTTTGCTTTGTCAGTGTTTCATTCTGCATTCCAATAAATAATAAAGATAATTGCTCTAGCTCTGCCTGAGAAAAATGAATGTCGTATTGCTGAGCCAACTTATCGCTGATTTCTTCAGCAATCAAAAATTCAGAAGTACTCTGTGCCTGACTATTCATCTGAGCTTTCATTAAACTGTGTCCTTGGCGAATGCGTTCAATACTGATGGCAAAATGCAAGACGATATTGTTTAACGAATACTGATTGATCTGGATGCTATGCTCTGACAACACATCTCGAATCGTCTGCTGCAATTTTTCTAGCGAGATATAACCGATCATCTGCTGAATACTGACTTTTAATTTTTCTTGCAGATCACTTTCATTGTATAGCAATGAAATTAAGTACCGTCGTTTTGCCCGTTCAGGACCTGTGAGCTTAATATAATCCTGTTCAAAAATAATTTGGATCGCATCGTTGGTAATTTCCTTTTTTAATTGTTGAATATCGTTTTTCAAGGTTGATTCGGATATGTAGAGTTTTTCTGCCAACTCATAAAAATCGACGCCCTCAGAAGAATGCTTCAATAATTCTAAAAAAATACGAGATTTTCGATCCTCCGTACCAGTCGTACTCACCTTCACTTCCGCGTTTAATTGATAGCCTAAATGACTGGTCAAAATCAGTTCTGGATTATTCTGATTGATCTTAGCGACACGATTACGAATCGTTCTTGTTGTACAGCTGCTAAAATCCGCCAATTCATCGGAGGTAACCCAGCGTTTTTTTATATTTAGGTAATCGATCAGCTCTTTTTCTTTTTTAGTCAGCATATTTACACCTCCATTCAAAGAAAAGTTGATCAAAACTGATCAACTTTTCAATTGGTTATAAAGTTTCACCATTCGAAGCAATGACTTGTTTGTACCAGTCAAAACTGTCCTTCTTGATCCGTTGACCGGAACCTTGTCCCTCATTATCTAAGTCAACATAAATGAAGCCGTAGCGTTTTTCCATTTGTGCCGAAGAGCAGCTGATAATATCGATTGGACCCCAAGCACAATACGCGATGACATCCGCCCCGTCATACATTGCGCGTTTCATCTGTGCGATATGCTCTGACAGATAAGAAATACGATAGTCATCATGTACTTGTCCATCTTCCAATTTGTCATACATGCCAAAACCGTTTTCCGCAATAATGATCGACTTGTGATAGCGATCCCAGTATTGTGATAGCGAGTTATACAATCCCTGTGGATCGACAGCCCAGCCCCATGGATTGGCCTTCAAATTCGGGTTCGGGGTCACTGATGATGGGCTCATTGTATTTTTAGAAGCATCGACCATCTGTGAATAGTAATAAGAAAGTGCTAAGTAATCCATCGGATGATCCTTCAATAACTGTTCATCTTCATCCGTAATTTCTAATTGTATATCGTTTTCCGCAAAATAATTCAACGCATATTGCGGATACTCACCTTGGAATTGAACGTCTGTATAAAAATATTGCATCCGATTGCGGCGCAAAGCCAAATTCACATCATCGGGATCGCAAGAATAAGGATAAGCCGTGCAATCGGCCATCATAGTACCAATCAGCATATCAGGATTAATCGTTTTAGCATACGCAGCCAATTTCGCACTAGCCACAAACTGATGATGAACCGCTTGAAAGCTTGCTTCTTCATAATTATCAACGGTGTCATAAGGAATCGCCGTGGAATTGAAGGGTTCAAATTGGATCAGGTTCACTTGATTGATCACGATCCAATATTTTACTTTGGCCTGATATCGTTCTAAGACAACTTTTCCATATTTAACAAATAAATCAATTACTTTGCGATTGTTCCAGCCGCCGTATTTCAATGTAATCTCGACTGGTGTTTCATAATGTAAAATAGTAATGATCGGCTCCATACCTAGTTCGATAATTTTATCAATTAAGCGATCGTAGTAGGCCAGCCCTTCTTCATTTGGCTCTGTTTCATCGCCAGTAGGAAAGATACGAGTCCAGTCAAGCGATGTACGGAAGGTTTTGAAGCCCATCTCACTAAGTAATTCCAAGTCTGACTCATACGTATGATAGAAGTCAATCCCATGACGTTTTGGATAATACCCAGCCGTGTCGGCTAAGTTCGCTTGTACGTCAGCTAAAGACATTCCTTTATGCTGTTCTTCCGCAATTTCTGCATTGTTTTTATCAGGATAATACTTGTGCAAATCGGCTAAACTAATCCCTTTGCCAGCAACTTTATAAGCACCTTCTGCTTGATTGGCAGCAATCGCTCCGCCCCATAAAAAATTCTTAAGCATTTGATAATTTTTCAATGAAATTCCTCCTTGTATCTCTGTTCTGTTATGATTATTTTTTGCTAAATGTCTCAAATAAACGGATCAGATGTTCTCCGATTAAAATCTCACTTTGAGCAGTCATCAATGTATCCTGCGCGTGGCAAAACAATGTTGAATAACGAATCTGCTCACCGGATGCCTCTAATTGCAAGGTATCGGTTTGTAATCCATGAGCGATCACGACTTCTTGCCGCGCCGCCTTCACTTCCTCTTTTGCTTTTGCAAAATTCATTGCCTCTAAGCTTTCTAACGAATGAACCAAATGATCTCGTGCATTGCCGGCATGAACCAAAATGTTCATCGACAGTTGATTAAGCTGATCATTTTCCTCTAAATAATTTGTTTTTTCCATATGAGACCTCCTGCTGGTTCCTAATAATTCACTTTATTTTTTTAATGGACTGGTTCTGCTTCCGCTTCTTCCAAAGCTTCTTGTGCTTCTTGCTTCACTAATGAATTGTCGTAAGCTTTGAAAAATGGTAAGAAGACCAGCCAAGTGATCACGAAAATCAAGGCGCAGACAACAATTGCCCGCCAATCTTGTGTTGCCAAGTACGATGTGATCGGATAAGGCATGTACCATAACAAGAAGGTGTTTGATGGAACATTAACCAAACCTAGCGACATCGTGACATAAGCAATCGTTGGGACGATAATACTATTGATCCACATTGGCACCATCAGATAAGGATTGAAGGCAATCGGTGCCCCAAAGACTAACGGCTCATTGATATTAAAGATGGAAGGAATGATAACCGCTTTTCCGATCGCTTTTAACTGGGCCGATTTACTCAGCAGCAGCATCATTACAGATAAAGCTAAGGTTGTCCCGATCCCGCCCATGGAAGAAAAGGCATAGCAGGTTTCCTGTGTAGCGATGTTTAGTGCTTGTCCGCCATTTGCGACAGCTTCAGCATTCGCTGCCAAGCCTGACATATAAACTGGATAAACAACCGGCATCATAACCCAGCCAGAAATTCCGAAAGTGTATAAGAAGACTGGGATAAATACAGATAAAACAAAGCCAGGATAGGATTGAACGATACTTGCTAACGGGCTGAATACAAGTAATACTACGTCGAAGAAATCGATTTTGAATTGGAATGTGATCAACCATCCGACTAGCAGAACAAAAGTAATCGGCAATAGACTGTTGAACCAACCAACAACAAAATCGGGAATCGGTGTGTCTTCATCAAAGAATGAATATTTCACCGCAAAGTTCATAACAAAGGCCACAAATAATCCGGTAATCATTGATAAGAACATTCCTGTTGCGCCAAAACGAGATAGAATGAATACTGCTTCACCATCGGCCGTCATAGTTGGAAATAATAGCATCATAAATAGTACTAAAGAAGCCGCCCCGGAAATTAACTTCTGACCGCCATAACCTTTTTTCTCCATCAAATAGTAGGGAATCAAGAAGGCCACTACTAGCGCATACATCCCAAACGAGAAGTTGCTGATCATTGAGAAATCAGGCATACCGCTGAAAATATTTTTGAGCAAGGAAACAACCGTCACCAATGATCCGACGAAAACCAATGGCAAAGCTACCATGATCGAATCTTGAATAGCCGAGATCCAAGGGTTTTTGACGACCTTGTTTACCTTAGGTGCAAAGGTATTGGTCATAAAATTCATAATTTTATCCATCAGCTAGTCCTCCATTTTTAAAATTAAATCCAGTGCTTTCTCTCCATTCAACGTCCCGTATACTGCCTGCGGGATAACTGCCGCTTGAACTTTTTTATCCTTTGTTTGTTCCTGAAGATCATTCAGCATGTAAGACAAATGCGGGCCAATCAGCAAGTAATCGATTTCATTAATCCGATCATCTAATTGCGATTCGCTGGCCGCCTTGACCGTTATCGCAATTTTTCTTTTCTTTGCTGCTTTTCTGATCGCTGCGGCCATAAATCCGCTTGAAGCTCCTGAACCGCAAATTAACAAGATGTTTTTCATTTTCTTCACCACTTTCATTTATTTACATGTTTAGTATAGGAAATTTTGAGTGCTCTTCACAAACTTACTTTTTTCCTACAGAGGGGAAAATCGAAAATTTGTCCGTATTGCTGAAACAATTTTCGAACGTTCGCGAAAGAAAGACTGAACTATTTTACTAGTCCAGCCTTTCTTATCATTAATTATAGAGCTCTCGCAAGCGTGTTTCTTTGCGCTTCATGCGAACCCATTTATCTATTTCAGTAATTACCAGGATCAAGAAGCCTGCTAAAATTGTAATCCCCCACTCAACAACACTCATTGGTGCTGTATGGAAGGCTTGCTGCATAAACGGCACATAAGTCAAAAGTAATTGAAGCAATACCATGATCCCAATGATTAGGAAAGCTGGTTTATTGCTAAAGAATTCTTTTGATAAAGCAAATTTTGATGTACGAATATTGAATAGGTAGAAAATTTTACTGATCACGATAATATTGACCATCATCGTGCTGGCTGTCACTTGATCAAGGCCTTGTGCTAACAGCCAATCGTGAGCCAAGATACTGATCAGTGCCATCAGAACCGAGACATAACCCATTTGAAAAATATCGTGCCTGTTCATTAAGCGGCTCCCCGTTTTTTGCGGCGGACGCTCCATGATTTGATCCTCTGCAGGTTCAAAGATAAAAGCAAATTGGATCGTGATCGCCGAAACCATATTGATCCACAAAAGCTGGGTCGCTTGAAGCGGCATGTCCTGCTGCATTATGATCGTAAAAGCAATAATCAGACCTTCTGCAAAAGAAGTCGGTAATAAAAAAAGAATGCTTTTCTTGATATTGTCATAAATCCGGCGACCTTCACGAATGGCAATCGACATCGTTGCGAAGTGATCATTCGTCAAAATCATATCCGCAGAATCCTTCGCGACGTCAGTTCCTTCGATCCCCATCGCCACTCCAATATCCGCTCGTTTTAACGCAGGCGCATCATTGACTCCATCTCCAGTCATAGCTGTTACTTTGTCGCTTGCCTGCAGCGCTTCAATGATCTCAAGCTTATTCTTTGGTGTCGTTCGCGCAAAAATTTGATGGAAAACAGCGGCAGCTTCTTTCTCACTTTGAGTCAATTGATCCCACTCTTGTCCTGTGATTACTTGAATTTTGGGAGCTAGTCCGAGTTTTTCACCGATCGTTTTAGCTGTCAACGGATGATCCCCAGTGATCATTTTCACTTCAATTCCTGCTTTACGCATGTCTTTGAGGGACTCAATCACTTCTTCCCGCGGTGGATCAATAATTCCCGCCAATCCGAGCAACGTGATTCCATCAAACAGAATTTCATGACTGATTTTTTCCAAGTCAGAGGAAACTTCTTTGAAACCCACTGCAACTACACGCTTACCCGTCGCTGAAAGCTCCTGTACCTTTTGCGTCCAATAAGCATCTTCGACTTTTGCCATAGGAAAAAGTTTATCCGGCGACCCTTTGATAAAAATAAGCTGTTTTCCATTGGCCGATTTGACCAACTTCGCCATATAACGATAATCCGAATCAAAAGGCAGCATATCTACTTCCTTATATTCTGATTCATAGTTCTCGCCAAAATATTTGTGATACAGGGTCAAGAAGGAGCCATCCGTCGGCTCACCATTGATCTTCCAACGCCGATCTTCTTTGTATAGCAGCGTATCATTTGCTTGATAACCGGCCTCTAAAAATAATTTCAGCGTTTCAGAAGCGACCATTGCTTGTCCAACCTCGATAATCTTTCCTTTCGGCTCATAGCCATTTCCACTGACCTGATAATGATGATCCGTCAGAAAAATATCCTTAACAGTCATTTCATTTTTTGTCAGTGTTCCAGTCTTATCTGTAGCGATCACATCAACCGAGCCTAGCGTTTCTACTGCTGGTAAAGTCTTGACGATCGTGTGTTTATTCTTAGCCATATCGCTGACACCCATGGCTAAGATTACCGAAGTCGTCGCTGGCAGACCCTCTGGTATCGAGCCGACAATCATCGTTACGATCGCCAGCGCCAGTACTGATAGCGAATAGGTTTCTAATAGAAAACCTATAGCGAATAGCAATACGGCCGCCCCGATTACTACATAGGAAACGCCTCTGCCTAAACCGTCAATCTGCTGCATCAATGGAGATTTCCGCGTTTTGACCTGCTCAACTTCCATAGAAATTTGACCAATCTGAGTATTTTCGGCTGTTGCCGCGACCACCCCCAGCCCACTTCCGTTCGTCACAGAAGTCGAGGCAAACGCCCGATTGATCTGTTCAGCTAATGGAACATCCTCGTCCACAATATCCGCCGCGGTTTTTTCAATCGAGTCCGCTTCACCAGTCAACGAAGCCTCTTGAATTCGTAAATTATCGCTGTCAACAATTCGTAAATCCGCGGGTACTTTGTCTCCTGCTTCCAAGAAAACAACATCCCCGACAACCAACTCCTCCGTAGGAACATCCAGTCGTTTTCCATCGCGGTAGACGGTTGCTTCAGATGCCAGCATTTCCTTGATTTTCTCCAAAGCATCAGAAGCATTCGCTTCCTGATAGTAGCCAATCAGAGCATTGATCACGACAACCAATCCAATAATGATAGCATCCGACAAATGTCCCATTAAGATCGTTAACAACGCCGCAATGATCAAAATATAGATGATCATATTGTGAAACTGTCGGACAAACAGCCGCCATTTAGGGACCTTCTTCGTTTCTAACTTATTGGGACCATTCACTAACAGCCGCTCTTTGGCCTCGTTAACTGATAGGCCCTGTTCAAAATCGCCATTCGGGTAATCCTGCATTAATTGATTGATACCCTGGTAATAATCTTCCTTCATTCGTTATCTTCTCCTCATTTTTGAATACGACAAAAAAGCACCTTGTTTTTTTACAACGTACTGAAATAAGCCTATTCTTTTTGAAAATAAGGAATCTTCTGCTTTATTAACGACGTCTCACCGGCGTCAGGGTCCATGCGCCACTCACCTCCATCAATTTGATTGCTTTAAATTTAACAAATCCACGAATTTTCGTCAATTTTATCGATTTAATTTAATAAAAAAGCAAAGACAGCCTCAGACCATCTTTGCTTGCAAGTTTTATGATTTTACTCTGCGCTACAACCGAGGTTCGGACTCAAAATTTCGAAACAGACTCTCCATTTGTGAGATCGTCTGCAGTTCGTCAGCCCTTTCTTTGGCAATCTTTTCGTAGATTGCTTGATAGATCTCGCGATATTCGATAAAGCTTTCTTTATTTTCCAGATATAACGCATATATCTCAGAGTCGTTCTTGCTTATAGTCGTATCAAAATCGGCATATAATTTTATCAGCTCATCAAGCTTGTCTAACTCGTAAATGAGATTCAGTTCGTTCTTTGAAATATCTGTCACTTCAGGGTAATCATCAACATTTATAGTAAAAATAGTGTGTCGCTCTGCCGCTAGTCGCTTAAGATGCTTTTCGATATAATCTTCAATACTAAAATCCATGAATAATCCCTCCCATTTTACAAGCATAACAAAAATGGCTGTAAAAGTAAGGAAAAGGTTCAAAAAACCAAGAGATAACTCATGATCCCAAACTTCTTAATTTCTCCAGCAAGGCAACAAATCGGTCATCCGCCAGAAGCGGCTGAAATTCTTCGGATTGTTCGATCAAATCGGCCATTCGTTCAGCGATGTATGGTGTTGACACAGAAGAGTCTTTCAGCTCAATTTTGTCGAAAAGCAGATCCCCTTTTGTTTCCTTTAAATCGAAAGCGGCTTTTAACGCCGGAATAAAGTTTTCCAATTCATCAATTGCTGACTCGGTCTCGCCTTGACTGGCTAAGATTTCGGCTTTGAACAAATAGTAATTCGCATTGGAGCCGCTGATTCGATCCACATGAAGCAATTGATCCAATTGAATTCCGAGATTCGCGATCGCTACAGCCTTATCAAATTGCTCATATTTGCGGGCAATTTTCGCTAGATTATAGAGATGCAGCCCAGCATCTCGCAATTCCTGAAACAAGCAAAGTTGACTTAGTTTCAACGATTCTTCATATTCCTCTTTCATATAGAGAATATTCGTTTTCATCATCCGCGTATCATAATCCGCACTGGGCAATTCTTCAATCGCTTGTTCCGCTTTATCTAATTCGTCATTCATAGTATAGAGACTAGACAATACTTGCAGCGTTGCATGACGAATTTCAATGAGCTTTGAAGAACGAACCGTTTCAAATAAGCGGATTGTTTCGGCCAATTGATATTCAGCTTGTTCCTCATCGGACGAAGCGCTCAGATAAAAAATATAGGTCGAGGCCAAGCGAAATCTCAACAAATCATCACTAGGATATTCTTTCAAAAGGGCTGCGCAATAATCCATCGCTTTTTGACTATCACCTGTTTCAAAGATGGCTCGGGCCTCGGACTCAAAATTTTCGACTTCGCGTTCACTTAGTTCACCCTTAAAACTGACAAGCTGATCTACAGTCGTCTTCAATAAGCGGGCTAACGGACTCAACAAGGAAATGTCTGGATAAGTGCTGTCTGTTTCCCATTTTGAGACGGCCGCTGTCGTTACACCTAATGCATTTGCCACTTGTTCCTGCGTCAGATTTTGTTCTTTTCTAAGCTTTTGGATAATCTTGCCCATCAATAATGCCATGATAATCGCCCCTCTCTGATCACCTTAAGTGTACCATTGCTGAAGCGTAAAGATAATGGAGCAGTTGTTAACCAAATGAAGGATTTTATTAACCAACACGATAAATTCTACAAAAAAAGTGCAATCAATCATAAATAATTCATTACACTTTTCACTATTAGATCGTAGCTAAGTATTCAGAGAATTTATTTAATCCGGCGATTAATTCTTCGGTCTTGCAGCCATAACCGATGCGAACACAAGATTCGAACTCAAAACAGTCGCCTGGGGTGAAGAGCAAACCATGATTGTCAATCAAATCAAGACAGAGGTCTCTGCTTGAACGGTCAAAATCATAATAGAGCAAGGTCACGGTGCCCGCCTGCGGTTTTACATAAGAAATATGCGGCTCCTTTGCCACCCATTCATCTAAAATAACCAAGTTATCCTGGATGATTTTCCGGTTTCTTGCTAAAATCAGCTCTTTGTTGGCTAAAGCAATCGCCGCTAATTCTTCATCGATCATGCCGCAGCTGATCGTATTGTGGTCGCGATGAAGCAGACATTGTTCTAATGCGGCCTTATTTCTCGTCGCGATCCAGCCTAAACGCAGTCCAGCCAGCGACCAAACCTTAGACATACTGCTGACACTGATTCCTTTTTCGTAGAGATCAGCAATTGATGGACTCTCCACGTCTGCTTGAGTCAGCCCGCGATAGGTTTCATCAGAAAGAATGTAGGCATCCGCTGCTTTAGCGATTTCGATGATTTCCTTCAACATTTCAAGATCCATTAATGAACCCGATGGATTGTTAGGATTGTTGAGAATGATCAATTTCGTTTTTTGGCTTACTTGCTTTTTCAATTCTGCAATATTAGGCAGAAAATTATTTTCTGGAGTCAAAACATGTTGTTTCACCGTTGCTCGAAAAGATGCCGGAATGGAATACAATTGCTGATAGGTCGGTAAAACGGCGACCACTTCATCCTCCGGTTCAACCAGCGAATACAGAACTAAGTGATTCGCGCCAATCGCCCCATGGGTCGTCGTGATATCATCTTCATTGATTGTTTGATAAAGCGAGGAAATCCCTTTTTTAAATTTCGGATTACCAAATATATGTCCATAAGTCAGCCGCCGCTGTGTCAACGTATTTAACGTTTCGTACTTGTCGAGACCAACGATTTCAAACAGTTCATCCATGCTAAGCGAGTCGACGCAAGTCTCTCCCGTGTTAAAAATCGCCTTGTCCTCGTGTTCATTCATCCACATTTCAACTTTAAATGGTTCTATCTTCATATGATCGCCCTCATTCTCGTTAATGTTTTTATTACCAAAAATTCATCGTCCTATTATTATAGAGGATAAAAAGCTGAGTAGCTAGAAGGAATTCGAGTTTTTGCCAATAAAAAAGCAGCCTTTTCGCTGCTTAATTTGAGGAAGAGTCGGTCAAACTTAGTACTTCCCAAAAGTCCGAATGACTACTATTTACTAGTCGCTCGATTTCCGGTGTAGGAGCAACGAAATTTTTAATATGAATACAAGATAATCCGGCGCGAACTGCCGATAATATTCCGTTAGGTGAATCCTCATAGACCAAAATCTGATCAGCCGGTTGATTCGCAATTTGTATCGCCTTGTGATAGATCTCGGGATCGGGTTTTCCTTTAGTTACTTGATCGCCGTAGACACCGAAAGCAAAGAAAGGCGCAAGCTCCATGTTTTCAAGAATCCCCTCTGCTTCCTTTTGATAACTGGAGGTAACGACACCGCAGGAAATATTCTTTCTTTTCAGGTACTCCAAATATTCATAGCAGCCTTTCGTCAGAGGAAAAACGCCCTCCTTTTGTGCTTTTTTTCGCCTGTCCATAAACGCTTCAAACAATTGATCGAACATTGGAATCTCACCGAAATGCTGCTGGAATTTTTCTTTTAAGATTGAAGTGGGTGAACCTACTACACTCTGATAAAAATCTTTTTCTAGACGGTAGCCTGCTTGAGCCATTAACTCCTGCCAAATCGAAAAATAGTAACGTTCGGAATCAATCAATGTTCCATCCAAATCAAATAATACAACGCTCATTTTGACCTCCCTAATCAAAGAGCACCGAGCCAGAGCTCGATGCCGATTTTCTATTCTAAATTCGCATGACGATAATCCATATCCGTCTGTGCTTGTTTTAATTCTTTTTTCAAATCAACGATCATGGAATCGTATACCAGCCATGAAAGCTGTTCGAAAGATGAACCATTTGGCTGAATCGATGGTGCTTTTTCGGTTGCTTTATCGCCAGTTGAGATACCGGGAATTTGAATCAGCGCATCCGCCATCGTCCCGATCGAATTTTTGGGATGAATCGTAATTGTCGCTAACAGCGCTTTTTCGTTCTTCGCTTTTTTCGCCATATTCACGAGCCCTTCTGTGCGGCCTGAGCCTGATCCGATAATAATCAAGTCATTTTCGCGAATCGAAGGTGTCGTTGGCTCGCCGACAAAATAAACTGTAAAACCTAAATGCAGCAAACGATTAGAAAATGCTCGAGCCGCAAATCCGGAGCGTCCAGCACCGGCGATAAAAATACGTTTGGCTTTTAAAATCAATGCTTGAACCTGTTCAAGTTGTGCCTGTTCGATTTGATGGGCGTCTTCTGTCAATTCAGCAAGGATCGCCAATAAATTTTTTGATGGTGTCATAGTCTGTCGCCTCCCACTATGCTTTCGCCAGCATCGCTTCTTTGATCAAGCGTGCTTCTTCTACAGGGTCCGGCGCATGAGTAATGCTGCTTCCAACAATGATGATGTCTGGATTCAATTCAACATATTTATCGATCGTTTTACTGCTGATACCGCCAGCTACCGCAATCTTAGTTTTATTCGCACAATTAGTCATAACCTTCAAATCATCCAGTGGTGTCCGACCGCAAGCCTGCTGATCTGCTCCGGTATGGACCGCTAGTACATCTACGCCCAGCTCTTCCATTTCGGCAACTTTTTCTTCAAGGTTTGCCACACAAATCATATCAACAACGACTTGCTTATCAAAATCAGTCCCAGCCTTAACACATTGCTTGATCGTAGCGACATCGGTGACGCCCAAGACAGTCACATATTCTGCTCCCGCCTCAAATCCCAATTGCGATTCGTAGTAGCCGCCATCCATAATTTTTTCATCAGATAGAATTTCCTTGTTGGGAAACTTCTCTTTGAAACGGCGAACCGCTTCCATTCCAGAGTCAATCACGAATGGCGTACCGATTTCTATAATATCGACATGTTCTTGTACTTTTTCTGCAAAGACTAGTGCATCTTCCAATTTAAACTCATCCAACGCTAGTTGTAATTTCATTTTTTTGTCCACCCTATCCTTTAATAGTTTTTCAAGCCGACTGCTTGTCCATCAGCATCAAGCAGCTGCGTAATCTCTGCATCTAAATCAACGATCGTCAGCGACATCCCACCCATATCTAATGAAGTGACAAAATTACCGACATAGACCTTCTCGACCTGGTGCCCTTTTTCTCTCAATGTCGCTAAAACTTGACCGCAAACCACGTATTGTTCCATCAGCATCGTTGAGCCTAGTCCAGAAATCATGACAGCTAATTGTTTATTTCCATCAAAATCAAAGTCTGTCAAAATGGCTTCCGTCATCTCAATCGCGATTTCCTTAGCACTGCCTAAAGCTTTCTTTTCGATCCCGGTTTCGCCATGATGGCCGATCCCAAACTCTAACGTACCCGTTTCAATCAAGAAATTGGGCGTGCCGACCGCTGGAATAGCGCATGGCTTAACGCCAACACAAATGCTTCTAGTTCGATCAACTACTTTTTGTGCAACTTCAATGACCTCAGTCAAGGTTCCGCCGGACGCTGCCTTTGCGCCGCCGACCTTCCACATGAAGTAGCCGCCAGCGATTCCGTGACGTTTTTCACGAGTTTCTTTAGGAGAAGAGGCGATATCATCTGTCGCGACTACATACTTCACTTCGATATCTTCATCTTCTGCCATTTGGATTGCCATCTTAACATTCATGTTGTCACCCGCGTAATTTCCAAAAAGACACGCTACACCGTAACCATTATCCGCCTCGATCATCGCGTCCAAAAAAGCTTGAGCCGGCGGCGAAGCAAATACTTCTCCGATGGCTACTGCATCCAGCATACCTTCACCTATATAGCCGAGAAATGCTGGTTCGTGTCCACTGCCGCCGCCTGTGATCACACCGATCTTTTCCTGCTTATCTCTGAGCGTTACCACATGATCATTCAATGTCGAAAGCATGACTTCGGGATGCGCAGCAGTAAAGCCCTTCAGCATATCCTCAACGATAAAATCCGGATCGTTCACAAAAATCTGCATCGCTTATTCCTCCAACAATTCTTTTATTGTGTTGACCATCGCTTCGATAATTAAATAGCAGGAAGTCGCCCCAGCATCTTGATGTCCGATTGAACGATCGCCGATCCTGCTTGCTCGCCCGATCTTAGCCGGGATTTCTTTTGTTGCTTCTAGTCCAGCCTTTGCGGCCGTTAACGACTTTGTTAGACATTCTTCGAAAGAATCATTTTCAGCTATGGCTTTTTCATACGTTTCTACTGTTGGTACCAGTACATCGATCAAACTTTTATCTCCAACTTTAGCGTCGGTTAGGTCAGAAAGATTTTGATAGCCTTTCTGCAGCATTTTCAGCATTAGCTCGTTGCTGATTACTTCACTTTTCCTAGATGCTGCACTCAATCCTCTAAAGAAACTGCCATATAATGGGCCCATTGAACCGCCGATTTTAGTGACTAATACGTGACTGATTACCTTCAATCCATCACTCATCGTATAGCTCGGCAGCTCATCTAGTTCTTGACGAGCGAAGGTAATACCTTTATTCATATTGATACCGTGATCGCCATCGCCGCCGTGACTGTCGACCTCACTCAGATACCCCTTATTGGTCTGAATTGTCGCAATAATCGCATCAACGATTCGACTTCCTGCTTGATTCGTAAATTCGGTCTTCACACTGATTTATCCCTTCTTTTCCAGAAATTTCTGATAATTCTCCTTAATCACCTGATGCATCCGATTGTCTGCCGGAATCTTGGTGAAATGAACGATCGCTTCATCGATGCCATGTTTCTTTACAAAAGCCAATAATTCTACCGATTGATCATCTTCTGGATTATCGAATAGAAAAGCTGCCGCAATCCCTTCTAGTAAACGTTGATTTTCTAGCCCTAGTTCTTCACATTGAACACAAGGTCCAACTAAACGTTCTTCAGGTTGCAGTTTGCGAATCGGCGAACGCGAGACGCGCGTAATCATATCTTTGATTCCAGGTGTTTGGTAACGATCCATAATAAAATCTATATAGTCCGCCATGTCTTGTTTGGTGAAGCCGTACTTTTTCATCAAAAGCTGGGCCGATTCCCACATGGTCTCACGGATTTTTTGTACTAACGCTTCATTATTAAATACATCTTGGATAATCGAATAACCGTGAACAAACCCGATATAGCCAGCCCACGCATGGCCGCAGTTCACCACGTAAAGTTTCCGTTCAATATATTTCTGGAGATTGGTCGTATAAACAGCATCCTTGATCGGTTTATCTGTCGGATCAACCAGTTTTGATTCTTCGATCACCAGCTCATAATCTCGGCCAATATCGATCGTCTTTTTCCCATCGTGCTGAGAGGCCAATACCATCCGATCAACGGCGGTGTTAGGAAATGCCGCAACATGATCCAGCCATTCATTTGCTGAATTATCCAAGGTCAGGATTGCTTTGCGTAAAATCTCACTATTGAACATTGCATTCTCACACGCTAAAATATTTATGCGCTTTCCGTTAATAGCCGATCGTTGTTTCAGACCCGCTAGAAGTACGGGGGCAATCTTCGGCAAGTTTTCAGCCCAGACAGCCGTGGTGATCAAATCCGCGGTACTGATTTTTTTGATGATCTCTGCTTGATCTTCGATTGAAGACAATGCATGGATCTGCGTCAATTGTTTTTTCTTGTAGTCTTCATTGATCAGATATAAATCAAAAGTTGCTGTTTCGTTGATCTGCTTGACTAATTCGCTGTCAATATCAACGATCGTTACCTCATAGTCGGATTCATGTAACAAATCGGCGATAAAACCGATCCCGATACTTCCTCCGCCAAAGTGCAGTGCTTGTTTCATTAAACGACGACCTCCTCGAAAATCTTAAGAATCTCTGCTTTAGATGTTGCATGACGAATGATCTCTACATTTTCCAGCTCTGAACAAATAGTGGCGATCTGTCCTAAAATCTCTAAATGTTCATTATTTTTACCTGCGATCCCAAAAACTAAATAGGCGGTATTTCCGTCAAAATCAACACCTTCTGGCACTTGCAATAAGGAAATTCCAGAAGAATGGATTTTTTCCACGGACTTCACGATGCCATGGGGAATCGCAATATTATTGCCAATGTACGTAGAGACTTCCTCTTCTCTTGCCAGCATATCCTGGATATAGCTTTCGGCTACATAACCATTCTTGACTAGAATTTCTCCCGCGGCCAAAATAGCTTCAAGTTTGTTTTCGTACTGTTGGTTTAATTGAATGTTCTCGTCTTTAAATATTTTCATTTTCACCTCTCGCAATCTATACAATCTCATTCATTTTTACTAAATAGGTTTTCAAATCACTCGCCGACTCAATTTTTGTCAATTCATTGACATGATCAAAAATAAGCTCTTTTACTTGGCGATAAAACTTTTGTCCAATCTCGGAGAAGTCTTCCGAGGTATCTACTACGACTAGAAAGTAGTTCCCCAGTTGTTTGGAACTCTCCGCGATCAAATGAATACGGTCACTTGATATTCCAGCGTTCTTTCGAAGGACGAAGAGGACCGTTTGATCATGCTGCACCGTTGTTTGAATACTGTTGGTCAATTTGGCCTCATCAACTTCTAAAAATACCGCCAATTGTTTCAATGCATCTCTTTTTTTCTTGATCCGTGTGGTAAAAATCTCCTTCTCGCTAAAACGGCAATGTTTCATTAGTTCCAAAATCTTTTGGGCATAAAACATTTTTTTCGTTAGGTCTCTTTCAAATTCCTCCGCAGTCAGATGCTTCTGTCTTTGAATCGTTTTTAAGTCAGTATATTTATGATTATTGATCTTGGTTTGAACCAAGGCCAATTCATGTTCATTTAATAGCGGTGAGACCTTCAAATACTCTTCTGGTGCCAAAGGCAAAGGGATCGTAGATAAAACCAACTCGTAATCGTGCACATTTTTGTTGTGCAAATCAGTCAAGGAAATAATATCCTTCACATAAACCTCCGGTACCTCGTATTCCAAACGGCTGGTCAGCATTTTGGACGAGCCCATGCCGCTGGAACAAACGATCAGAACCCGAAAAGCTTTGTTAGATAATTTGTCGATCATCATCACGAAATACAGGACTAAGAAACACAATTCATCTTCTGGAAAAAATTCCTTCCCGAAAACTTCTTCGGCGGCTTTGCTGACGATTTCAAAGATGAAGAGATAATTTTTCTTGATCTCTTCCTTCATAGGATTTCTAACAAACAGGCCGCTGTTGATACGAGTGACGGCCTTTCTAAGATGTGCCGCAAGATCACGTACTTGCCTTTCATTGCCGTGGAGCTTTACACCCAGCTGTGCTTCGACATGGTTCACCATTTCCTTCACAGAAAGTGCGATATCATTGTCAAATCTTGGCAGTTCAAAATCATTGGATTGGTCTCGCTGGAAATATAGGTGAATGATCCATTTTAAGTAATCCAAAAATGATTCGGGATGACTTTTTTCGGCCAAAATAGTTTTTTGTTTTTCGATCATTCGGTGATACAGTTTATTCCCTGTTTGATTCAGTTCGATCGAGATTGTATCGATCGTGTTATTCGGCAATGCAGTCAGATGACAGACATTGAGCCACAAGGACAATAAAATGACGATCTCCTGCAGGTCATTATCATCAATGTCCGGCTTGAGCTGGCCTAGTTGTTCATAGACAAAGTGGAGCGGTTCGCTGATTTTTTGAAAACAAATTTTTTTATAAAATGAATCCTTTGAATTTTTTAGTAAAAACCATGCAATAAATTCCGAAGAAGTCACGTATTTTGTCAATATATCTAAAATCAAAATATGACGATTGATTATGTCTGCTGCTAACTTGATGCCTTCGCCCTTTTTAGAAATTACCCGAATACCCTTTTCAGGCAGATTATCGGTTAGAAAGGCGACATCCTTTTTGATCGTTGAAAGAGAAACTAATAACTCCGAGGCGATCGCCTGCATCTTTATAAAGTCCTCTTCCAACAATAGAAGCAATGTGACTAAATCAACCCGTTCAGTAACAGACAAGATTTGATGAATATTTTGTTTTTGGAACGCTTTTTTTAAGGCCGAGATATTTTCCGGCTTTCCTTGGATTTCAAATCCCTCCGAGGGAATGGAAATTAATTCCAGCTGAAACGTCTTTAATGTGGCCTTGATATTCTTCAATTCTCTGTAAACTGTCCGTTCGTTAATGTCCAGTCGATTGCTGATGTCCTGTACCGTATGTTTCGTTCTACTATTTAACAAAATCGTTAAGATAGAGCTTTCTCTGGTAGATAAATACATCTAGATCCCTCCCCACCCTTAGTAGAATTCATCATACTACACTCAAATGAAAGCGGGTACGTTTATTCGCCATTCGTTTCTTTGATAAACTTTATGAACCGATCGTATTCACTATTGTCCAAGAAATTTTTAATCGTCAAAATCGGCACTTGTCTATCACTGGTCAGACCCTTGACTCTCTCTAGCAAAATTTCATTCGTAATGATCAAATCGGCATTATCCGGAATACTATCAACCGAGACGTTTTTAACCGTTACTTCCAACATATTTTTTCGGGCTTTCGTACTTAACATCGAAGCACCCATTGCACTCGAACCCATCCCCGCATCGCAGGCGATGATCACGTTTCTGATCATTTTTCCTGTCGGAACTACATTCTCCGTTACGATTGGTTCTGGAACAGCTGTTTCGAATGCTTCAACAGTTGAACCGTCTGCCCCAGCCAAAGCTAATTCTGATTCGGCTTCAGCTTCAGCCGCAAGGTCCTTTTTCAAACTTAATTTTAAGAAAAAGGCGCCGACTAAAAAGGAAACTAAAACAGCCGAGGCGTACATCGCAATATTTACAACGAAGTTTCCACGAGGAGTCATCATTAGTAAGGCCAAGAAACTTCCCGGCGAGACTGCGCCGACTGTTCCGCCGCCAAAGAGCTGACCAATGGCTAAAGCCGTCATGTTTCCGGCAATCGGTGCCAAAATGGTGATTGGTTTAATCATGGCATACGGAAAGGCTACTTCACCGATCCCGCCCAAGAATTGGATCAACATTGAAGCTGGCGCTGATTTTTTCGCCATCCCTGTTCCAAACATCGAAAAAGCGATCAATAGGCCAACCCAAGCACCACCGTTTGCTTCAACTAAGAATAAGAGCGATTTGCCTGTTTCTAATACTTGCTGCGTCCCTAACGGAATCATGATCCCATGGTTGACCGCATTATTTAAGAATAAAACTTGTGCCGGCTGGACAAAGATACTGGTCAATGGACTCAAGTTGCGGGCCATCAGCCAATCGACTCCGCCGGAAATAAAGGATAGAATCACTGCGAAAATTGGTTCAACCGCTACGAATCCGACCAGAGCGATCGCAAACCCGAGAAAGCCTAGTGAAAAGTTGTCGACCAGCATTTCAAGACCTGGTTTGACTTTTCCTTTAAACAGCTCATCGATCTTCTTCATTAAGATTGCGCCGATCGGTCCCATGATCATACCGCCGATCAGCATCGTGATATCCGCACCGACGACTACCCCCATAGTTGCCAAAGCACCGATCGCACCACCGCGTTTGCCGTAAACGTTGTATCCGCCAGTGTAACCGATCAAGATAGGTAATAAATAATTCAAAATCGGCGGAACCAATTCATTTAAGTGCTTATTCGGTGTCCAACCAGTCGGGATGAAGAATGCCGCCATCAAACCCCAAGCAATAAATACTCCAATATTCGGCATAACCATCGAACTTAAAAATCCACCCATACGCTGAATCTTCGCTCGCCAGCTGTTTGCATTTGCAGGTTGCTGAAAATCCATTTTCTTTTCCTCCTTGAGAATATTCATTTTTTAGAAAGCGCCTTCTGACACTAATTATAGGGGGCGTTATTCGTAAAAGCTATCGCTTGAAGGGACACCTTTGTCAGAGTGTCTCTGTCAAAAATACTCTTGTGAGGGTTTTCGAAGTTGATTAGACTTTGAGTACAAATAATTATTGGAGGCGTTTAAATGTCTGTAAAAGAACACACGCGGGAGATTATCGAAGAATTATTGGCATTTGTGGACTACGAAAAGGATCAGGAACTCGATCAATTAGTCGATGCGATTTTACATGCGAAGGCTATCTTCCTATCTGGAGCCGGACGATCTGGGGTAGCTATTACAGGATTTACGAATCGGCTGCTGCATTTAGGCTTACCCGTTCACCTAGCTGGTGAGATTAGTTGTCCCAGAACCGCCAAAGGCGATTTATTGATTATCGGTTCAGGTTCCGGCACCACCCCCGGTTTAGTCACACTCGCGAAAAAGGCGAAAAGCAATGGTGTCTCTCTTGCTTTGTTGACGATGGACAAGGAATCCGAGATTGCCCAATTAGCCGACGTGGTAGTCGTTCTCCCTGGCGTCTCACCTAAGCTAAAAGAAAATAGTCTCACTTCTATCCAGCCAATGGGCTCAGCATTCGAACAAATCAGTTTCTTGACCTATGACGGAATCATCTTGGAATTGATGGAACGAATGGGAGAGACTGGTGAAACGATGGTGGAAAGACATACCGATTTGGAGTAGCTAAAAAAAGGGTGGGTAATCAAAATTAATTGATTGCCCACCCTTTGCTGCTCACTTCTATAATCCACTAAAAATTTTTATTGCTTCGACATAGTCTTCTTTTAATGCTTCCGTTGTAACCTCAATACACTCCTCCAAAAAAACATCGGATTGATCTGCTTCAAAATAACCTTTCAATGCAGAAGCGCCTGCTTTATTGGCATAGGTATAGTAATTGATTTTGGCGATGCCGTTTGCGATCGCTGTTTGATAATCGGCCGCCTCAACTCCTGATCCGCCGTGCATCACCAGCGGGATCTTCACCTCATCATAAATTGCTTTGACTTGAGGCAAATCTAATTTTGGCTCCTTCAAATAGATGCCATGTACCGTCCCGAAGGCCACCGCTAAACAATCTACCCCTGTCGCATCAACAAACTCTTTGGCTTGCTTAGGATCGGTATAGATATCAGTATCACCGATTTGATCGTCATCGGGCGCGCGTCCTTCACCGCCACCTAAAGACGAAGTAAAGACATGGCCCAGCTCCGCTTCAACACTGACACCTAAACTATGGGCGATCTTCACAATTTCTTTGGTTCGTGCGATGTTTTCTGCAAAAGGCAGATCCGAAGCATCGATCATGACCGAAGTAAAGCCCAGCTTCATCGCTTGGACCATCGCATCAAACGTTTTTCCGTGATCCAAATGAACCACTACCGGTACCTTGCTTCGTTTGGCATAGTCAATCATGATCGGTCCAATTTCTTCGAGCGAAATCAAGGAGCCGTGTCCTTCTGCATGCTGTAAAATCACCGGTTGATTGACTTTCTCGGCGGCTTGGATCGCCGCACGAACCATTGCTAGATTCGGTACATTGAAGGCCGCGACCGCTTGTTTTTCTGTACGGGCCTTTTCCAAAACCTCTTTCAAATATGCTAGCATGCAACACCCTCCTTCAACTGATTGACTTCTGCAACGATATTATTGGCTAACGAACGCATCGTTTTGTAGGCCATACTGTCCCGATTAATAAAATTAGGGATCAGCCAAATTTCCCGCGTCTCTTCTTGAAGAGTCAAAACGACTTTGATAGAGCCTAGCTGCTGTTTCTTTTTCTTCACTACTTGTTCCGTCTGTTCTTCTACTAGCTGACAACTTAGAATCGCAGAAAAAGGATAGACCTCTGGCTTCAATGCTTCTTTCGTATATTTTTTATGATTAGGCAAACAAATTTTCTGATGCGTATCGTCAAAGAAGATAAACTGATTGATCTTTCTCGTAATTTCAAAGGTTTCAGCAGGAGCTTTTTCCTCGGGAGCCGCGATAATTTCCAACAGCTCTGCTTGTGTTTTATTTTTGATTGTTTGCGTAAAATTCAAGCTCACTTTTTCATAACACCCTTTACAAACATGCCCGTCCGCGCATTTGAACTTGATCAATTTTAATGGCGCACTGCAAATTAGACACTCTTTCATTTCTCGTCACCTCCGAATAGTTGCAACTGTTCAGTCAATTTTAAATAGGTTTCATAGCGTTGATCGTATTTCGTGATAATCGCTGGATCAGGTTGAATGACTTGCGCTTCGCTCTTTGGAAAAGTGAAGCCTCCTTCGATCCCAATCATGGCTAAGATCGCCGCGCCATGAACAGCCTCTTGAGAGGTCAGCATTCGTTTGATCGGATGGCCAAGCACATTAGCGAATATTTTGATCCATAGATCACTTTTCGCACCGCCGCCGACAATCGTGAAATACTCTGGCGTTTCTTCATTTTTCATAGAGAGGAAGAGCTGGCGGATACCAAACGCCAATCCTTCTAAAACAGCCAAGTACATCTCAGCTCGCTCTGTTTCCAAACCAAGTCCGATAAACGCACCCTTCAGACTCGGATTGGCGAAGAGTGTTTTTTCACCATTCATGTGCGGGAAAAAGAGCACCTCATTTTCACCCAATAAGGATTGCGGGATCTCTTCTTGTTCTTCAGCATAGTGCTCCGTCTGTAAAATATTTTCCAGCCACCAGCTGTTAACTTTTGCTCCGGCCTGAACGGTTCCTTGAGTAATGATCGAATCGTCGCTTTCCGTGATTTTTGCGACCACATTCTTTCCAATCTTTTTGAGCTGATGGTGACTATTAGGAATGACCACCACACCAGAGGTTCCTAGTGAGATCAGCGGCTGCATATTTTCAAAACTGCCGGATACTAAAGCCGAAGCCACATTATCCCCCGTTCCCGAAACGACGGGCAGCGTCTTTCCAATGCTTAATTCCTTGCAGATGTCTTCGGTCAACTCGCCGATTATGGCAGAAGCTGGTCGGATATCAGGAAATAGCTCACTGTTCAATTCAAAGATTTCTTGGACTTCCTTGGACCAGCGATCTGTATGTAAGTCGTATAAGGACGAAGTTGAGGCATCGCAATAATCCGTGGTATATGTTCCAGTCAATTTTAATTTTACATAGTCTTTTGCGATGAGAAATTTATTGATCCGCTGATAATGCTCCGGTTCATGCTCCCTTACCCATAATAGACTGGCTAAAGGACTGCCTGTCGAGACAATTTTAGCCAGATGAGCCGTCTCCGCTTTCCTTTCCAAACGCTGCTTGATAGCTGTAAGACTGCTCTTTGTGCGATTGTCATTCCACATAATCGCCGGGCGAACGGAAGAACCGTGCTTGTCAACAAACACGGTCGTGTGCATCTGTCCGGTGATACCGATTCCTGCGACCGTTGCAGCAGAAACCTGTTGGAATAACTCTTTCAAGCCCTTCACCACGATTTCGACCCACGTATCTGGTTCGATCTCCGTCCAGCCCTTATGGGGAATCAGGTAGTCATACGCATACTGTTTTTCAAAAACCGTTTCTAATTGCTTAGTCACAGCAGCTACCTTGATCGATGTGGTTCCGATATCTAATCCAACATAAACAGATGCACTCATTTTTTCTCCTACTTTCTTCTAGTCAAAGGTAATAATGGTCTTTAAGGTGTCTGGTCTTAAGGCATATTCAAAGGCGTCTACCGCATCGGTGTAATCAAACGTTTTCGCTAATAACGGGGTGACGTCTACGATCCCTTTCGCAATCAATTGAACCGAACGATAGAAGGTCGGTATTTTGGGACTGACGGTTCCAGTAATCAGTTTTTCGTAGGAATGTACGACACCCATATCAGTCGGTACTGGATCATTCGGATGCAGCGAGCTGAACATAAAGGTTTGACCGCCAGTTGCAGTGAAATCCATGGCCTGTTTAGCAATTTGCGGAAGAGCTGTCGTATTGAAGACGACTTCCGCTCCGCGACCTTCCGTTTGTTCTTTGACAAAGGCCACCGCATCGACTTTAGTCGGATCAAAGGTCACATCCGCGCCTAAATCCTCTGCCAATTTTCTGCGTTCTGCGTTTGGTTCGCTGAGAATCACACGAGTGCCGGACAATTTTGCCAACACCACATGGAAAAGCCCCATCACACCGCCGCCAATAATCACTACATCCTGCCCAAACATCAGCTGAGCCCGTTCAACACTGTTCACGACACAAGCCAAAGGTTCGGTAAAGGCACTATGGGTAAAAGGAACCTCTTTCGGATATTTGTAAAGATCACGACTCTTCACCGCGATGTACTGCGACATTCCTAGAAAACCGGAAATGCCGTCAGGATTTTGAAAGGTCGTCGATTTCGACACTTCGATACAAAGGTTCTCACGACCTGTTTTACAATAATGACACTCTCCGCAAGCTGGAATGATGTATTTAACAACATGGTCGCCCACATCAAAATGTTCAGGATTTACTTCGCTGCCGATTTCAACGACTTCTCCGCTGAATTCATGACCGCCGATTCTTGGATACGTGTATTTCATATCGCCTAAATAATCACGCAGATCGTTGGTGCAGAGACCATTTGCTCTGACCTTCATCAACACTTCATCTTTTTCGATTACGGGCATTGGCAGCTCTTGAATTTCCAGCTGCTTGACCCCTGTTTCAACAATTGCTTTCATTTCAAATCCTCGTTCCTTTTAAGGTAATTATTTTTATTGAAAAATAAGTCTGAGGTCCACTCCGTATACCATTCCTCTAACGAATTGAAAATACGAAGGGGAACTGGCATCCTCGTTCCTTTTGTGGTAATTATTTTTTTTTCCAATTAATCTTCTCAAACCACACTTGCGTATGGTTTGAGAAGTTCGATAGCTTAGCCTAAAATTCCAAAGAAACCAGCAACGACACCGACCGCTACGATCAGACCAATGATTTTCAATGAAGACCAGCCTTTTTTCATCAAGAAGAAGATCAGCATGGTGAAGGCGAATGGCAAGATATTCGGCATCACGACATCTAAGAATTGTTCTTGAACTTTAAAGGTCGCTGTCGAGCTGACAATTTTTAAAGGTACGTGCATTTTTACATAGCTAGAGATCAGACCGCCCATTACCATACAACCCATGATTTCAGCGCCGCGCAGGACTTTATTCAACAGCCCCTTCTCGAGAAAGTCCATGACGGCTTCCGCCCCGGCTCGATAACCGAACATAAAGTTGGCGTAACTCATTCCCCAGGCAATGGCGATAATAGCAACAGCGTAAATAATCGAACCCCAAATGGTTCCTTTTAATGTCAAATCAATACAGATCGCTAACAAGATCGGGATCAACACGCCTTGGAAGATCGTATCGCCGATCCCTGATAACGGACCCATCAAGGATGTTTTTAAACTGGTAATAAATTCACTTGGAATCGCGACACCTTTGGCCTTTTGTTCCTCCAGTGCGATGATCATTCCGATGATACAAGAACCAAACTCGATATGAACGTTAAAGAATTCAATTTCACGTTTCATCATTTCTTTTTTCTTCTCGGGATCATCATTGTACAAGCGTTTTGAAATTGGAACGAAAACATGTGCGACCGCTTGGCCCATCATCCGTTCGTAGTTATAACACGTTTGCGGTAAATTTTCCCAAATCAGCCAAGAGCGGATCAGATCCTTTTTACGAATCACACTTCCTTCTGCCTCTTTACTCATAGATTTCGTCCTCCTCTGAATCAGATTTATTGCCTGTCGCTTGTACATAGATCAATGCTGTTAATCCGGCGATCACACCCAATGGTAATAAGTCCAGACCAGAATAAGTTGCTAAAATGAAGCCTAAGAATAAGAAGACGCGTGCCTCACCCTTAAAGATATATTGCAGTGTAATCGCAACCCCTAAAGCCGGCATCATGCCACCAATAACTGTAAAGATCGTCAATGCTGTTCCGCTCAATGCTTCAATGAAGCCTGAAATATAGCTTGCGCCGAAGTAGGCAGCTAATCCACAAGGAATGATCGTAATTAGTGCCGTCAGGAGCTGCGGAAAGAGAACATTGGCTCGCCAAATCTTATTGTATTCGCCATTTTCAATATATCTATCTGCCACGTGAACAAAGATCGAACCAAAGGTCATCCGGCCATACCAGACAATCGTTCCTAACAAGCCGATCGGCACAGCAACAGACAATGCTGTTTTTGCATCAAGTCCGCCGGTAATCGCAAAGGCTGTTCCTAAAATACCCGCTAATGCCATATCCGCTGGCATTGAACCCCCAGCTGAGATAAAACCTAAATAAACTAAGTTGATTGAAGCCCCAGTCATTGCCCCCATCACTGGGTCTCCTAAAATAATTCCTGTAATAAGTCCGCATACCAATGGTCTTTGTAGTGACCACAACCCAACAAAGGGGAGATTTCCTATTGCTAGGAAATAAACGACCCCACAAAGAAAAGCTTGAAGTACTGACATAC
Organism: Enterococcus malodoratus; assembly: GCF_027659535.1. NCBI lineage: Bacteria > Bacillati > Bacillota > Bacilli > Lactobacillales > Enterococcaceae > Enterococcus > Enterococcus malodoratus. Next base: position 65,697 of record NZ_JAQDPG010000013.1, on the reverse strand, counting down.
ATTTTTCCTCCTTATTCTTAATAATGTATCTATTTTTTTCAAAAATAGGTTTGATTTTCATGCCATAAATCATCCAACTAGAGCGCTAGGCATGATAATTTGATCCTTTAGTTTTCTCTTCGCCTCGAAAAGTTGGACGGACATTCTTATAATAAATTTGTGATTTCAATTAACCGTTGTTCAGGTACTAACTGATAGAAAACATGGACGCCTTTGTCGACCATCTGGCGAATCGCGTCGACCTCAGCTTCATCACAGGCCACGTTTTTGATAAATGGTTTCCGTTCATCGCGGATACCCATTCCACCCAGATTTACTTGCGGCAATTCAATCCCGCCTTCAACAAGTTTGGCATACGTGATCGGAGTTTTAGTTAATAGTAAAACGCGTTCTTTTTCATTAAATGGTTTCTTCAGCTCTGCGATTCCCTCTTCTGTGGTAAAGGCATCTACTCTGACTTTTGTCGGTGCTAACGCTTTCAATATTCTCTTTTGGAAAGGATCACTGGCCACGATGTCATCAATAATGACAATATGGTTGATACTGTATGATGGTGTCCAAGCGGTTACTACCTCTCCGTGAATCAATCGATCATCTACTCGTGCAAAAACAATATTTTTCATGTTGCTCGCTCCTTTTTTTGTTTTAGTCTTCTAAATTTACGCCTAAATAATTATTAACATCGATAAATGTGGCAGGTGCTTCACTGATTAACTTGGCACAAATATCCTCGGCGGAATTCGTGTCATTCATTCGCGACATAAACGCTTCCAACACCATTGGCAAGTTCATTCCGGTAATATGACGAATCGGGTAGTCCCCCATTAATCCAACTACTGCATTGAAAGGACTTCCGCTAAATAAATCGGTAAAGCAAATGATGTCGCTCCCACCGCCAAATTCTTCAATCGCCTGTTTGACTTTATCCTTCAATCCACCAATATCATCTTTGGGATACAAGCCAAAAGCTTGAGCCTCCGTCTGTTCTCCGACGATCATCTGCGCACTGCCTAAAATACTTTTTGCGAGATCCCCGTGTGACACAAAAATATATTTCATGTTAATCCTCCTAATTCATACTAATTTTTTTCAAAAACAGTTTTCTAAATATATTCATCCAACAACTGAGATAGGTTTTCTCTAAAATTCTCAAATGTCGGATCTTTGATGACTCGGTCAACAAAGCCTTTTTCTTGAATGATTTTTGCTAAATAGTTCCACAACTGAAAAACTTTGGCGTTATTCTTTTCGATCGCTACTAACATGACTAAATGTACTCTGTTGCCATCGGTATCCCAATCAAGTTCATTTTTTAATAAAATGACTGAGACAAAGGTTTCAGCAAGAATTGGATTGATCGGGTGCGGTAAGGCGATGCCGTTACCAAAATAACTGCTGCCGATCCCTTCTCTTAATTCCACTGCTTCTCTTAGTTGGAAAACCTTATCGCCGACTTTTGAAACTGAGATGGAACAGATTTTATCTAAGACTTCCTTCTTATCGATAAAGTGTCCATAATGAAAGAGTGCTTCATCAAACAGATTGACGATTTCAAATTTATCGTTGAAGCCGTCGATGGCCAATTTGATTTTGGAATACTCTTGCTCACTTGGAAAGAAGCTGATCAGGATCGCGCCCATTTTATCGGTCAATTCTGTTTGCTCCGTCGTAAAGATGACATCGTAATCTTCTATATCCAACGAGGAAATCTCGTGGGTATTGACTAAAGTCAGCACGGTGATCTCATTTGAAAACCATGTGGCAAACCGCTGCCTCAGGAGAATACTTTCACTGCGTTTCAGACTGGTAATGATCAAAATGCGTTTCTTGCCGGAAATATCGTTGTACTTCGCTAAATATTGATTGAAGTAAATTGCCAGATACGCGATTTCGCCTTCTTCAATCTTTTTGTCGATCGTATTTTGCAATAGCAGACACATATAAGCAGCGATATCAAAGCCTAATGGAAAGGACTGTTTGATTTGATCCAGCAATTGATTTTCATTTTGAATATTGTATTCGATTCGGGTCAGCAATGGCATCAGGTGCAAGGCCAACGAGATTCGTAAATCAATCTCCTGACGAAAATCAATATCGAATTTTTCATTGATCTCCTTCAACGCATGAAGGATAAATGTATTGACCTCTTCTGAGATATAATCATCGTTTTCATAATCGCTTTTGCCCTTGATATAGATCGCCAGATTAATAATCTCTTCTTGCGAAATCTTAAAGTAGGAACGTTCGGCGAGACGCTGGAATATCTCTGTCGACACTTCCATTTCCGAATCAAAGTCGGAAACGCCTTCGAACTCGTCAGAACCAATATAGAAGCCACTCTTCATTCGTTTGATGGCCATTTCAATGTGTACAATCAAATTTTGAAACAGTGTTTCCGAGATATGAAAATGATGCTTCAAGAGAACACTGACTAAGACCATTTCAATATCTTGCCGAAAGGTTTCTTGACTATCCATACCGCCCTGCTCTTGGTGAATCTCAAGATGACCTAATTTCAGCAAGCATTTTCTTTTGTCGTATTCATTGCCGCTGATAAAGATTCCTGAGTTTCGTTTTCGTTCAATGCTCAGATGGTAATTGCTGAGCAGCTTATCCGCTTCTTTTAAATCTGTGTTAAGGGTCGATGGCGCGATGAAAAGCTGGTCTAGCAGCTTTTGCCGCTGAATTGGACCCTTTTTGTTCAATAGCAGCACACAGAGTTTTCGCACTCGATCTGACTGATTTTGTTCACTATCTGCTTTTTCTTGCGGGATGTTTGCTTGAAATGCGTTGTAATCGCTAATAACTAATTGACTGCCTTTAGATGCGACTGAAATCAATTCTGCGTAACGACTAGTCGATAGATCCTCTCTGATTTTCTTGATATCTGATTGAATCGTCCGCATACTTACTTGAAACTTATCTACAAAATGGTCAGCGGTTAAAAAAGAGGGACTGTGTCGTTCAAACTCTTGAATCATTTCTTTTTGTCGCTTATTTAACACGGTGTCTCCCTCCTCGATGTAACCTTATTTTTCATTTACCTCAGCAATGATGGCTTTCACCCGATCCTCAACGTTGTCGATCGCCAATTTTGAAAGTGACATAATATCAAACTCATTATGATTTTTTTCATAAGCTTGTCCGAACGCGCGGATGAATGCTTGACGAAGATCAGAACCATAATTTACTTTGATCAGATTTTGCTGCTTCGCTCTTCTAACTTGATCAAAAGGAATGCCTGAACCGCCATGTAAGACTAATGGCACTGACGAGATCGCCGCGATTTCTTCTAATAATGGGAAGTCTAAGTTCGGTGTCAAATCCATCCCATGCACATTTCCGATTGAAACGGCTAGCAGATCACAATTGGTTCGTTCAACAAATTCTTTGACATCTTCAGGATTCGTCTTGGCATCTTCTTCAGAAATATGATCGTCTTCTTTGCCGCCGATTGCTCCTAACTCTGCTTCCACTGGAATACCGTAAAAGTGGCAATACTCGACTGTTCGCCGAACCTCTTCAATATTTTCTTCAAACGGCAGATGTGAAGCGTCCACCATAATAGAAGTAAAACCAGCTTCGATACAGGCCTTCACGTCTTCAAAACTTTTTCCGTGATCCAAATGCAATGCCACTGGAACCGATGCATCTTTCATTGCTGACTTGACCATGTCGGCGATGATCTTTGGACTGGAAAGTTTCAAATTGCTCGATGAGATCGCGATGTATCCGCCTATACCTTTTTCCTGATAGCCGCGAATGATCCCGGCCGTAAGTTCATAATTGGTTGTATTGAATGCAGGTAAGACCAACCCTTTTTCTTTTGCATAATCCATCAACTTGAAACCATTTACTAATTGCATGTTGTGCCCTTCTTTCTCTCTTGCTATCTGAATCATATAATGAAAGAAGGATGCTTGGAGCCGAACTTTCTGCACGATGAATCATGCAATTTCTTTGCAGATAACCTGTTCAATCTCCTTTAAACATGCAAAATCCCTGCCTATCTGGCTTTTTAAAGCGGGTTGACGAAGAATCGCGTCATAGTGATGAAAAAGTTGCAGGATGAATCATGCAATCGTCGTTTCCTGAGAAGCGAAAATTTTTGACAAATGCTAGTATTTTTATAAATAACTCTTTTTTACCGTTGACCATAACAGTAGGTGTACCTCTTAAGTATCTCAAAATTTTGCAGTCGTGAATATTGGATTTCCAAATTAAATGAATTTAGATCATTCTGTTAAGTCAAAAAAAATAGGAACTCAATGAGTCCCTATTTTCAGCTGAAGAAAATCTCCTTCGCTTCGTTGCAGCGGTTCTGACTGTCTCTGCTATCGAAAAAACTTTGATGAAAATTATCATCAACTAAAAAACGCTTAGATTCATATAGATAGGAGTATTTATCCAGCAGACGATCGAAGGCTTTCACCTGATTCGGATCGGCCGAAACAACTTGATAGTCCAGCTCGTAATCAAAATCTTTATAGCTTGCCTTCAATGCCCCAAAGGAAACCGCCTCTTCGATTTTTACGACAGAGATGTCTTTATTTAAAGCATCTGCCTTCAATTGTACCCATAGCGGATTTTTCACTACTGGACCGATAGCGACGACACGATTTACCTGCTCTAGCGGGAAACAAGTCGCCACGTACTTCATTTCAAGGCAAAGTCCCAAAATAATCCCCAGTAAAACATCTTCTCGACGTGTCTCCAAACTGATACCATACATCAAACCGCGCGATTTTCCATTTTTAAATGGAGCACCCGAACCATTCAAATGGGGAATCAAGATGACCGGATCTTCCAACGAAATTTGATTTTGCAAATAGCGTTGATATAATTTTCGACTGTCCTGTTCGAATTCCTTCTGATCGATGGAAAAGAATTTTTGGTACCATTCAAACGCATTACCGCCTGTCGGCATCGAAGAAAACAAGGTGTAGTAGTTGGGATTGGTAAAGATTCCATTCGACAAGGATTCCTGAAATGATTTGTTTTCTAAAAAGGGATGATCATCGATCAGGAGCAATCCCTCGGTCGTCCCGGTAGAATTCAATAAATCCTTGTCATGCAGATTGATCCCCAGCGCCCCGACCATATGATCGTGCCCTGCGATTCTGACAGAAATCTCTTCAGCAGCCAATTCACTGACATTTCCCGTTGTCGTATAGCCCACGACTTCGCCTGATGTGATAACCGATGGAAATTGGATCAGCTCCGCCAAATCAAACATTTCTAATACTTCCTTTGACCAGCTGCGGCTTTGCAAATCAAAACACATCGTCCGACTAGCCATTGAAAATTCGCTATTCATCCGATTGGTCAAAAAGTAGCTGAATAAATCCGGCACATTCAACCAAGTATATGTCTGCTCGTTCAGCTCCAAGTGATCGACCAGCCATTTGATTTTCGGAAGACTGTAATTGGAATGTGCGGGCAAACCGGTAATCTCATAAATTCTTTGTTTCTGTTCTTGACTCAGTTCAGCAACATAGCCTGCCGCCCGTTTGTCATACCAGGCGATCAACGGCGTCACGACTTGACCGCCGGCATCAACTAAAACACCAGCTTCGCCAACGCTGGAAATATTGATTGAATCAATATTTCCATGATGGTCAGCAACAATTTTTATCAAGATTTCCAACAATCGATCCCAGATTACGTCTAAGTCGAATAATTCGCCATAGTCATCGATTTTTTTTGTTGTTTGAAAACTCTCGCGAAAGATCAGTTTTCCACTAGCAATTTCAAAAAGCGATACTTTAGAATTCGTCGTTCCGATATCAATTGTAATGGAAAGCTTTTTAACCATTCAATGACTTCCCTTCCGGCACAGAAGAATCTTCAACTAAATGCGTTTGTTTGAAGGTTACTTTGTAGATCCAGAATATTACTGCACCAATTACAGGAATCAATAGCAGCGCGATAATATTGCCGTTGAAGATTTGCAGCAGCCAAAATCTTAATGGATTTCCACCATCCAAGAAGCTTGAGACCATGCCGCTTGATCCTTCTGGGAAACTAAAGTTTACATCCTTTGCCATGCCGGTAATAAACGGCGCGATCGCAGAAGCGATATACAAATCACCAATCATGATCGGAATAGCAATTAAGACCGCTCTAAATACATTGCCCTTTGTCGAAAGAACGACCATTGAAGCCATTACCGCTAAATTCGCTAAATCGCCTAACGGCAGGACCGTATTCCCCGGTAAAATAAATGCTAAAATAACTGCGATAGGTGTTAATAGCAGCGCTGTTGAAATAATTGCCGGATTTCCGACTGCTACAGCAATATCTAAACCAATATATAAATCATCCCGATCAGGATAACGATTGTTCAAGAATTTCTTGATCGCTTCAGAAATCGGCAGCAACCCTTCCATCAAGATCCGCACCATCCGAGGCAAGATGAACATTACCGCACCAATACTGATCCCCATCGTTAAGATACCCTTCAAATCATATCTAGCCGCGACCCCTAAAAGTAACCCTAAGATCGTACCGACCATCATCGGTTCACCAAAAATGCCGAAGCGTTTTTGGATACTGACAGGATTGATATCAATTTTTCTGATTCCTGGAATCATATCAATAATTTTATTTCCGATTAAACCAATTGGGAAAAAGGTAATCGCCGAAACGGTCGGGAAGGACATTCCTTCTAAACCAAAGTATTCCTCACCCATCGGCGCTGCCCAATCGGCCACCTTCAAAACAATGATCGCAATGAGTGCCGATGCCAAGATTCCCAACCAGAAACTTCCTGTGCTATAATAAACGAGTGTTCCTGCAAGCGCAAAATGCCAATAATTCCACATGTCGACGTCAACCGTTTTTGTTTGGTTAATCGCCAGCATCACGATATTGATCAACATCGTCATTGGGATAACGAACGGTGCGATTGGAGATCCCCAAGTAATTGCTGATAAAGGCGGCCAACCTAAGTCAACTACTGGGAGATTAATTCCGGTCTGTTCAACCATGGCTTGCGCTGCAGGTCCTACATTATTTGTTAAGATATCAAAAATTGCATAAATCCCGACAAATCCGATCCCCACTGTTAACGAGGCTCTCAAAGCTTTTGCCGGTTTTATTTTAAAGATCAACGCTAAGATAAACAACACGAGCGGCAGCATAACAGTAGGACCAAATCCTAAAATATACTGGACAACATCATATAGTGATTGCGAAATATTACTCATATTATTCTCCTTTTAGCTGATCGTAAATTGAATTCAAGACTTTTTCTTCACCGATACCTGTGATTAGTGGTAAGCCATTGATGACAGGTGTATTTAGTTCATAAGGAATTTTTGTGGTTGAGACGATCAAATCAGCGTCATCCGAGTTCGATTGAACAGAAGCCACATTGGTTTGTGAATAGTTGATGTCGTTCATATCTTTTTCCTTTAAAAATTCCAAAACCTTTTCCGTTACCGCTGTTGAAGTCGCAATTCCTGTTGCACATACAAATAATAAATTTTTAGCCATTTTTCTTCCTCCTAGTTTTACAATCCGATTTCTTCTCTTGCGATTTTATAGATTTCTTCTTTACTGCCTGTTTTGATTCGTTCCAGCAGTTCTGCTTCAGGTAAGATCCCCATCAATTTCTTTAGAATATTCAACTGCTTATTTGATTGACCCAAAGCTAATAGAAATACGATTGATACTTCGATCTTCGTATCGTCCATACCACCCATTACTTCCATTGTAATCGGCTTTTTTAGTGTCGCGATCGTCACCCGGTTGTGATTCACATATTTTGCATCTGTATGTGGAATTGCCACACCGATGGGCTCTGTTGGTAAACCTGTTGGAAAATTCTCTTCTCTTTTGATGACTTGTTCTGGAAATTCCGCCAACACATCGCCATCAGCGATCAACGGCTGAGCGATCTGATTGATCAATTCTGGAAAATCCTGCACCTCTACATCAACAAAAATATTTGTCTCACTCGTTAAAACTTCTGTCATTCTTAAACCTCCACAGCGTTCATACTTAAAATTTTTGCATGAACCGTTTCAAAAACAGCATCTTCCGCGTTTTGAAGCACCTTGATCAAGTTGGCTTCATTCTTATTTTCAGCATAAGCTTGACCGACACTCTTGATGTAACTTTGACGTAAATCACTGGCGATATTGATCTTCGCAACATTAAATTCTACCATGCGCTGAATGTGTTCATCTGGAATTCCTGAACCTCCGTGAATCACTAGCGGCACTGGAGAAACCTCATTGATTTCCTTCAATAGATCAAAATCAATCCGCGGCTGATCTTCCAAGCCATGCACATTCCCAACAGAAATCGCTAAGATATCGCAGCCCGTCCGTTCAACGAATTCACGCACTTGTGCGGGATCTGTCTTCGAATCCGCTTCACTGACATGGTCATCTTCTTTCCCAAGGATCGCACCCAGCTCCGCTTCAACCGGAATTCCATAACCCTTGGCAAAATCAACGGCCTTTTTAGTAAAAGCAATGTTTTCCTCAAAATCGTAGGAAGCACCATCGATCATGACTGACGTAAAACCAGCACGAGTCGCCAACTTCACATCTTCAAATTTTTTCCCATGATCTAAATGTAAAGCTACTGGCGTATCCATATTTTCAGCATAGCGCGAAACCATATCAACGATATATTCATAGCCTGCTAACGTGATATTCGTAGGAGCCACCTGAATGAAGGTCGGAATTCCGCTTTCTTCCACTGCTTTCAGAATTCCGACGGTTGTTTCCAAATTGGTCGTGTTGAAGGCTCCTGCGATTACTTTTCGTTCTTTGATAATTTCTAATAGGATATATCCATTTACTAACGGCATGTATTACATTTCCTCTCTTTGAAGAACCGTTCCAACGTAATATTTGTTGGCTTTCAACCAGACATTCCCGAATTCTACCGGTAGACCTCCTTCTAAATAGACTAACTGCTCCAAATGCAATACTGGAGAATCAGGAGCTACTTCCAATTCTTGACCCCGTTTCTCACCGACCACTCTGGCAGCGTATCTACTTTCAGAGTAGGCAATCTTTTTGCCGCTGATTTCCTCCATCACTTTAAATAAACTTTCCTTATTAAAGTCATGCTCTTGAACTCCCGGACACAAGCGGCTGTTGATTCTATTTTCAATCAACATTACCTTCTCGCCTTCAACGTATCGAATTCGTTTCATGTATAGATATTCTTCACCAACATCAATATTCAACCTTGAAGCGATTTCTTTTGTTGCCTTACGAAATTCAGAAGTAATGACCTTCGTTTCATAAGCCAATTTCTGTCCTTCTAATGACTCAGCAAAAGATAAAAGACCTTTTCCCAGCGAATAAGAAATATTGTCCTCTGTTACATAGGTTCCTTTTCCTTGAATCTGGTAGAGCAGCCCTTCTTCAACCAGCATATTGACTGCTTTCTTAACGGTTCCTCGACTTATTTCCAAGGACTTCATGATTTGATTCTCTGACGGTATCTGTTCCCCCTTTCCCCATTCTTCAGAATAAATATTATTTCGCAAATAATCGGCCACCTGAAGATAGACTGGCTTTGAAACATCTCTATTAATGATCATTTGATCACCTCCTGCATTCGTTTTGTACGTCTAGCCACAAGCATGTACAAGTATAACCCTCAATGTACAAGTTTGAACCAGAGTGTACAAGTAGGTACAAATGAATTGTAATCGGTATCAAAGTAAAAGTAAAGAAGAAATTTTAAAATCCGCTTTTTTTCTTTTGGCCCGTTAAAATCATTGTCCTTTCAAAGCACGCACAAAAAACCTTAGGCAGTTCACCTAAGGTACTCCTGTTTGATTGAATCAACGATCTCTTTTAACTACGAATTATTTTTCCTCGGACAAGTCCACCCCATAACAAATAAGCCTTTAAAACTAACAAAAGAATTCTTATCTTTAATGTCTTTTTTTGCTTGAATTATAGTTCTTCAAAATATTTCGGTCCTTTTTAGAAATTTTTTTCGTTGGTGGTTTTGTCGCAGATAGTTTCGTTTTTACCGGATTTTCTGTTGGGGCATCTAACACACCAACTGCTGCCGGCATGAGGATTGGGTTCTCTTCTGATGGTGCTGTATCTTTTTTTGGTATGCTTTCGGGAACAATTCTAGTGTCTATATTCGGCTTATGTGGAGTACGCTTTTCTGATGACAGTTCTTCAGAATTTTCAGTTCTTTCGTCAATGACATCCTCCATACCAATAGCGGCCTTTGCTTCGTTAAGAATGCCTTCGATCAACACGACAAGTTCACCTTTAGTTAATGAATACAGGTCAAAACCCTCAAACAAGTGGATCGGGGCGTTTGAATCTGCTGAAGTCTTCTCAGTTTCAACTGTCAGATTTTGGGCGGACTTCTCTCGTTCCTGCTTTTTCTCCGTTCGGGTACTGAAAATGGTCGTCGTTCCTTTAAGGTCACAGTCGATAAATTTGGCAAAGCGGCGCACATCGGCCGTATTCCGAAAAATCGTCATGGTCGTTAAGATTCTAAGAATTCGCTTCGTTTCTTCAGGGGTATTACTGGAGTCGCCGTCTCGTAACCGCCATGTATGTTTCTTTCCGTTGGCATCTTCAAAAATTGAAATGAGGGTATAACTATCGTATTTCTTAGCATTTATTGCTTTTCCTTTATTTTTCAAATAGCTTTCATATAACCGCATCGTTTTCGTCGCCTTAAAATAAGCGGTTTCATTTTTAAATAAACGCTTGATCACACTGTGCCATTCATGATCCTCCACGTAGTCTTTCAAGAACGGGCAGAACTTTCTCAACGTATCACTAGGCTCGGCCTGAAAAAGCAGCTCGCGAACAACTTCCTGACAAGGCAGTGAAAAATCACTGACTACTAGCGCATTCCGCAAAATGATCGCTACGATATACTCCACTACTAGGTCTGCATTACGTGTCGCTTCCCAAAATTTTTTCACTTTGGTCTCTAGCCCTTTTCTCTTCATCGTGAATAGTTGTCGCTGAGTAAGTTGTTTTACTTCCATCTTGTCCGCTCCTTTTCGTGTACGTGTTTTCTTATAAGCCTATTATGCATGAAAAATAGCGATTTCCGTACCCAACTTTTTACCAAAACGGTAACGATTTGAGTATTGCATAATTAAAATGAATACACTGATAATTACATTTCGACAAGAATAAATAAATAATCAAATAAAATCCAGTAACAGCAAGCTGCCCGTCTTCGCATATCCTTGATAATGGGATTAATCCACATAAAAAAATGTTCAAAAGGTGACAATAATAGCCTTTTGAACACCGATATTTTTAGTCTACTCTAGCGATAAAATTGAAATTTTTTTGATTAGTACTACTCTTTTGCGGGAATAACTTGAACAATCAACTTCAATAGAAAATCATCGAACTTCTTTGCTGCCAAGGCATTCAACATCACATCAATATAGATATCCCCTTCAATTTGCAAGTGATTCTTTTCCAAATAGTCCAACATTTGATGAAAAATGCGCACACGAGTAGTTTCCCCATAGAAATAGCAGGTCAGATAATTTCCTGCTGGGCGCGCTTCGGCTGCTTCAGGAACCTTGATATACGTATAAACATCTGTCGCGTTCAATTCATCCGCATCTAATATGGCATTGGTATTTTTGAACATCATCCCCGCCGGATAAATGAAACGATAGCCTGCAGTGAAACTTTGCTGATAAATCTCACTTAATGGAATCGAGGCCCGAAATTTTACCGCTTGATAAACATTCGAACTAAAGAATAGCGGTTCTCGTTCAAGAGTGACAACTGAAAATTTTAATTGATCCGCCGCAGCATATTCCTCTAATGAATCCAGCTGCCGGTCCACCATATTGGCCATTTGCTGATAGTATTCCTGCTTCTGGCGAATCACTTCCCGTTGCCTTTTTAGCAGCAAAGCCGCCTGTTCCGGAGTACTATTTTGCAAGTGTTCTTTGATCTCGGCCAAAGGCATTTTGATTTCTCTAAACAAATGAATCATGTTTACCGTATAGAGCTGAGGATAATCATAGTAGCGATACCCATTTTCTGCTGTATATTTTGGCGTTAAAAGACCAATCTGATCATAATAAATCAAGGTCTTTCTTTTGATCCCAGACAAATCCGCAAATTGGCTGATCGTTAAGAAATTACTCGTATCCATTAAAATCCTCCTTTTGAAATTGTTCGCTTGACTGTCTAATCACTAGACAGTTTAACATAAGGCTATAGTAAATTGACCAGCTTGCCTTATGAAGCAGACACATTTTGAAAAAACTATCGTACAAGGAGGCCAAGCAAAATGAACCCTACACAATTAATGGAACAATCAGCCACCACCTCGGACCGACAACTCGTTCGCTCTTTAGTCACTTTGGCCAAGCAAAAATATGTGCTCATGGAGAACTTTTATCTGACTAATAATCTATCCTATTTTCTTTTTAATGCGTGTGAAAAAATCCCAATGACTTATGTTTATCCCGTTTCCTCCATTGAAATCATGGAGAAACTTTTTAAGACAGAAGTCGATTTTTCCAAAGAAGCGATTCTATACATTGAAAAATATTTACACCGACCATTAAAAGAAAACGACTATTTAGTATTGGCCGAATCTGTGATCGCCGCGAATTATCAGCTGGATATCAATAAACATGAACAAGAAAAATTCATTCACCTGATCCACTGCTTGTTAACCCAAATCGCTTTTTGTGTTAGCTTGCCGCGCACCCATTTATTCACCGAAGAACCACGGTTGATGCGTCACATTAAGTTTTTGACTTTGCGCATTTTGAAAGGCGAACTTGATTTCAGCGAATCGAACAATGAGCTTTATTTCTATGTGATCGAGCATCATTCGAGAGAATTTCATTCCGCCAATCAGATTCGTGTGTTTATTACCGAGAATTTTGATTTCGATTTATCCAATGATGAGATCAGTTATTTGGCATTGCATTTCCGTGAGCTTAGGCGCAGATACGGCGATAAAAATCAGCTCCAATAGTAAAAAAAAGCCGAGAAATTTCACTTTCAAAAGTGAAGCTCTCGGCTTTAATATTATGCCTTTACTGCATTCAGATTCTTGATCCGACTAGTCACGCCGTTCAAGTTGTAGCATTCTGCGTAGTCGCGAATCGGACGTTTAATATGATCCACTACATACCGTTGACCAGCAATATTATGAGCCTTCAGGTTTGTATACATTTTTTCGATTTCGGCTTTTACTTCCTCGTCATTGAAGGTATAGTGACCAGCAATATCCAATATTTCTGCTTGAAGTTCGGCATCGTTTTGCGCCATGATTTCTTCAACAGTCAGGTTCTTTTGTTCCCCAACCATCCATTTTCTCCAACGCTCGCTCTTGATCGCATGCTCTAATAAAACTTCGCGAGTATTTGATACATCAGTGACTAAACCATATTCCACTAATTTTGCTTCCACCGCCGCTAGGTTCAAATAAGCCCGTGTTTCTTCAGTGCCATATTGTGGAGCTACGTTTGTTGCAGTGATTTGCGACGGGATATGCTCCAACAAAGTTACATCATCCAGATAATCACCGTTGTGCTCCTTCAAACCAACTCCGTATTCTTTCGCCATTTGTGCCAAGTCATAAGCATTTTTAAAATTGAAGGTTCCAACTTGTTCTGTTTTACGTGTTAACGTTCCCGTTTGCCCAACGATAAAGGTCGGCATTGGCAACCCGCGTTTTTCTAATTCTTCTTTCAAACGTAGGATAAATGTTTCGTAGGTTTCGGTCGAAGTTAGTCCGCCGTTCGTTTCTTCTGTCCCGACTTCATAGCCGATTTCTGGTAAATTGCGAGCCTTCCGTTCTTGTTCGCAGAATTCGATCAAATCAACCGTCCGTTTTAATACGGTGTCCAAAGGAATCACTTTTCCAACCTCAAAGGGATCTTTTGTTGGATCGATCATTAGCAAATCAAAGCCCGCCTCAATATCTGCCACGTATGATTTTTTCCCTAACTCCATCGCTTTTTCCGTTGGTAAATGATCATTTCGCTCTTTATCGCGTTGCCAAGGTCCTCCATGATCACGACATAGATAATACAGATTGTCATAACCAATTTCTGCTGCCACTTCTTCGACTGCTTCAGCGAATGTGAATTGATTCCAGCCATTTACGTAACCGCCGCCTAATTCATCCGCATCGACTTGATTTCGACTCGCAATAAACATCACCGGATAATCATCATCTTTTGATAACTCAAGTGTCGCTTGCACACAGTTTTTCGACATTGGACCGATTCCCAACAATGTTGCACTTTCACCCGTTGCCTGCAGATCCAGCAACCCCTCTACGACTGTCTTGATAGGTAATTTTTCCATCTCGTTGACATCTCCATTTCCTGTAATTAAATTTAAGTCCTTTATCCTTATCACACCTAAAGTATAAGCTGGATAAAGCCGCATGAATATTACATTTATCTGCAACAAGTCAATGCATTAGTAGCGTCACTTGTTGCAAAAACGAAAGAAAGTTGTTGCAACAAAAAAGAAGCAACATCGTTTATCATTCGTTATTTATAAAGCAAAAAACGACAAAGAAGGATGAGTTCAACTCACCTTTCTTTTGTCGTTTTTCTTTCGATTAATGATCTAGTCTTACTTCGCTATTTCAATCTGTTCATTGGTCTCTTCTTTTTTTTCTTTGACTGTTTCATCGACCAAGCATGGTTTAGTGAAGTGTAAGATAGCCGCGGAAATAACCGCACCAACGATGATCGATAATGCATACCACAATTTGCCATTCACTACCGGCAAGATAATGAATCCGCCATGCGGAACTAATGCTTCCACTCCTGTAGCCATACCCATCGCACCGCCTACAGCACTCCCGATGATGATTGCTGGCAGCACGCGTTTAATATCCTTTGCCGCAAAGGGAATCGCCCCTTCGGTGATCCCTATCAGTGACATGAAGAAGGCAGAAATGCCCAAGTCTTTGTCTTCGGGTGTATATTTTTTCCGATCGACAAAGGTTGAGATCGCCATTGCCAATGGCGGGATCGCACAAGCAATTCGATGCGCACCATTTGGTCCATAAACACCTTCCGCCATCAAAGCCAGCGTAAAGGCCGTCGCGGTTTTGTTAATTGGTCCGCCCATATCGATAGCCGTCATCGCCCCTAAGATCAAGCCTAAAATAAGAGCACTGCCACCTTGCATTTGACCAAGTACCTGAACTAGCCAATCCATCGCCGCTCCGATTGGCACCGCAATAATATAGATATAAAACATGCCAAGAACAAAAGTCGTCACCACCGGAACGATCAGGATTGGCATAATTGTACGGATTGTCGATGGGACTTTCCAGGTTTTACACCAGCGGACAAAGTAGCCGGCCGCCACACCCATGATCATGGCACCAAGGAAGCCTGTCTTGATTTGCCCCTCGCCGATTGGATTATTTGCGACAAAGCCTAAAATCATCCCAGGAACCAGCCCCGGCTTTCCGGCTAATGAATTGGCGATATAACCTGACAACAGCGGAATCATCATCGCAAAACCGGCAGCACCCAAATCATTCAGGTTTTGCATGAAGGGACTCGTGATCTCCATCCCTGCATCCGTGGCTTTACCAGTAGCCAAAGCCACCGCTAAGAAAATCCCCCCAACAACAACGGACGGCAGCATAAATGATACCCCAGTATTAAAGGCTTTCTGCAAGTCTTTAAAGAACTTATTCTGTTTTTTCATTTTTATAGTCTCCCTTTACAGTTTCTCGGCTTCGTCAATATACTTGGCTGGATATTTAATGATATCGCCTGGATCGACCGACAAAGATTTTCCCGTATTGATTTTTTCTTCAAAACGCTCCCCATCTTCTACGTCGATCGCTACTGCCATGATCAATACATCCGCTTGATCGATATCCTCTTGCTCCAATTCATTTTCAATTCCCATGCTGCCTTGTGTTTCAACATGAACATCGTGTCCTCTTTTTTTACATTCTTTTTCGATGGCTTCTTGCGCCATATACGTATGCGCGATCCCAGTGGGACACGCGGTAACTGCTACTACTTTCATCTTGATTCGCTCCTTTTTCAGATTTCGATTGAACTTAATTGTTCATAAATTTTATTTTTGTCTGTTTCGCTTAAAAGTTTTGCTCTGAACTCGTCATCTAACAATTTCTTGCTTAATTGTGAAATGAACTTAAGATGCATCTTGCCCTCGCTGTTTTGCGGAACACCGATCAAAAAGATCAAACGAACCATTTCTTCCTTTTCTGGCGTCCATTGGAAGGCGTCGGTTACTCTGACAAACGCAATAAATGGATGCAAAACGGTTTCATTTTTGCCGTGGGGAATAGCGATATCGTAGCCGATCGCTGTCGGAATTTCGGCTTCGCGTTTCTTCACTGCTTCGTATAAACGATCTGAATCCTCCACATAGCCGACAAACTCGGCCGTTTCAACAATATGTTGAATCACGTCATCTTGATTATCTAACTTACTGTCTAATACGATCAAATCTGTCGTAATGACACCCTTGCCGCTTTCCTGAACTTTCTCCACTCTAATCACTCCCAAGTTTTCTGTACAACACGTCATTTGAAGCTGCTTCACGTAATTGTTTTAATTGCTCACTATTATCGATGACGTTATAAATATCCGATAAAATATTTCTCGTTTGAAACGTATCCTGCTTAGCGATACAAATCAAAAACACGAGATCGACATAGTAGGTGTTCCATTTGAATTTCTTTTTGTTTTTTATCACAACGATAATCGTTTGATTAACATAGGTAGAATTTCCATGAGGGACCGCCGTTCCAGTCGGCAGATCAGTCCCGCCTAATTCCTCTCGTTCTTGGACCGTTTGGATAAAGTCTTCTTTTATAAAGTTATTTTCGACCAATACCTCACCAACTTGGTTGATCAACTCTTCTCGCGAAGAAAAATCCGTGTTGACGAAAACATACTCCTTATCGACAAATTTCATTAAATGATGCATCCGAATTACTTTCAGCGCTTGATTTTCTACCGTTGGCAAAAACTCGGATATTTTAATGCGCTCGATATCTTCTTTCGTCAAAAATGGCGAGACCCGAATGACTTCCTTTTTTGCTAAATCTACTTTTACAGTGGAAATGATCAAGTCATATTCGTCGAGGTTTATCTGCTCTAACTCGGCCACTGAGGCGATCTCGAAGGTATCCAATGACGGCAAGATACTTTTGATCCGATTGATCAGTAATTCCGAGGTGGCGATGCCCATCTGACAAACGATCAAGATTTTTCGATTCATTCGTGCACGTTCAATTGCCGCTTGAAAATACATGGTCAAAAAGGCGATTTCATCCTCATTGAAACTAATCTCCAGCTCTTTTTCGTATTCGCTAAGCACGACCCAAATGACATTGAAGGTCAAGGAAAACTCATTTTTGATCTGTGTAGTAAAAGGATTTTCGGTCTTATTGTTTGTTTTTAATCGATAGATCATCGGCGGAATATGATTCTTTAGCTGTTCCTCCAGCTTTTGGTCGCTCGCAAAATTGATCGTCAATGCATCCGAAACCCTAGAAAGCAATCCTTCAACGATCACTTCGTCTATCTCATCCTCAGGCAAAGCTTCAAAACGATTGGATATTAGCTGCAAAGATAAGTACTGAACATCTTCATTCGAATAAGGAAACTCCAAACGTAAAGCCGCTTTGTGGAGCATACGAACCGCACTTTCTTCAAAGAAAATCATCGCTTCACTAGCATCCGCCTGCTTTATTTCTTCAATATGATGCCCCTTAGCAATTCGATAAACTAAGATGATAAAAATACTCAAAATGTTTTGGACATAATAGTCAGAAATGGCGTTCACATTCTCGCGAATATAGGTATACAAAATATTCGAGCAGACACTAATCAGACGCTCACCGTAATAGCTGTTCAGCAATTTGATCTTTTCAGCAAAATCTTCCTCTAAATAAATTTCAGAATTACTTAGTAAATAGCGATTAAATTGCAGCATCGCTTTTTGGACGTCTTCTTCCGTTCCTAATAACGATGTGCCGTGAACATCACTGCATAGCTTGATCGTTGATCCGACATTCAAGATTTTCATGATGAATTCGAAATCTTTTATAATCGAGCTTTTGCTTACCATAAAGTGATCGGATAGATGATTAAAACTAACGATCTTTTCCTCAAAAAGCAGCAAGTTCATAATTTCAATCCTGCGATTGAAGGTTGTATAGACGTCATTTTGCTCATCTTTTTCTGTCATCACACTAATTTCTTTGAATCGTTTCAACGCGATCCCAACACCACGTTTCTTTTCAAGGTATTCACCTGAGCTTTGGAGATATTCGTCAATACGCCCCAACTCACTATGTGTCGTTCGTTTAGAAACACCCAGTTTGCTTGCAAAATACTCCACAGTCTGAAAATCACTCTGCTGCAGCAACAACTCCAACAACTCTTTTTGTCTTTTTGTAAGCATAATGATACACACTTCCTTACTATCCGAAATAAAGGCCTTAATCTTTGATAGCGTTATCATGATCATGACTTTATTATAGATGGGGTTTTAAAAATTGGATATTACAATTCTCTGCAACAAGTCGCTACAACAATCGATGAACTTGTTGCAGAGAAATCCTTCTGAATGTTGCAATAAGATAGTCACCTATCTTTATTATAAATTCAAACTTGAGCTGAATGGAGGAATTGCTGAATTTTTGTCGTTAAAGCTTTAGTCTCGCTCCACGACAAAAAGATCACCGCAACACGCGGTGATCTTTTTCTGATCCTCACAAGGACTCATCTATCAGCAAATAGAGTAATGTCGCCAATACAAGGATGATTCTGAAATGAATATTAATCTTAAATATGAAAAAAACCAGCAGCAGCCCTAGACAGCAGCCAATGATGAAAAGCCTTTTTCTCATAGATAGACGCCGATATACCCGCCGCCGATGGCCTTGTAATAATCGATTCTTTGTTTTCCTCGATAGGTTTTGGGAGGAATCCCTTTAAACCATTGTTTTAATGTCACCGCTCGCTCCCTGACATCTCCTGTTAGAATATCAAGGTTCTCGCCATCTTTTTCTGCTCCTAGCGCAGTTATCGGTGTCGTTGCTAATACGCTCAATAACAAAACCGCTATCATTTTTTTCTTCATAGTCAATCACCCTCCTAATGCCTTAAATTATATAGGCAGTTCAGGGTCTTAATCAAAAAATGTCATGAACGCTCTTTAGAAGAATTGCGATAATGCCGCAGAATCTTTTTTTATTATTTAACAATTTTTTTCCTAATTTATTTTTTAAAAACTTCTTCAATTTTCTCCCTACCTTCATGATTCTATTTTTAAATAAGCAATTATAAGAAGGTTATCGTTATTTTCTCTCTGCATTTGTTATATTAGCAAAAACAAATAACTAAAGCATGCTCATCATTTACTATTAGCACCTATTAATTTGAACATAATAGTTAAAATTATCTACAACATCGTTTTTATTAGTTTAAATTTCATTTTTATCAACCCAAAATTAAAGTGTTTTTAATATGTGTTTATGATTTCGAGTACTAGAGTAAGGAAAATTATTTTCTATTTGCTTGAAAACCGCTCTTCAAATTAAGTGATATAAAAAAGGCGAATAACTCTTCGTCTTTTTTTGCCGCATTCATACTTAATATCCGACAACAAACAGGCAACCTGTTTGTTGATGCGTAAAAAAAAATCATGATACTACTAACTCCTTTTGAAACGCTTGGAACTAATCTTTCAGCGTTCCCTAGTGATTACTATCACAAAATGTTGGAGGTAAGATTATTGAATCATTGTAATGATATGGTAGTCATCGCCTTTGAAATAGTATCCAAATTTTGATCAGAAAAAGGATTCTCCAATAGCAAGAAATGCCGATCATCAAGTTCATGTTTCAAATTATCTGGCATTGTAAGATTACTTATTATAAGGTCAGCGTCATCAGGATCGTTTGAAAACTCCAATATGTATTGATTAACTAGTTTTGTTTCCAAAGTATACTCAAACATTCTATTTAGAATATACGTGTAATCAGTTAAACAAAAAACTTTGATCTTTGGCCTTATTTGCTCAGGCGGTAGAACCACCAAACAGATATAAAAACAGAAGTTCCGATAAAACTCATTGTTTAACTCAGGATAGCGTTTATTCAATTTCCTGAAAAAACCGTCGAATTTCTTACAGAAAAACTTATATTCCTTTTTAAAGATATTGAAATCATCATAGACAAAAAGAGGAACTAAGTTCGTTGATATCTTCAACATTCGCTCTGAGATTATGTTCCTTTTTAAAATTTTTCTTACAAAATCAAGATTCGCCGGAGAAACGGTCCCAAAAGTTTGATTAAAACATTTTATCCAATCTTCGATTAATTTATCCTCTATAGAAGATAAGGAAAAACTGTCTAAATAATCTAGGTCTTCAGGATCTTTCAAAATATGGCTAAAGTAGCTGAAACGCATAAAGGTGTAATCAGATTCCTGCCAATAAGAAAGAGCCATTGGCTTATTGCATATATAATTCCGTAAAAAAATATCGTTTTCTTCTGTTTGCTCAATGATGTGACCATTTTTAACCCGGAGATCCGTAGTGTAAAGAAAGAAACTCAATAATTCAGGCTCGTAAGAAAAAGCGGCATTTGTAGTCAAAAGAGAATCCGCTAAATCTAAATAAAAGTTTTTGCTAGAAATATCAGGAATATCGCTGAATTTTCGATGAATGATCCAAAGGAATATCGAGAAAAAATTTCTTAATTTTATTTCCTCCCCTTCGATAAAAAAATTATTTGCACAATAAATATGAAATCCAAACTTGGAGATATCTGAATTGATCGACCCGATTTTTCTTCGCAGTGTAGAATGGCTAGTCCCGTGAGAAAGACAAAACCAATACGTATCAACCTTATTTTGAACTAAAACAGCATATAGAATCTGATAGGACAAATCCGAAGAGAGAAGATAATTTTTCAGTTTTGTTAAAGTCACCCCCCGATTCTCTAAAAAGATCCCTTGATTATCAATTGACATTCTCAAATCATTGTCTGGATATATCGTTTCAATTTCTTCTTTTAGTATCTTGCAATAATTGAGAACGGTTGAAGAAGTTATCTCTCCGATAGATTTGCTTATCTCTTTTGAAGAGAGCGGTTTCGTTTGACAGCTAAGCAAATTCACAATCTCAAGTTGCTGAACCAAATCTTTATTGAGGTGTATCATATTCAAACCTCCTTATAATATTTGTTTGTTAATAATTCTTATCGCCGTCATTATATCACAGGCAGGCTGCCTGTATGTGATTTTTTTTCATCAATTTCGATTTCCCGCAAGCCTTGTAATAAATTTGAAGGGCACCTATAATTAGATAATGATATTCTTAGATAAGTAATAACTAAGATTTAGAAAGTAGATGATTTTTTTATGAGGAAGGATTCAAGAGAAACCCGAGAATTGATCTTAAATAGCGCTTTGGAGCTATTTCTTGAAAAAAGTTATAGTCATACATCGACTAACGATATAAGAAAAAAGGCTGGAAATTTATCTAGAGGGGGATTGTATTATTTTTTCCCAAAAAAGGAGGACATCCTTGAAGCTTTACCCGAATTCTTATTCAAAGACAGTCTTCCAATGGACTATATTCTTGATGACGAAAAGCTGAATACCATCGAGAAAATTAGAAAACTATTATATGAAGAACATAAAGCCATCAAAAATAGCTCGAGAGGTCTATTATTTTATAAATTAATGTCTAGCCCAGAATTCTTAATGCTCTTTGTAAATAATTTATCCGTTAATACCGTTCCAACATATTATCAATTAATACTAAAGGGAAATGCTGATGGATCAATGAAAGTAAAATCGCCACTTTATACAGCTGAGGTGCTCCCATTGCTGCTAAATGTTTGGTTTAATCCAACTTTTTTTAATCAGAGTTCAGATGATGTAGATGAACGAATCGTATATCTTGAAAACCTTTTGATTGATATGGGCATTCCGCTCCTTGATGATCGCCTGAAAGATGTCCTGAAGCAGACCTGGCTATTGGCAAAATCAGAATAATTCAAACAAAAAAAGAGATAAGTTCACTATCAACTTATCTCTTCCTTTGCTTCTATCAGAAAACGGACCGTAAAACACTGATCCCCCTTCCAGATATTTTATTGAGCTAAATTATTTCCGATACATCTTCAACAGGAGCAACTCAACCAAAAGCACTGGTACAAAAGCATTTGTCTGTCTTCTGGTAGCGCAGTGGAAAACTCAGACTGGTAATAAATTGTCATTTTTTGAAAGAATAGCGCCCTCTTGAACATTATCAATCGCATTTACCACTTGTTGATCTGACTTCGCATATAAGTGACCGTAAGTTCCTAAAGTGATTTGGATATTCGCATGGCCCAATCGTTCTTGAATCGAGAGCGGTTGAATGTTCTGCTCAATCAGAAATGCAACATGAGAATGTCGTAGCGCGTGAAGCTTAATCGGTTTGACGCCCGCTTTTTTAGCAGCTTCTTTTAACCAGTTTGCAAAAGAATAAGGTGGCGTAAAGGTTCCGTCCAACTGAGCAACATATTCAAAATTTCCAATACGTTTTTGCAAGTCATACCACTGTCTGAGCTTTAATGAAAGTTTCTTTCCCATCCCAATTGTTCGATAAGCGCATTTAGTTTTTGGAGTCGAAAAGTGCCAATCATTTTTTGTATTATAAATTAGTGTCTTCTCAATCGTTATCGTGTTTTTCTCGAAATCTACATTTGACCAAGACAAAGCTTCAAGTTCTCCAATCCGAATGCCAGTATAAAAGAGCATTTCATACACAATCTTCCGATGGTGGGTTTGAATCTTATCGTCCTTCAATTCATTCATCACTTTTAGAAACTCACTGTGTTCCCAAAACTCAACTTTCTTATTCTCAGAGGGAAGCGAAGAAACATCTTCAACGGGATTTTTAGCAATCACCCCCTCTTTAACAGCCCGATCCAATACAATCTTTAAGTGTCCCCGAATCCGATTGATATAAGACTTTGATAACGTTTCGCCATTGACTTTTTTCCGTGAATTACGTGACTCTGTCTGGCTTAGTTCAAATAGCCAATCCTCAATATCGTGACTTGTAATATCTCGAACACGAAAATGATAGAAAAACTGCATTCGCTTTTCGAATATAAATTGCGCATTCTCATATGTTTGACTTTTCACCTGTCTCTCATACCATTTTACAAACCTATCCTTGTAAAACTCTTCGAAAGTCATTTGATTGGTAGAACACAGTTGATTAGGAACTGTCTTGTTAAAATCATGTGTTTCCATGTACTTGTCATAAGCAATTTTGGCATCTTTTTGTGAAGCATAGCTTCGTTTAGTCTTCTGAACCTTTCTTCCATTTTCATCTATACCTAGATATGCTCGAAAGAACCATTTTTTTGTTTTTTTGTCTTGATAAATATTTTTAATTTTTGGCATCGTACCATTCCTCTCTATACTCGAGAAAAGCTACTTTAATTGTACCGCGCTTGTACTGTTTATTCCGCAACTTGAACGTGGAAAAGATGTTCAATCACTCGAGATGGCACCACACCAACTTGGCGATTGTTATAAAAATCTATACCTTCAACCCTTGCAAGATACGTTTTGCTCTCTTTAATCATTCGTGCAGCTTGACTAGGTTTAAAGCCCATCTCTATCAAAATTGCACGATTTACCATGAAATCACATTTTGTTTCCATTCTCTCACCCCCTGATACTTTACTCCTTTTAAATTAATCCTCTTTATAATCAATTGTTTCTCATTCAATGGTTGTGTTATACTCGTCTTGTCGAGGCGGAGTACGTTGCACAACTTGTTGTGTAAGCAGTACTTTGCTTTTTTAGTAGCTTGTTTTCTCATTTGATATACTTTGTAGTTTTCGTTCATAATACTCAACCTCCTCCTGATAATATTCTGGGTCTGCCTTCATATTTTGGAGAAGTTTAATCTGTCTTGGATTCATTTCTCCTTGTTCAATAATCAAAGACAACAAGGAAGAATGAAACGTTTGATCCACTTGTGCTATAAAAGCTAGCGATGGCGAAACACCATGAATTAACCAATTCATACTTTTCTCAAAGCTTTGAGGAATTGTCTCTAAAGAAATAGTGATTGCGCCACGATTGTCAATAAAGGCTGCCCATTTGGCATCGACTTTTGCATCTGGATCATTTGGATCACGGTCATAAAAACAAATTGCTCCATTAAGTAACTCAAAGAACAGTTTGGTTAAATCATGGGATCTTGAAATAATCTTTGCCAAGCTTTGTGCTTTCTCTTTTCGATACCGTAGTTCAAAGCGATTTTTCACTTCTGCCTCTTCAAGTGGTATTCCTCTTCGCTTTCGTTGTTCATAATCCTTCTGATAAAAACAAAAGCGACATTGACTCTTCTTTGAGCCTAAATACAAGGTCTCGCCATTTGATTCATTATTTGTGATATCCGTCCCGCCATGAGATTCACTCACTTGAAACGTGGTCCATACATGGCCTAGTGTTACTTTACGCTTTAGTTCTGGAATGCTGAGACTCCCCACAAAATCATCTAAAGTAAAATCAATCCGTGTAAAGTTTCCCTGATAATCTAATACCTTACGGAAGAACTCTTGCCAGTTTGATTTTGCGGTTTTCAAACGCATGGCAAGATGTTTACAGCCTTGACCTGAAAACTCCATTACGGTTCCTTTTACCGTATCGTCAATGGAATACCGAATCGTGATTACTTGATTCCAAACATATTGCCCAATATAGCCCTTTGGTGCATAATCCAATTCCTCAAAGCGTTCAATAGGCATGCCAATAATCTCTTCAATCAACTTTAAATGTTGATTCGAGAAAAAGTGAATGGTTAGATAATCAATCAAAACACGATTAACTGGAACAACCTCTTCTTGCAAACTATCCAGTATAAGAGTCAATTTTTCTGCACTTAATTGTCTCGTTCCTTTTTCTACTTTCGATAATAACGATCTCGAAATCCCCACTTTTTCTGCTAAATATCGCTGGGTCCACCCCCTTTCTTCTCGAGAAACTCGAATGGCTTCACCGAGATCATGTTGATTAACTTGGTTCATAGACAAACCTCCTTCTGCTATTTACTTGTCAAAGAACCGATAGACTTATTTTAAGTACAAATCAATTGTACGCTTGTATTTATTTTAAGTCAATAGATTTTGACTTTTTTTAAGTACACAAGTATACTGAATTTAAGAACTCATCATGAGGAGGAGTTTTCATGGAGATAGACAAGCAAGCAGTTGGCAATCGAATTCGGCAGATTCGCCAAGAGTTAAAGTTGAGTATGGAGAAATTTGGCAAACTAATTGGTGATTTACCGCGAAGTACAGTCAATAACTGGGAACGTGGGATTAACCTTCCAAAAACCGAAACCCTTCACCAAATTGCAGAAATAGGCCATGTCACCAACGAATATCTTTTGTATGGTGAGCAAGAAAACCAATACATTTTAGAAATGCTTCAAAAGAAGGCAGGTAAGCTTGATCCTAAGATTGAAGGACTGATAGTAGACGAACTGAAACAAGCAGATTTTGTCAGTGAAAAAGAAATGGATCGAATGGTTGAATTTTTTATTACAAACCTCATTCCACCAACTGAACAAGATCAGTTTACTTTCCAATGTATCGACGAGAAAAAGCGGCTTTACCTTGGTTCAACTAATTTTGGTAAAGAAGCGCAGCTCTATTTACACCATGACAATCAAAATCATATTCTGCACATGATGCCCTTTACCTTCTCCAACTTTAGTGTGGATCGCTTACTCGTCTATTTAGCAAATCAAGAATCCTATTCCTATTTTGGGAAACATTTGCCAAAGAAACTAGTAGAAAAGGCCATTCTTCTATACTCAATCAATCAATCAACCGGCGATGTGCGAATTGCTCCGTTGGTCTATTCAAAAGAAACCGCTTCTTATCAGTACACAGAGGACAATCAATACCTACTAGAACAGCAATATCTCTATCTACCATTCGTGATGGAAGTCGAGAAAGAACGTCTGTTAAACGCAGCGTATCCATCATCAAAATAAAGTGACAAGCTCTATAAGCATGTGACAAAGAAAACACTGCTAGGACACTCCCAAACGGGTAGTTGTCCCAGTTTCCTGTTCTTTGTTAGCCCCCTGTTAGAACCGGGGGCTTTATTCATGCAGTCCGGCTGCGCCTCCCTGCAATAGACAAAACTCCAGATCGGGTAATTCGCTTGTGGCGAAACCCGACCTGGAGTTTGTCTTTACAGTATTATTTTATGCTTCTTTCGAATATCTCCAAGCATTCAGTGATTTATCTATCTTTGATCTCTTTTAAGCCTCTTGCAATAACTCCTTGATTTCCTTTGGTTTTGCAACTCGGCCACTAACAACTAATTTATCATCAATAATCAGTCCTGGCGTCTTCATCACACCAGCTTTCACGATTTCAGCCATATCTTCGACTTTTGTAATTGTCGGCGTAATGCCTAACTCCGACACTGCTGTTTCTACATTTTCTTTTAACTTTTGACAGTTTTTACAACCTGGACCTACAATTTTGATTTCCATAATTATCTAATCCCCCTTAACTTTTTATAAAGCTATACTATTGAAAGTAAAGCCAATCAATAAAATACCTACAATACAAATTGTGATAAAGATTCCTAACAATTTAGGTTTAACCACTCTACTTAACATGATTAATGACGGCAAAGACAACGTTGTGACAGACATCATGAAAGCCATCAAAGTTCCCACTGGCACCCCTTTTGAGAATAGCGCTTCTGCTATTGGGAGAACACCAAAAATATCTGCATAAATTGGTGCCCCAATTAAGGTCGCAATAATCAGGCCAAACGGATTATTATTACCTAGGATGCTTTGAATAAAACTGGTCGGAATCCAATTATGAATGAGCGCACCAATCCCAACCCCAATTAATACATAAAGCCAGACTTTACTAGCAACCTCCTTCACTTGCCCCCAACCATAAGCCATTCTTTTTTTTATGGTATAGGTTTCAACTTGGCTAAGACCTTCCTCCATCTCGCGAATATAATCTTGAATTTCATTCTCTAGGTGTAATTTATCAATGAGTGTACCTCCAATTACAGCTAGCAGTAATCCTAAAAGAACATAAGCTATCGCAAATTTCCAGCCGAAGAAAGACATTAACAGGATAATTGAGGCAATATCAACCATTGGTGAGGAAATAAGGAAGGAGAAGGTTACTCCTAACGGTAATCCAGCGGTTGTAAACCCAATAAAAATTGGAATGCTAGAACAACTACAAAAAGGCGTGACTGTACCCAAAAGTGCTCCCAGTAAATTCCCCTTCCAACCTTTTAAGCCACCCAACAATACTTTGGTTCTTTCAGGTGGAAAAAAAGTCTGAATAACCCCCATGACAAAAATTAAGATCGTTAATAAGATAAAAATCTTAATTGTATCAAACAGAAAGAACTGAAGACTTGCCCCTATCTTGCTATCGATCGAAAGTCCAAAACGCTCAACTAATTTTCCCATCAAATCATTTAGCCAAACCATTTTTAGTAATTGATCGCTAATCCAAGTCCACATACCTTCCCCCCCCTTTTGAATTAAACATTTAACTGCTTCGATAATTCAATCATTCTCTTTTCGATTTCATCTCTTGTGTCTCGGAAAGCACTTCTAATTTCTGCCTCAGATCCTTTCGCTTTGGCAGGATCTACTAAGTCCCAATGAAGGTGAGTGCTTTCCTTTGGAATCATGGGACACTTATCTGCTGCGTCACCGCAAAGAGTGATAATCATGTCAGACTGATTAAAGTAGTCCAAATCAATCAAGTCAGATGTTTGATTCGAAATATCGATTCCAGATTCTTCCATTACGGCCACTGCTCTAGGATTCAGACCGTGGGTTTCAACTCCAGCACTTCGGATTTCCCAAGAATCATCTAAGTATTTTTTAGCAAAGCCTTCCGCTATTTGACTTCGACAGGAATTGCCCGTACATAAGAAATAGATTTTTTTCATTCATTTTCTCCTTTTGTTGGGAACCAATCTTTCGTTCCATTTATCAATTTGACTAATAACAACATAACAGGTACTTCTGTTAGAACGCCTACTGTTGTCACAAGTACAACTGGTGAATTGACACCGAAAAGCATAATTGCTACGGCAACCGATAACTCGAAAAAGTCGGAAGCACCAATCAAAGCTGCTGGCGCTGCCACATTATGAGGCTGTTTTGTCCATTTACAAGTAAAATAAGCAAAGTTTGCGGTAATAATATTTTGTAAGACTAAAGGAACGGCAATCATGAGAACATGAAACGGATTGTTTAAAATAATATCCCCCTGATAAGTAAAAATGATTACCAATGTCAATAACAAGCCAATGGTTGTAATGGAGTCAAACTTTGGTAAGAAGCGATTGTTAAAGTAATCAATTCCCTTACGTTTTATCATGAAGTATCGCGTTAATGCCCCACCAACTAACGGTACTAGCACAAATAGTAGTACGGAGGCAAAGAGAATATTCCATGGTACAAACACACTATTTACTCCTAAAAGGAAGGAAACAATTGGTACAAATAGGACAATGATTAATAAATCGTTAATTGATACTTGAACCAAGGTATGCGCTGGATCACCTTTTGTAAGGTTTGACCAAACAAAAACCATAGCGGTACATGGCGCTGCCCCTAATAAAACGGCTCCAGCCACATAGTCTTTTGCTAAGTCTGCTGGGATAAAATTGCTAAAAACAACATAAAAGAAGAAAGATGCTAAGCCAAACATCAAGAACGGCTTAATTAGCCAGCTTGTAATGCTAGAGATCATAATCCCCTGATATGTTTTTCGGACATTCAGTATTGATTTAAAATCGATTTTCATCATCATTGGGAAAATCATAACCCAAGTTAAAACGGCAATTGGAATATTTGTATTTAACACTTGATAGCTTTCTAATCGGTCTGCGACACTAGGTAAAAACTTTCCGATTAGCATGCCTGCTGCCATACATAACAATACCCAAACCGTTAGATACTTCTCGAAGAAATTAATTGCAGGTTTTTCAGTTACTTCCGTAGATACATTGTTCATTCATAAGACTCCTATCGATTACTAGCTAATTGATTTTTCTTTGATAAGAAGTTCCTTCAAAATTACTAGGAAATCCTCAACAAAATCTTCCTGTAAAGCGTAATGATGCCATTGACTCTTTTTCGTTACTTTGACAATTCCTGCCTTCTCTAAAAGCTTCATGTGGTGTGATAATGTCGGTTGAGTAAAGTCAAAATTCTCCAACACTTCACATGCACAAAGAGAGTCAGCTGTAGAAAGTAAGTCAACAATTTTCAACCTTTTTGGATCAGCTAAGGCTTTCATGATGGTAGCAATCTGTTCATAGTTTTCCATGGAGGACCTCCTATTGAATTGTATATAGATAATTATCTATATACAATATAGATAATTATCTATATACGGTCAAGCGTTTCTGTCTTTTTATTTTCAACATCGTCTGGTAAAAATCTCTATCGTAAAGCTCTTCTAGTAAAGTATCTCTGGTAGAAAAACGTGGTAGAAAAAATAAAATAACACAAAAAAAGCGGCTTTTCAGCCGCTTTTGGTAGAAGATTGGAAAACTCAGGTAGAAAAAAGACGATTTTTAGCTTTTTAGAACGTTGATAAATCCCCATTCTCGCTGAGTTTTGCCATTATCTCCTATACATCTTAAACTCCAGGTACAAATCATTGTATATCCCTAAATATTTTGGACCTAAATCCTTATACACTTCCAAGTGACTAATCGTTTCATCATCTGGATAAAATTGTTTGTCCTCAGAGATACTCTTTGGAAGCATCGCCAACGCTTTTTTATTTGGTGTTGAGTAGCCAATGTATTCGGCATTTTGTTTGGCTGATGCTGGTTTCAACATAAAGTTGATGAAATCATAAGCCCCTGCTTGATTCTTTGATGTTTTAGGAATCACGATATTATCAAACCACAAATTCGAGCCTTCTGGTGGAATAACGTAATGAAGGTGCTTGTTTTCTGACATCATATCTGCCGCTTCCCCAGAAAAGGTCACCGCGACCGCACTTTCTTCATTCGCCATATACATTTTGATTTCATCAGCAACGATTGCTTTGACGTTAGGCGTTAAACCGCTCAATTTTTTGATTGCTTGATTTAATTGAGTCATATCCTTGCTGTTGATTGAGTATCCCAGACTTGTTAGAGATAAGCCCATTACTTCACGGGCGCCATCAATCAGCATAATATTATTTTTTAGTTCAGGTCGCCATAGGTCGTCCCAATGTTTGATTTTATTCCCATCGACAAATTTGTCGTTGTATACAATTCCTAGGGTTCCCCAGAAATAAGGAATCGAAAATTTATTATCGCGATCAAAATCCAAATCTAAAAATCGCGGATCAATATTATCCAGTCCATGAATCTTCGAATGATCCAAAGGCAGCAATAACTTTTCTTTTTTCATTTTCTGAATCATATATTCACTAGGAATCGCGATATCATAAGCAGTTCCGCCTTGTTTGATTTTCGCTTCCATCGCTTCATTTGAATCAAACGTTTCATAATTAACCTTATAGCCGTATTCCTTCTCAAACTCTTTGATCAATTCCGGGTCAATGTAGTCGCCCCAATTGTAAATGTTCAATACTTTGGAACTTGCGTTAGACGAATGGTTCAAGCGTACGACCAAAAAAGTCAGCAAGAGAATGATGGCGACGACTCCAATAAAAAGTGACTGCAATTTTTTCATTTCAGTACTGCCACCTCCTCAAACTCGCGTTTTCTTTTGCGAGCTTTTTTCGAAGTATCTCGACTAATAAAGTAATAACCTACTACTAATAATAGAGAGAAAATAAATACCAGCGTCGACAGGGCATTGATTTCTAGACTGATTCCTTGACGTGCGCGAGAATAAATTTCTACAGAAAGTGTTGTGAAGCCATTCCCGGTAACAAAGAAGGTCACAGCGAAATCATCCAAAGAATACGTGAAGGCCATGAAGTAACCCGCGATAATTCCTGGCGTTAAAAACGGTAAAATAATGTTTGACAGCACTTGAAAATTATTTGCTCCTAAATCACGGGCCGCATCGATCATTGAGTCATTCATTTCCTTCAGCTTTGGTAAAACCATCAGCACCACGATTGGAATACTAAATGCGATATGAGAAAGCAGCACACTGATAAAACCTAATTGGAAATTTTTCAGGACGCCGCCAAGCATGGTAAATAAAATCAAGAAACTGGCACCGATAATGACATCTGGCGAGACCATTAAAATATTGTTCAAGCCCAGCAGGACATTTCGCGAATTACGTTTACGCGTATAGTAAATCCCCATTGCGCCAAACGTACCGATAATCGTAGCAAGCAGAGCCGATAAAAAGCCCAACACGAAGGTCTGAACAACAATGCTGATCAATCGACT
This sequence comes from Enterococcus malodoratus, assembly GCF_027659535.1. Classification (NCBI taxonomy): domain Bacteria; kingdom Bacillati; phylum Bacillota; class Bacilli; order Lactobacillales; family Enterococcaceae; genus Enterococcus; species Enterococcus malodoratus. The sequence continues at coordinate 34,253 of NZ_JAQDPG010000013.1, read as the reverse complement.
GTCAGAGAATAGATTCTGATAATGCTCCCACGTAAAGCTGGTGAAATTGTTCATATTGCCGCCCTTATTGAACGAATAGAAAATCAAATAAAAGATTGGTACATACAGTAAGATAAATACAAAAATCAAGTAAACAGTTGACCACGAGAATTTTTTTCTTCTCACTTCGCCCGACCTCCTTTACGTTTTTCTCCGGTTAGCATCATAACGATGAACATCGCGACGATCAAAATAACTCCGATCGTTGAACCCATCCCCCAATTTTGCGTGACTAAGAAATGTTCCTCGATCGCTGTTCCCAACGTAATCACGCGATTTCCACCGATCAAACGAGTCAACATGAAGAGCGAAAGAGACGGAATAAAGACAGCCTGCACCCCACTTTTCACGCCATTTAACGAAAGCGGAAAAATCACACGGCGAAAAGTCTCAAAGTTATTCGCGCCTAAATCACGGCTTGCACTAATCAAGGAAGGATTGATTTCCTCCAGAGCATTGAAAATCGGCATGATCATGAACGGCAGTTCAATGTATGCCGCCACGAACATGAAGCTGAAGTCCGTAAACAGCAATTGCTTTTGCCCAATCCCAATAAAGCGTAAAAAATCATTGACTGACCCATTCGCACTAAAGATGCCGATAAACGCATAAGCCTTCAGCAATAGATTAATCCAAGTAGGCAAGACAACTAGCAGCAGCAATAATTGACGATGCTTCAACTTTGATAAAAAGTACGCTGTCGGATAACTGATCAGCAAGGTCATCAAGGTAATCAAAAAGGCAAACAACACCGAATTAACGGTCATCATTAAATAGGTTTTAGACGTTAAGTACGTATGATAATTACTTAAAGTAAAGTTTCCATGCATATCAAAAAAGGATTGATACACGATCAAAATCACCGGCGCGATAACAAAAAACAGCAGCCAAAAAAAGTAAGGGATCGAGTAAAAACGACGAATATTTTTCATTATCTTTCCCTCCTAATCCTCATAGCTATCCAAACGTGCTTCGAAATCTTCTTCACTTTCATTGAAGCGCATGACATGGATATCCTCTGGTTCAAAAGACAGTCCGACTTTGCTGCCTTTTTTAGCCTTTTTAGTTGAATGGACCATCCATTCATTTCCGTCGGTATCAATACAATTCATTTCATAATGAACACCGCGGAACAATTGGGTATCAACGGTAACGACCAATTTCCCGTTTTCAGGTGTCGTCAGCGTTAAATCTTCTGGCCGCAGAACAACTTCCACCGGTTCGTTTGGACGCATTCCACCATCAACACATTCAAACTCTTTTCCGACGAATTTAACTAAATTGTCTTCTACCATTTCACCGGCAACGATATTGCTTTCACCAACAAAATCAGCAACAAAATGATTAATCGGTTCATCATAAATATCCACTGGTGTGCCGCTTTGAACGATTTTTCCCTTGTTCATAACAAAAATCTCATCACTCATGGCCAGTGCTTCTTCTTGGTCGTGAGTCACAAAGATAAAGGTAATTCCTAAACGTTTCTGTAAAGCTCGTAACTCGTACTGCATATCCGTCCGTAATTTCAAATCCAATGCAGACAATGGTTCATCCAATAATAAAATTTTAGGTTCATTAACAATGGCGCGAGCGATTGCTACTCGTTGTCGCTGGCCACCGGACATTTCGGTGATTTCACGATTTTCGTACCCTGGCAGCTGAACAAGTTTTAAGGCTTCTAAAACCTTTTTCTCAATCTCCTTCTTAGACAGCTTTTTGATTTTCAAGCCAAAGGCCACATTGTCAAACACATTCATATGGGGAAACAGTGCGTAATCTTGAAAAACGGTATTCACTTGGCGCTTATTTGCCGGCAGATCGTTCATTCGTTTTCCTTCAAAAAAAATATCGCCTTCACTAACATCTGTAAAACCGGCGATGATTCTTAAAATGGTTGTCTTCCCGCAACCAGAAGGACCTAGCAACGTATAAAAACGCCCTTCTTCTATATCAAAATCTATTTTTTTCAATACGGGATCATCATCGTCGTATTGTTTGATCACATCTTTAAAAGAAATAATTGTATTTGCCATGACTTCCTCCTATTACCCAACTAATTAGTAAGAATACGATCTTTCTTCGTATCTATTTATAAGTATGATTCTGTTGCAACAATCAAGACTTTACTGGTACCCGCCGCTTGATTTTGCAGACGATGCGGTTTACTGGCTTCATAATACATACTCTCACCTTTTGCCGCTTCATATAATGTTCCCCCGAACTGCAACGCAACTTTTCCTTCTAATACGTAAATAAACGTTTCAGACAGTGACGGCGTAAACTGTTTATACTGGCCCTTTTTATCTAGCGTTAATAAAATCGGCTCCATCTCATTCTCGTTCGATTCCGGAATCAGCCACTTAATATGGTAGCCATGTTCTTCATCACTATAAAAAGTTGTATCGTCCTCTTTATAAACAATTTTTTGATCACCAGTCTTTTGTTTAAAAAACTCAGCAGGCGTTACACCCAGGACTTCCAAAATATCAAAAAAAGTCTCCATCGAAGGAGAACTGAGATCCCGTTCTAACTGAGAGATGTACCCTTTGGACAGATCGGTTCGTTCTCCTAGCTCCTCTTGTGTTAAATCTTTTTGAATTCTTAAGTTGCGCAGCTTCTCGCCAATCTCCATGGTCTTCCCCCTCATTTATCTGCAACTCCTGTAAATGTCATCAAAAATTGGCATGATCCTGTTTAAATTTTTTAGGTTTGAGCCAAAATAATTGAAAAAAAGCAGCAAATTCGTTTTGTTTGCTAATAGTAAACTTATTGTTTAATAGCACCATTCAAGTATACGAACTTTTTATTAAAAATCAAGCATTTTGAAAGATTTTCTTAGGAGAGTTTTAAGGAAATAAAAGAGAAAAGAAATTTGCTTTTTCCTTTATTTTCGCTAATATAATAGTAACCGATTTTACGAGGATTACTTCATGCATAAGTCTGTTTGAATAATTGGTCTATATGCAAGTATTCTAAAAAAATTCGGTAATTATTTGTGAGTGAGATGAACATCTACTCGACTCATAAATTCAACATTTTATATCGTTACCACAACCTGGGAAATTTCCCAATAAAAGAAGACGCTAACAGAAAATAGGAGGAAGAAACATGACTGAGTATCGCCGCTTGCGAGTTTTAAAAGATGAGACCGTTCACACTGAAATCGAGAGCTTTGCCAAACCTGAAATTGATCAGGGAGAAGTGTTGATTGCTGTGAATTACTCTGGTATCAACTATAAAGATGCCCTAGCTACCAAAGCCAACACGGGCGTTTTACGTGACTACCCCATGACTCCTGGGATTGATCTTGCTGGAGAAATCCTAGCTTCAAACGACTCAGATCTACAAATCGGTGATTCCGTTTTAGTTACTGGGTATGGTTTAGGAGTTAAACAAGACGGCGGTCTAAGCGATCTGCAAGTTGTCCCCGCTTCTTGGTGTGTAAAAATACCCGCGGGATTAACAGAAAAACAAGCCATGACCTTCGGAACCGCTGGCTTTACAGCAGCCTTATCAGTAGACGCTTTACAAACTCATGGATTAGATATTAACAGCCGTGTACTTGTTACAGGAGCAACTGGCGGAGTGGGCAGTTTTGCCTTGCATTTTCTAAAACAAATCGGCTGCAAAAAGATTATTGCTTTGAGTCGGAAAGAGGATCAAAAGGAGTATTTGGAACAGTTAGGCGCAACATCTGTTCTATCACCTGCTGATTTCTTCCCAGAAAAAAGCCGCCCGTTAAATAAACAGCTTTTTGATTTTGTCATTGACACGGTTGGCGGCGATACCCTAACACAAGTCCTTCCGTTTGTTAATTACGGAGGAAGCTTGGCTCTTTGCGGCAATGCTGGCGGCATCAAATTGAATACAACCGTTTTACCTTTTATTTTACGAGGAGTTAATCTACTAGGAATTGATTCCGTAGAAGCTTCAATGGATCAACGTCAAAAACTTTGGACAAAAATGGCAAATGAATGGTCGTTGCCAGCAAATTTCCATGCCCAACAAATCGAACTGGAACAAGTGTCGGAAACCGCAGATGCCCTGTTAGCAGGAAAACATGTCGGCCGTACAATTGTTGCTTTAGGAGGAAAAAATAAGTGAGAATCTTAATTACTTCTGGCGGCACCTCAGAAAAAATCGATGATGTCCGTGCCATTACAAATCATTCTAGCGGGAAATTAGGCAAGGCGATCGCAGAAAGTTTTGCTAAAAGCAACGTCATGATCGATATGATCACTACACGCCACGCGGTCAAACCAGAAGGAAAGAACATTCAGCACTACTATATTGAATCAACCGCTGATTTAGAAAAAACGTTGAAAGATTTAATGACCGCGAATACTTATGATGCGGTCATTCACAGCATGGCGGTCAGTGATTTTACTCCTGAAAGTTCAACTACTCTTGAGGACCTGGAATCTGCTATAGCCACTCAGCCGGCTGACCTGCCGAAAGCATTAGTTGATATTGCTAATGAGCGGACTGAGAAAAAAATCTCTTCAGATACAGATCATTTAGTGATTGTTTTAAAGAAAAATCCCAAAATCATTTCTTTGATCAAAAAATTGCAGCCTGAAACAATTTTAGTAGGCTTCAAATTATTGGTTGATGTTCCAATGATCGAACTGCTTAATGTTGCTAAAAAAAGTCTCGAAAAGAATCACGCGGATTTTATCTTAGCCAATGACTTAGCTGAGATTCGCGGTGAAAAACACCATGGTTATCTAATCAATAAACAGCAAAAGGTCAAAGAAGCACATACCAAATCTGAAATCGCGGAATTGATCAAATCTGAGGTTATGAAACTGGAGGAAGCAAAATGAAAAACATCTTACTAGGTGTCAGCGGCAGTATCTCCGCTTATAAAGCGGCAGAAATTACCAATGAACTGACAAAAATGGGGTATAAATTAGATGTGGTGATGACCAAAAGCAGCACTGAGTTCATCACACCATTGACAATTCAATCATTGTCACATCGCCGAGTTCATCTTGATGTGATGGAAGAGCCGGATGCGGCATTGATCAATCATATTGCATTAGCGAAAGAAGCTGATTTATTCTTAGTTGCACCTGCTTCGGCCAATATTATTGGAAAAATGGCTAATGGTATAGCTGATGATTTATTATCAACAGTTGCTTTGGCCCTGTTACCAGATACACCGAGAATTATCGCACCAGCAATGAATACCTACATGTATCAAAATCCGATTGTTCAACGAAACTTGGCAACATTAAAAGATGTGGGGTATCAAGAAATCGAACCAAGAGAAGCATTGCTTGCCTGCGGTGACTATGGTCGTGGGGCTCTAGCTAATGTATCCGATATCGTGCATATCGTAAATTCGACACTGAAGGAGTAACTAATGAACGACAAAAATGTAAGAAACTTTACTTTGACCGCGATGTTTTTAGCGATCATGATTATCTTAGCAGTCACCCCCCTTGGTTTCATTCCGATTGGTCCAATTAATGCTACGACGATGCATATTCCAGTGATTATCGCGTCAATCGTTTTAGGACCTCGCATCGGAGCTGGACTAGGCGCAATCTTTGGTGTTATCAGTTTAATCAGAGCAACGGTGATTATCACGCCAATGTCGTTTGTTTTTTCACCTTTTATTGCAAACCCATTGACGAATCAAGGTGACTGGCGCGCGATCATTGTAGCAATTGTTCCCCGTATTTTGATTGGTGTTGTTCCTTACTTTGTTTACAAAGGGCTTCATCACTTACTGAAAAATAAAGCTCAGCCGGTCAGCTTATTTATCGCAGGTTTGGCGGGATCAATGACCAATACTATTTTAGTTATGAACCTGATTTTCTTTTTCTTTAAGGATAGTTATGCCAATGTTTTACAAGTCACAGCAAATGCTGTTTACGGTGTCATCTTAGGAATTATTTCAGGCAGCGGCTTAGTTGAAGCTATCGTTGCCGGAATAGCAACAGCAGGTGTTTGTGCCGTTCTACTACGCTTAATGAAGAAATAAAAAAACGCTCGATCGAAATCATTTCTGATCTCGATCGAGCATTTTTTTTTGATTATTTCGGTTCTTCACCCAGAATTCGAACTTCTGTTTCCAACGTCACATCAAACTTCTCTTTGATCGTTTTTTGAATATGAGCAATCAATTCAATATAGTCAGTCGCTGTCGCATTGTTAATGTTGACGATGAAGCCGGCGTGCTTTTCAGAAATTTGCGCACCGCCCCAAACTAAGCCCTGCAATCCAGCATCTTGAATTAGTTTACCGGTAAAATATCCGACTGGGCGTTTAAAGACACTGCCGCACGATGGATATTCCAATGGTTGTTTCAACTCACGCAATTCAGTCAGTTCAGCCATCCGTTTTTCAATTTGAGCATGATCGCCAGTCGTTAATTTAAAGTTGGCACTCAATACGATCGCTGGCTGTTCCTGAATCGCCGAATGACGATAGGAGAAATTCATTTGATCTTTGTACCAAGTTTCAAATGTTCCATCTGCTAATAAAACATCGACGGATTCAAAGACATCTTCTAGCTGTCCGTCATAGGCACCCGCATTCATGAAGACTGCGCCGCCGATACTTCCAGGGATTCCACAAGCAAATTCAAATCCAGTTAAGGAATGATCCAATGCCACATAAGTTGTGTCAATCAGCTTTGCGCCCGCCTGAGCAGTGATCATTTCATCTTCTACACGAATCGTCGTCATATCTGTCAACATGATTACGACGCCGCGAATTCCGCCATCTTTGACGATTAGATTGCTGGCATTGCCCAGAACAATCCAGGGAATATCATTTTCACGGCAATAGTCGACCAATACCTTCACTTCTTCGTTGTTCTTAGGAAATGCTAGAGCGTCTACGGGACCGCCGGTTTTTGTAAACGTATAATTCATTAAAGGTTCATCCAAAAGGATTTTCAAATTAGGTAATGTGTTCGTCAAGTCTAATGTTTTCACTCTGATAAGCCTTTCTCGTTCAACACGGGTAAATTTTTCAAACATCCTTGCTATTTTAGCACGCGAGAAAAAAACTTACCACCCCTTATAGCTGGTGACGAGTGTGTTGACGCAGCATTTGTTCGCAGAGTTCATGACTTAGTAAAATATTCTCTTGACGCAAATCGGCTTCTTCTCCTTTTAATGCAGCCAGGAAACTGATTACCAATTGTTCAAAGCCCCGTTTCTCTAAAGTCGTTGTCCAATCACCGAAACGTTGTGCCTCTTCAACCAAACCACGTCTAATCGTCAAGTCAGTCAATTGATTCAAAATCATCGTCTGCTTAGGTGAACTAACCTGATAACGCTCCATTTTTCCGCCGCTCATGAAGTCCATTGACAGAATGCATTCTGTCGTCGCAGTTGACAATTGCATTTGCGCATAGACCATTTGACCATCTTCTTCACGAATTTTAGAACGAACACTCATGATCTCGTCATCTAACAGATACACTGCGGTATCTACTAAATGAATAAATAGATCATAGATCCCAAACTGCGTATTCATCGCATGATCTGGTTCATTTTTTTCTAAATGAATTGTCCGCTTTTGCGGCAGCTGCTTCATCTGTTCGACCATTGGTGCAAAACGACGGTTAAAGCCTACCATAAATAACAGTTTTTTTTCTTTTGCCAATTCCTGCAGCTCACGGACTTCCTGCAAGTCTTCACTGACCGGCTTGTCGATAAAAACAGCAACTCCGGCTTCTAAACATTTTTTTGCGATTTCGAAATGAGCCTTCGTTGCAACATGAATAAAAATTGCTTCGATTTTTTCTGCCAATAACTCATCGATTGTTGCAACCGTATTGGAAAAACTGTATTCGTCTGCGATTTCATTCCGCACTGCTTCATTGCGGGTAGCAAAAATAAATGTCGCTTCCTTGCGCATTTTTGCATACGTTGGCAGATACGCCTTTTTGGCAATGCCGCCGATGCCGATAACTCCGATTTTCATAGGTAAGACTCCTTCTTCGTTTTAATGTAGTCATTTTCCTTTTGAGAAAAATGATTCCTATCCTCAGGCCGTATATCATTCCACTAAACTTTTTGTGCTTTATATTCTGGTTATCTTTTTACTTCTTGTTTCAATTTTTTTAACTGCTAAAAGTGGAACTGACATCCTTCTTCGTTTTAATGTAGTCATTTTTCTTTTGAGAAAAATGATTCCTATCCTCAGGCCGTATATCATTCCACTAAACTTTTTATGATTTATACTCTGGGTTCCTTTTTTTCCTCTTCTTTGAATCTTTACATCTGCTAAAAGTGGAACTGACATCCTTCTTCGTTTTAATGTAGTCATTTTTCTTTTGGGAAAAAATGATTCCTATCCTCAGGCCGTATATCATTCTGCTAATTATCATCGATAACAGCATAGTTTTCTTCATATCTTGAATAATACTGCAAAAAGTCAGCGCGACAAAGTAAAAAGCAGCTTTGACAGCTATCATTCTTTGCTTTCTCACTTTTTTTCGTTACAATTGATCCAAGAGTTGAATCAAATTATTACGTATGGAGGAATGCACTGTGAAATTAATTTCTTGGAACGTCAATGGCTTGCGTGCCGTGATGAAAAAGAATTTTATGGAAGTTTTTAATGACTTAGATGCTGACTTTTTCTGTCTGCAAGAAACAAAACTGCAAGCTGGACAAATCGAAATGGATCTGCCGGGCTATCATGAGTACTGGAATTATGCAGAAAAAAAGGGCTATTCTGGTACTGCCATCTTCACCAAACATGAGCCAATGAGTGTTACCTATGGTCTGGGCATCGAAGAACATGATCAAGAAGGCCGTGTCATTACACTTGAATATCCTGAGTATTATGTGATTACTTGTTATACGCCCAACTCACAAAATGAACTGAAGCGTTTAGATTATCGTATGACTTGGGAAGAAGCTTTCTTGAATCATCTAAATCAGCTGAAAGAAAATAAATCCGTTATTTTCTGTGGGGATTTAAATGTCGCCCACGAAAACATTGATTTAAAAAATTGGAAAACAAATCAAAAAAATGCCGGATTCACTCCGCAAGAACGAGAGAAATTCAGTATCTTATTAGAGAATGGCTATATTGATACGTTCCGTCATTTCTATCCCAATCAAGAAGGAATTTACTCTTGGTGGAGCTACCGCTTTAATGCGCGCAAAAATAATGCCGGATGGCGGATTGATTACTTCGTCGTTTCTGATGACTTAAAGGATCAATTACAAGATGCCAAAATCCATACTGAAATTTTCGGCAGCGACCATTGTCCCGTAGAATTAGATATCAATCTTTAAAACTTTGAAATTTTTTCTTGAAAGACTTTCGCCGCTGAAAAGAATATGGTAAAACAAAAAGCGGAGAGGTGAATCTGTTGAATTTTATTGCAATGGACTTTGAAACGGCCAATTATCAAACCCATAGTGCTTGTTCACTGGCACTCGTAATGGTAAAAAACAGCCAAATCGTCGGTGAATACTATTCGCTGATCAAACCTGAAACAGACTTTTTTTGGAAAAATATTCAGATCCACGGCATACATCCAGAAGATGTTGAAAACGCACCGAAGTTTCCTAAAGTATGGCAAGATATCCAACATTACTATCAGGAGAATCGTTTGATCGTTGCTCATAATGCCGGCTTTGATACCAAGGTTCTAGCGGGTTGTCTTGATTATTATCATCTAGCGCAGCCAACCTATCTTTCCTTGTGTACTGTAAAAACAAGCCGACGCTTATTTCCTGAAATGGCGAATCATCGACTGAACACCGTTTGTGAGGAATTGGCGATCCCATTAGAACATCATCATGATGCTTTAGAAGACAGCCGAGCCTGCGCGAAAATTTTGCTCTATCAAGAAGATCATTTTGGTGTTGATCCATTAAAAAAATTAGTGTTACCCATGTAAGCGAAGCTCTCTGCTTCGCTTTTTTAATTGATCAATTTACTCATCAACAGAACATTCAAAAATTCACCTTGTACATCTCGAGCCCCTCGCTCCATCTCAGCTTCCGTTATAAAATCAAATTTTTGGTACAGATGAATCGCACGTTCGTTTCTTTTTTGAACCGTGAGCTCTAAACGTCGCAATGGCGAATTATTCTCACTCCAATAAATCACTTCATCTAACAATGCCGTTCCTAAACCCATCCCCCAAAATTCTTTCAACACACTAATCCCAATCTCGCCAATATGCGACACTGTGTATTCCGGAGCCGCCTTAACTGAGGCCATACCGATGATTCTTTCGTTTGCAAAGGCTAATAAAAGTAGATTATTCTCACTTTCGTATAGGTCCGCTAATTGCAAACTCAGCATTTCTTCGTTTAATCCTAAGCCCGCTTCGTCCATAATCAAAAAATCCGTTTCCTCAGCAATTTGTCGACTAGCTTGTAACAAATTTCCTGCATCATCTGGTATGGCTTCTCTTAATGTAATTTCAACTTCGCTCATTCTGATTCCCACGCTTTCAAAATCCGCGTTTGAAATTGCTGCGCTTGTTCACCATGTACAATCATTTCCGCTTGACGTAAATTTTCATCCTGTTCATCTTTATGTAAAATCAATTCCAGATAATCCTCTGGCACAAAGTCTCCTAACTGCTGTCCCCACTCGATCACGGAAAGACCATCGCCTTCGAAATAATCATCCAGCCCTAAATCATCTGCGCCGGACTCAATCCGATATACATCCATATGGTAAAGCGGTAAGCGTCCTTGCTGATATTCACGAATGATTGTATAGGTTGGACTCTTGATCATTTGATCAATCCCTAAACCTAGTGCGATTCCCTTAGTCAAAGTCGTTTTCCCCGCACCAAGATCACCAGTCAATACCAAATTGTCGCTAGGTTCGGCCACCGAACCAATGATTTTTCCTAATCTTTCTGTCATTGCTGTATTTATTAATGTTATCAACCTGTCTCCCTCTTTTCTATTACCAATTTAGTATAACGATTTAGATATCAAGAGAAAAGAAAAAAAGTATGCGATACAAAATTAGTATCGCATACTTCACTTTTTATTGAATTTCTTAGTTCATCAATGATTGTGCTGCTGTAATAATTGAAAGTTTGTAAACATCTTCTTCATTACTACCGCGTGAAAGATCGGAAATCGGTTTGTTCAATCCTTGTAAGATTGGTCCAATTGCTTCAAATCCGCCAAAACGTTGAGCGATTTTGTAGCCGATATTACCTGACTGTAATTCAGGGAAAACAAATACAGTTGCTTGTCCCGCTACTTTTGAATCAGGGGCTTTCAATTGAGCAACACCTGGGATGTATGCAGCATCAAATTGCAATTCACCATCAATTAAATAATCCGGTGCCAATTCTTGTGCAATCTTAGTTGCTTCTGCCACTTTTTCAACTTCAGGAGCTTTAGCAGATCCTTTAGTTGAGAAGCTCATCATTGCAACTTTTGGTTCGATATCGAATAGTTCAGCTGTTTTTGCTGACTCAACAGCGATTTCTGCCAATTCTTGTGCATTTGGGTTTACATTGATAGCACAATCTGAGAATAGATATTTTTCTTGATCGCGTCCGCGAACCATCAAGAATGCACCACTTGTACGGCTGACTCCTGGTTTTGTTTTAATGATTTGCAAAGCGGGACGAACAGTATCGCCAGTTGAATGGATCGCACCAGAAACCATCCCGTCCGTAATTCCCATATAAGTTAACATTGTACCAAAGTAATTTTCATCTTTAAGAATTTTTTCTGCATCTTCTTTGTTAACTTTGCCTTTACGGCGTTCAACAAAAGCTTCTACCATTTCATCCCAACGATCAAAATGATCAGGATCAATGATTGTGAAGTTGCCTAAAGCGATTCCACGAGCGCTCGCGGCTTTTTCGATTTCAGACAAGTTACCAATCAAGATTGGTTCAACTAATTCTTCTGCTTTAAGACGAGATGCGGCACCTAAAATACGTGCGTCAGTTGCTTCAGGAAATGCCACTTTAATGTTGCGACGAATAATTTTAAATTTCAAACTGTCAAATAGATCCACGATAAAACCCTCCAGATATTTATTTCCTATTTATCATACAACAATTCTCAAGAAAAGAAAAGGACAGAATAAAGCATCTGTACTACTAATTAGAATCTAGTAAATATGAATTAAGAGCATTTTCACAAACTGTCTCTATAACAGAAACCGTTGTCATATCACACTGTTTCAGGCAGCTGCCAATTAATCGGTGATTCGCCCCATTCCATCAGTAGTTGGTTTGTTTTCGAAAAAGGTTTCGAACCAAAAAAACCACGATGAGCAGATAGCGGAGATGGGTGGACAGATTTTATAATGGCATGTTTACTAGTATCGATCATCTTGATTTTCTCTTGTGCAGGTTTTCCCCACAAAATAAAAACGATTGGTTTTTCACGCTCATTTAGTCGTTTTATAACAGCATCCGTCATTTGCTCCCAACCTTGCCCTCGATGTGAATAAGCTTGCCCCTCCCGCACTGTTAATACGGTGTTAAGCATTAGAACCCCCTGCTTTGCCCAGCTCACAAGATTACCATGTTGAACTGGAGAAATTCCTAAGTCATTTTGCATTTCTTGATAGATATTGCGCAATGACGGTGGTATTTTCACACCGGGCTGCACAGAAAAAGATAACCCATGTGCTTGGTTCACACCATGATAAGGATCTTGTCCCAAAATTACGACTTTCACTTTGTCGTATGGCGTCAATTCCAAGGCTTCAAAAATGTGATACATATCCGGATGAATTTTCTGAGTACTGTACTCTTCTTTCAAAAATTCACGCAGCTTTAAATAATACGGTGCTTCAAATTGATCTGCTAAAACATTTTGCCAATCGTTATGGATGATTTCTTTCACGTCACACACTCCTAATTTCTATTAATAATAGATTTATTTTCTTAAGTAAGTCTGATATTTACGTTCTATACTATCAAAATAATTCTTTTTAAAGAATAAAGCCGACATGGTTATCCTATCTAGGATTATGGTACACTATCGGTGTATGATAGGAAAGCTAGGTGAATAATTTTGATAAAACTCATTGCTTCTGATATGGACGGTACACTGTTAAACGATCAAATGCAAGTCCCGACAGCAAATATCGAAGCCATTCAGAAGGCTCAGTCACAAGGAATTGAATTTATTACAGCAACTGGACGGGGAATGAGCCACGCAAAAATCTCATTAGATGTAGCGAACATTCACGTCCCGATGATTTTATTAAACGGCGCTCATGTTGTAAACGCTAAACGAGAAACAATTTTTACCATCCCAATCGGCAAAAAAAGAACCTTTGAAGTCATGGATGCTCTTGAAGAAGCTGGCCTTTATTATGAAATTTTTACCGCTGAGCATGTATACTCTTCAGATCAACCGATGCGGATTGCGTTTTTCTCTGAACATATCTTAGAGAAAATACCGGGAATTTCAAAAAAAATGGCAATTGCGGCATCTTCTCAACATTTATCTCTTACACCGATCACTTTTGTTAAGGATATGCGTCAAACATTGATTGATAAAGATGAAGATGTTTTAAAAATTATCGCTTTTGATAAAAACGGACCGGAACAATTAAAGAAAGTTACTGGTGCGTTAGAAAAAATCGGTGATTTAGCTATTGCAGCCTCAGAATTGACTAATATCGAGATCAATCACGTGAATGCACAAAAAGGTATCGCTTTAAAACAATTTGCAGAAGAACGTGGTTTTACCGCTGATCAAGTCATGGCTCTTGGAGATAATTTTAACGATGTCAGCATGCTGACTTATGCAGGAACAAGTTTTGCGATGGGAAATGCGGCACCAGCTATTAAAGAAATCGCTAATAACGTGACGGACACAAATGAAGAAAACGGAGTAGCAACGGCAATCGATCGAATCCTTTCTGAATAATAAAAATCAAAAAGGTGTGAGTAACATGACTGAATTTTTTATTCAAGAAAAACAATTGAGTTCCATGACACGAACGATCGTTAAGGACAGTAAAGGTGTGCCTTTATATTTAATGGTAGGACATTGGGGCCGTAAAGGAAATGTCCTATCGCTCTATGCAATGGACGGTCAAATCGTAGCTTATATTAAGCAGGCCAGCGTCATTTTCGGGCGCAAGTTTGAGATTTACTATGAACAAACAAAAGTTGGTGTGCTTCATAAAATTTTCCATTGGCCCGGCGACTTTTATTACATACAACAACTTCATTGGGCAGTTTATGGGGATATCTATAATCACAAGTACAAAATCAATCACTTTAATCAATCGATTATGACAATGGACAAAGCCACATTATTGACGGGTGATTATTACGTACTAGATGTCACAGATCCAACGGATGCTCCTATTTGTATCTGCGTGGCAGCAATCATGGACTATTGGCTTTACAATAGAAATAAAAATAAAGAACCGGAAACGGCTTTAGAAGTTACGTTTTCCCAAAATTAAGGAGCAGTGCCAGATTTGGCACTGCTCCTTTTACGTTTCTAATTACAGTTTCTGGAAGGCTGTTCTCACTAACCTCTATCGAAGGCTTGACCGCTCTTTGCATATGATCGTAAAGATGCCCGCTGATCGTTATTTCACCAACATCTTGAAAGCCATCACGCAGGTATAAACGTTTAGCATTCGGATTCGCCTTATCAACATTTAAACCAATCACTTTCTCACCTTCATGAGTGGCTAAACGATCTACTGCCGTTAATAATTTCGAGCCAATCCCCTGACCACGAAATTTTTCATCTACTGCAATTGAATCTAAATACCATTCATTTGGAAAAGCTTCAGGATCAATAAACATTTGAATGTCTTCAGTAATTCCTTGAGCCTGTAAATAATTTTTTAAAGGTAAATCGATAATTGCTTCTTTGTTTGCAGGATAACCAAAGACGGCCCCGGCAATCTCTCCATCGATTTCTTCAACAAGACCTCGCGCATAACCAAAACGATAAGTAGGATCTTCAAAACAAGCCGCAATAACTTCTAACGCCTTCTCTTCCCCGAACTCATCTAAGAAATCGAGCTCCATATCCTTTAAAATAACCAATATCAATTTTGCTACAGCTGCGCCATCTTCTTTTTTGGCAAATCGAATCATTTTAAAACCTCTCTTTTAATAACGTTTGATAATACTTCTACAGTGTACCACGGAGAATCCTTTTGCGAAAGGGAGGTTACTTTGTGTTCGTTTGAAAATCTGCTATGATAACGTTGATATGCACGCCTATTAGTATTCAGTAAATGAATAAAATGATTTACGTAATGACGCATTCATTTTTCAAATTTTAAAGATAAACGTGCTCTCACGAATTGGAGGAATCTCGATGAAAAAAGCACTAAAAATTCTGTTAGGGGTTATCGTAGCAATCCTGGTTGTATTTGGCGGTTACTTGATTTACTTATTCGCCAGCTACGATCGTTTGCCAGACAATATGACATTGAAGCCGGACAATCAACATACTCAAGCGCTTGAAACAAATAAAACATATCGCGCCATGAGCCACAACGTTGGTTACGGTGCGTATCCGCCAAGTTACAGCTTCTTCATGGATGGCGGAAAGTATTCACGAGCTTATGATAAAGAAACTGTCAAAGAAAATATGCAGGGAATCGTTACTACTACAAAGGAACTTGAACCAACATTAGCCTTTTATCAGGAAGTCGATCAAGATGGTGATCGCTCACAACATGTGGATGAAGTAGCTTGGTTGCAAAAACATCTACCGGCATATAATAGTCTATATGGTCAAAATTATGATTCTTCTTATCTCTTCTATCCTTTTACTGATCCGATCGGTCAAGCAAAGTCCGGTCTTGTCACATTAAGTCAAGCTGAGATCACCAGCAGCAAAAGATATTCTTTGCCGATCGAAACAAATTTCAATAAATTTTTTGATTTGGATCGTGCTTTTACGGTCAGCCGCATTCCAGTTAAGGGAGATCACGAACTAATTGCTATCAATACACACTTATCTGCGTTTACTAAGGATCGCTCCATTCAAGCAGCACAATTAAAAAAGATTTTTGATGTGATGGAAGGTGAATACAAAAAAGGCAACTATGTCATGGTCGCCGGAGATTATAATCATGATGTTTTAGGAAATAGTCCTGAAGTATTTGATACAAGTAAAAAAAGAGAAACTTGGACTCACCCATTTCCTAAGGAGGAGTTGCCAGCCGGCTTCCACTTACCTACCGGAAAATTGGCAGAAGAAAAAATTCCATCAGCCAGAGCATTGAATGAGCCTTACAAAAAGGGGAAAACTTATACTACATTGATTGACGGCTTCCTCATCTCAGATAATATCACTGTAAAAAATGTTCATGTAAAGGATATGCAGTTTAAGTATTCCGATCATAATCCTGTATATTTGGATTTTAGTTTGAAATAGAAAAATGATAAAAGCATCGAGTTCGTCCGGCAAAAGTCAAAACGAATCCGATGCTTTTTATTATTTTGCTTTGTTAAAGAAATTTGGTAGATACTCTTTGTGCGCTGCTAATAATTCATCCATTACCTTCTTTGCGGTATCGCCACTTGTAATTAAAGGATTCATCGTGAATGCTTGAATAAGCGTTCCTGTATCTCCTGTCACTGCGGCCTCGATTGTAAGCTGTTCCATCGCTTTCATCAACTGCAGCAGACCGCGCTCTTTAGGATGGAAACTGCCAAAATTATAAGGTATTGGTCCTTTTCCAGTCAGAATGCATGTAACCTCGACGGCAGAATCAACTGGTAGATCAGTGATCGTCCCATTATTTTTAGTACTGACTGTCATAACGGTACGTTTATCATTATAAATTGAAGTAATCGTTTCGCAGGCAGCATCACTATAACGAGCTCCACCTCTCTCGGCTAACTGTTTTGGCTTATAATCAGGATTTGGATCTTTATAAAGGTCAAAGAGCTCCTTTTCAATCTGCTTCACTTTTTCAGCACGAGTACCATGAACCTCAAAATCTGCCAGCTCCTCAGCGAGCATTTTATCTGTGTAGTAATAATAATTATGATATGGACAAGGTACCATATGCATATTCTCAACTTGCTCGAAAATCAATTCATTATCCTTGATATTCGCGACGATAGATTTAGCATTTCCAGCCCCGTACATTTTTTCGATAAGCTCATCTGTTCGATCTTTTCCAGTTGAATCTACTACAGTATGCCAGTGGAGATGATTGATTCCGGCAAAATGGAAAAATAATTTTTCTGGGGCTTCTTCTAAAAGTTCAGCTTCTTCTACGACAGCATTCACGGGAATATTGCATAAACCTACAACTTTGTCCCAATTACCATAGCGTAATACTGCCTCCGTCACCATTCCGGCTGGATTCGTAAAATTAATCAACCAAGCATTGGGACAAAGTGTCTTCATGTCTTCCACTATATCTAAAATGACTGGTATCGTTCGTAAGGCTTTGAATATTCCGCCAGCACCATTTGTTTCTTGACCGATCAATCCATGACTCAAGGGAATCCGCTCATCTAAAATTCTTGCATCCAGTAGTCCTACTCTCAGCTGTGTGGTAACAAAATCAGCATCGCGCAAGGCCTCTTTGCGATTAAGTGTTAGATGTATCTCGCAGTCTATCCCAGCCGCCTTGACCATCCTCTTAGCCATCTCACCGACAATCATCAGCTTTTCTTTTCCTGCCTCGATATCTACAAGCCATAATTCCGTTAAAGGAAACTCATCATATCGTTTAATAAAACCTTCAACCAGTTCAGGTGTATAGCTTGATCCTCCACCGATTGTTACAACTTTCAATTTCTTTTTCATGCTCATTCCTCCAATAATTAATCAATCAACTCAAGTTCATTTGTTTCTTCTATGGTACTGGTTGTTCCTTCATTCTGAAGCATTTCCTTTTCGGCAATTTTAAAGAATGGTAAATAAATGGCAATGGCGATCACTATTTCTATCGCCGACCACACACCGGCGCGCCAATCCCAACCTGTAGCCATCAAGGGGCCAATAATTGGCGGCATCGTCCAAGGAACAACCATAATAGGCTTCGCTATCAAACCAATCGACATCAATAGATAACTGCTCGTCGCTAGAATCAACGGAATAATAGTGAAGGGAATCATCATCAATGGGTTCATGATAATAGGAAAACCAAAAATGACCGGCTCATTAATTTCAAATAGCGATCCTGGCAAAGCAACCTTTCCTAATTGCTTATATGTTTTGGCCTTGGAAAAAATCATTAGAATCACTAAAGTCAGAGTAGCCCCAGTTCCACCAACGTTAACAAATAAACTAGAAAAACCAGAAGCCGTTATATATGGCAATGGCTCGCCATTTGCATACGCTGATGCATTAGCAGCAATAAATGTTAGAAATATCGGATCGGCAACGCCTTCTAATGTCATATCTCCATGTATCCCCGCACACCATAATAAACTCACCAAGAACGTATAGAGTAAAATCCCCGGCAAACTATTCAATGCAAATAATAGAGGCGAAAATAGCTGTTCAATAAATTGAGTAATATTAAAGCCCAGTGGAACTCGGATGGTCCAGAACAAAATAAGTACTAGCATTGTAGGAACTAGTGATACAAAAGAATTACTGACTGCCGGCGGAACACCAGCGGGTAGTTTAATTACGATATTTCTCTTAATACAGAAATTGAGTATTTCAGCAGCAACAATGCCCGAAATAATTGCTGTGAATAACCCCGTCGAATCAAATCCGGTTGGATCAATAACAAACTTATCTGATAGCTGCGTGATGATAAAAGCCATTACGGCAAGTCCAGCACCTGATATTGCATTCAGATCATAGCTTTTGCTTAACTCATAGCCGATTCCGGTTGCCGCTAATAGAGAAATTATTCCAAATGATACATTTACGGCAGCATTGATCATTCCTTCGTAAGGCTGCATAAACTCCAGCCAAGCATTGATAGGGATATTCCCGATGATTAGAAAAACACTTCCACTAATTATGGCTGGTAAAGTAAGCGCAAGACCATTCCTCACAGCAACAAGGTGTCTTTGATTCCCCAACTTCGTCATTGGCGGAATAATCACGTTTTGCATCCAATCCAAAAATTTTTCCATAAAACGAATCTCCTTTTCTATGTTATATCCGAATTATAGGAAAGGCTTACATTGTTTGTATATAGGTTGCCATGATCTAGGCAAAGATCCCATTTTTAGGCATTTGTAACAAGAATAAAACACCTCGTTTTATTAGACTGGTTTCAAATTATTTACAACTAAATACATTGATACAGTAGTTTCTATCCCCTATACTCTAGTTATAACTAACAAAGAAGGTGATCGATCATGCTATTCTTAGCCTATCAAGTTGAATTAAAAAGTATTGAAATTGATATTTATGACTTCATCATCAAAAATCTAGATGCCGTGCCTTATATGAGAATCAGAGAATTGGCAGATGCCTGTCATGTGAGCACCTCGACTATTTTGCGTTTTTGCAAAAAGTTTGAATGTAACGGATATGCAGATTTTCGACTTAGACTACAACTATATGCTAAAGAGCTGCACGAATTGGCGGAGCCGATCCAGACGATCGATGAACTTCCTTTCATAGAATTTTTGAAGAGAACCCACACAAATGAATTTCAGGAACGAATAAACTCGGCTGCCTCAATCCTTAAAGAATCCGATTTAGTCCTTTTTGTCGGAATCGGAACTTCAAGTATTTTTGCGAGTTACGGAGCGTTACTTTTCTCGTCTCTTTTTACATTGGCTTTAAACATTCAAGACCCTTTGAATACGCCTTTATATAACATCTCGGAAAGATTAGATAATAAGGTGTGCTTAGTCGCATTATCTGTATCTGGAGAAAATGAGGATATCATAGATTACATCAATCACATTAAGCTTCATAAATCAGGAGTAATTGCCATAACTAATAGCTCAAACACTCCTATCGCAAAGCTTTCTGATGTCGACATTCCCTATTACGCAAATACCGAGATGTACAAAGAAACAAACATTACTTCCCAGTTATCGGTAACCTATATTCTGGAAATACTAGCTAGAACTGTTCATCAATTGAAAAATAAAGAGAACTGACCGGGCAAAATCATTTTCACCCTTGCCTTGTCAAAACTAAAAAAGGATTGATCTCAATGTGGACGTATGTCTCTCATTTACGCACGATTGCTATCCTTCAAACAAGAAAACTACTGTAGATGAAACATTGTTTGAAGGAACTATAAAGATTTGTTTCATCGCTTCGTTTTAAGAGCAGAATTTAGTGCCCTTTATTTGTTGCGGTCAAAAATAGTTCTTCATAGGAAAAATTGGAGGAAAATCAACGATTGAATATTAAGCAAGTAAATCAAAATGATAAAAATGAAATTGAAATTCTTTTGACAATTTGGGAATCTTCAGTGACTGCTACTCATAATTTTTTGTCAAAGGACAATATTGAGGCCTTAATACCCGCAGTTAAAGAAGGATTATTAACCATTGAATCCCTCTACGGCTGCTATGAACAAGAAATCGTCGGATTTATCGGCGTTGAAAATGAAAAAGTTGAGATGCTCTTTGTAGCTGCAGAAACTAGAGGACAAGGAATCGGAAGAAAATTATTTCAGTATGCAATCGAAATGCTGAACGGAAACTACGTTGATGTGAATGAACAGAATGAACAAGGATTGGGGTTTTATCAACGCATGGGTTTCCATGTGTTTGGTCGATCTGAATTAGATGATCAAGGCAATGCCTTCCCGATTCTACATTTAAAAAAAAGTAAAACTAAGGAGTGTTCCAATGAAAGTTGAAGAAGTCATTTCAGATAAAAAAGAATTTTTAGACCTGCTTCGTTTGGCTGATGAACAAGAAGACATGATTGATCGTTATCTTAACGACGGAAGAATGTTTGTTTTATATGACGAAGATCTAAAAGGCGAAGCGGTCGTAACAGAATTAAGCGAGACAGAGTGTGAGTTAAAAAATATTGCGATTATGCCGAACGAACAAGGAAAAGGATATGGAAAAGCGTTGATTCAGTTTTTATTTGATGAATTTTTAGGCCGTTATCAAACGATGTATGTAGGAACGGGAGATGTTCCAAGCATATTGGACTTTTATAAGAAATGCGGATTTCGCGAATCCCATCGTGTAAAAAACTTCTTCACCGATAATTACCGCGAACCAATTATCGACCAAGGTGTCCAACTAGTAGATATGGTCTATTTACGAGCAGATGCAAAGCCTTGATCCTCTGAAAATAATAAAAACGTTCCTGAATTTTTTTTCAGGAACGTTTTTATATCTTACAATAATTCTTGGTAGCGTTGAATGTAAACTTTTTTAACTAGCGTTACCAAAAATAGATAAGCGATGATGGTTACAACGAGCCATAACCAATACTGATTTGGTAAGACCGCTAACCCTAAGTTTTGACCGAAATTTGTGAATGGTAAAAGAGTGCCGACAATAATTCCCAAGGTGGTAATCACTGTCATAATGAAAGACCCTCTGCTTTGGATAAACGGGATTTGTGGTGTCCGTAATGCATGTAAGACTAAAGTTTGCGACCACAGCGATTCCACAAACCAGCCAGCATGGAAAATAGCGATAAAGGCTGCCTGCTGCTGAGGAGATAAAGAGTGGTAATCCCCGCCGAGAACTGCCGGACAAATAACAAAGTACATTAGTAAATAAGTCGTGATATCAAATACCGAACTCGTTGGACCCAGCCAAATCATAAATTTACCAATGCTGGATGCTGTCCATTTTTTTGGTTTTTCTAAGTATTCTTTATCCATCCGATCCCATGGAATCGAGATACATGAAATATCATAAATCAAATTTAGAAATAAAATTTGCAGTGGAAGCATTGGCAAAAATGGTAAGAATGAACTTGCAACTAAAACAGAGAACATATTGCCAAAATTTGAGCTTGCCGTGGCCTTGATATATTTCATGATATTGCCGAATGTTTCTCTGCCGGAAATTATTCCCCGTTCTAGAATCATCAAGTCTTTCTCTAATAAGATCACATCAGCAGATTCTTTGGCGATATCAACAGCTGTATCAACGGATATTCCGACATCAGCGGCTTTCATCGCAGGAGCATCATTGATTCCATCTCCAAGAAACCCGACTGTATGCCCGTTTGCTCTGAGCAAACTCGTAATCTTTTGTTTTTGCTGCGGGTTCAATTTCACGAATACGTTGTAATCCTCTATGATTTCTGCTAATTCTTGATCACTAAGATGGATCAAATCTTCTCCATGGATAATTGTTTCCGTTCCTAGTCCAACCTGCTTACAAACGGACTTGGTCACCAATGCATTATCTCCAGTTAAGACTTTCACCTCAACACCGTTTTCTTTCAACGCCTTCAACGCTTGTTTGGTTGTTTCTTTTGGCGGATCTAAAAATGCCAGATAACCAATCAATACCATTTCAGATTCATCAGCTGTTGAAAATTCACCAACCACACTCGGATTCGTTTTTTGAGCCACACCGATTACGCGTAATCCGTCTTCGTTCAATTCGTGAACTTTTTTCAAAACTTGTTTTTTTACTTCATCCGTTAACTTCGTTACTTGCCCTTTGAAGTCAACGAAAGAAGAAATTTCAAGCATTTCTTCAATTGCACCTTTTGTGATCATTTGCGTTTTTCCGTTTTGATCTTCTACAACAACACTCATTCTGCGACGTTGAAAGTCAAAGGGAATCTCATCAACCTTTTGATAACGAATTTCATCTGTGTCTAACTCTTGTTTGGTTGATTCGATAATGGCCACATCAAGCAGGTTTTTTAGGCCTGTTTGATAATAACTATTTAGATATGCGTGTCTTAAAACACGGCTATCTTCTTCCCCGTCACAATCCAAATGGTATTCTAAAATAATTTTGTCCTGTGTTAATGTCCCTGTTTTATCTGTACACAATACATCGATGGCACCGAAATTTTGAATAGCGTTTATATTTTTAATGATCGTACCGTTTTTGGCCATTCCTGTAGCACCTTTGACTAAATTTGTTGTAACGATCATTGGCAGCATTTCCGGTGTCAGCCCCACAGCCACTGATAAACCGAATAGAAATGCCTCCATCCAATCCCCTTTCGTGAATCCATTAATCACAATAACGGTCGGTGCCATTAATGCCATGAATTTGATAAACAAGAAAGACGTTTTACGAATACCTAACTCAAAACTAGTTTGAACGGGGGTAGCCGATAAGGATTTAGCAACATCACCAAACAGGGTATTTGCACCCGTAGCGATTACGATTCCTTCGGCACTTCCACTAATCACATTACTTCCCATAAATACTAAATTGTCGTAACTCGTTTCAGATTCTTTTTGACCATTTGCCTCTGCCGCACTTTTTTCGACAGGATAGCTTTCTCCTGTTAGCGCGGACTGTGAGATGAATAAATCCTTTGCGCTAATCAAACGAATATCGGCTGGAATCATATCTCCGGCGGATAACTTGACTAGATCACCGCAGACAATTTCTTCCATAGGGATTTCCTTGTATTGATTGTCTCTGCGAACTGCTGCAGTTACTTTTACCAATGATTTCAACTTCTCGGCTGCTTTGTTTGAACGCACAGACTGAACCAATGTCATCGTACCGCTGACTAATACCATGACCAAAATAATACCGCTGCCGAAGAAATCTTTTTCACCTGGCTCAGGCAAGATTCCTTCCGTGATAAGAGAAATGACTCCCAAACCAATCAATACCAAAGTAAATGGTGTAATAAATGCTTTTAGAACCTCAATAAAAAACGGCGTTGCCTTTTTATAGGGAATTTTATTTTCTCCAAATTCTTCTCTTGCTTCTGCAACTTGTGCCGCAGATAATTCCAGCGTTGATGTTTTAAATGTATCAAGAATACTTCTTGTTGTTTTTTTAGCGAATAGACTATAATTCGTCTTCGTTGTTGTGATCTTTTGCTGTTTCATTTTTTTCTCCTTTTTTCCGAAAAAAATATGCCATAATCCTATTCCAATAAATAAATATAAGACCATATTTTTTAGCGTATTCATCGTTGCCCCTCCTACAGACGGGCTTATGGAGAAAATATTGGCGTTAAAAACAAATAGACAATAGTATCTTCTTGTTTACCATTTTCTGCCACAAACCCGTAATTATTGAACTACTGTCATCCATTTGTTTTCATCTCCCTTTTTTCCACTTGTTCTAGTGGTGATTGAATATCCTTTTTGTAGATCCGCATGGTTAATTGCCCTTCTGCATACTCCTCCGAGATGGATTGATAACCTAGCTTTTCATAGAAACCCCAAGCTTGTTCTCTACCTGTTAGGAAAACAAGACAAAAACCAACTCTTCTAGCAACTTGTTCTGCATATATCAGCAAGTTTTTACCTAATCCTTCTCCTTGGTGATGCGAGTCCACCGCCACTTGTTTAATCTGGACACATTCAGCTGAAATTGGATGCAGCAATAGAGTCCCTATCACCTGATCTTCCTGTTTGATAATCAAGTGAATATCCTTTCTTTCATCTCTCGGTGCCCTCAATAAGAACTTTTTTCCTGAACTTGCCTTTAGCTCTTTGTTTCTAAGCGTTAACGCTTCACAATACATTGCGCTGTTCCACTTAGTTACTGTAAACACTGTTTTACCATAGTAAATCCCTCCCTTTTTAAATTTCGAAAATAAAAATGATTATTGCGCAAAAAAAGACTTTTCGCTCAAAAACTCAGCGAAAAGCCTTACTAAAATTCATCCCAAATAGACAAAGTCGTATAGTCGATCTAATCGTTGAGTTTTGGCACTATACAACGTAAAGACAAACATCTTAGCTACCTTAAGAAAAGCCTTGTATTCGACAATTCCTGTTCTACCCATTGGCGTCTCTCGACATTTTTGGGCAGTAGCCTGTGTTTGTATAGGAGCCTCACCTAACAAATCATATTTTATTTTCGAAGACAATATAACAAGTTATTAATCACCTGTCAAACGCTTTTCTATAAAAAAATCCAGATAAATTAAATTAACAATTCCAAGAAATCGAATTCAACGCTATTATATCAACCTTTTCCGTTATGAAAAATAATGAGGAAATGAACGAACAAATTTTTTTATTTGTCATAATCATTCACCACTAAAAATAATATAACGCACGTTTTGCCATTTTAAATCAATAAAAAAACAGAGCTGTCAAAGCTCTGTTTTATTCCCCAATGCTTAAACTTATCCTTGGCGAATTTTTTTTAGTAATTGTTCTGCTGTAGCTAAATTCATTCGGTCCGCTTTTCTTAATTGTCTAGAAACTAAAGGTACCTCACTGGAAGTAGCTCCTGCTGTAATTGCTAAAGATCGACTTTGCATCGCCATGTGGCCTTTTTGGATACCATCCGTTACTAAAGCCCTGATCGCGGCAAAATTTTGTGCCAAACCAACAGCCACGATAATTTCACCTAACTCTGCGGCATCCGAAACATCTAATAATTTCAAACTTATTTGAGCTTTTGGCAAAACCTTTGTCGCTCCGCCAACAATACCAACTTTCATTGGCAATATCAGCTTTCCAACAAGCGTATCATTTTTAATCTCCCAATCAGTCAGACCTTCATAGCTACCATTGCGAGCAGCATATGCATGACAAGCCGCCTCGACTGCTCGGGTATCGTTGCCTGTGGCTAATACGACTGCATCAATGCCATTCATAATTCCTTTATTATGTGTGGCTGCACGATAAGGATCCAGCTTACTGAATTTGCTGGCGTCAACGATTTTTTCAGCAAGTTCGGAAGATAGTTGATTTAAAGGAATCTCACAACTCGCCATGATCATGGACTCGGTTGCGTAGTTACTTAGAATACTAAACAGTACCTCTGCATCGGGAACTAACTGTCTTAATTCCTGCGCGACAGCTTCCAAGATGGTATTTAGAATATTCGCGCCCATCGCGTCTTTCGTGGTCACCACAAGGTCGATTGAAAGATAGCCCTCCTCAAAGAAACGCACCTTAATCGATTGCAAACCACCACCTCGTTGATAAATCGAAGGATAGCTTCTTTCTGCCGCTGCGAAAAGAGCTGGTTTATTTTCGTTAATAATTCCTTTGATTTTTTCAAACTCAGTAACATTTCGTAAAACGATCTGACCGATCATTCCTTGATTGATGACTTGCGTCTGAAATCCTCCAGCCTTTGCGATGATTTTACCGGCATTACTGGCAGCCGCAATCACAGAAGGTTCTTCTGTTACCATCGGAATAATTTTTTCTTTTCCGTTAATTACAAAATTCTGTGCAACACCTAGAG
Source organism: Enterococcus malodoratus (assembly GCF_027659535.1). Taxonomy (NCBI): domain Bacteria; kingdom Bacillati; phylum Bacillota; class Bacilli; order Lactobacillales; family Enterococcaceae; genus Enterococcus; species Enterococcus malodoratus. The sequence continues at coordinate 8,008 of NZ_JAQDPG010000013.1, read as the reverse complement.
GAATCGAAGCTTCACTGATCTGATTTTCAATCAAATTATTCGCAACTTTTTCCGGTAGAACAGTCTCTATTGTTAACTGAGCTGCCTCTTTAGCGGACAACTTTTTTTCTTTGACCAGCTTAGCTAACCGCTCTGTTTGAGTCATCTGATAAAATTTTTTTTTTGCGGTTTCTTGATCCTCCGCCTTGGTGATCATCAAGGCTAATCCAAGTCCACCGCCAATACAAAGACTCGCTACTCCTCGCTGCTTATCTTCTTGAATCAGCTCTGAGACCAATGTTGCCACAATACGTGTTCCACTGGCGCCAATTGGATGACCTAAAGCGATCGCACCACCGTACGTATTGATTTTTTCATCAGGCAATTTTAATTCTTTCTGCACAGCTACTGAGGCCGCTGCAAAAGCTTCATTAATTTGAAATATATCAATTTCATTAATTGTTCGATTCACTTTATTTAATAATTTATTAATAGCTGACACAGGAGCCATCCCCATAATACTTGGATCAATCCCTACTTCACTGTAGTCATTAATAACAGCTAGGTACGCCAAGTTATTTTCGACAGCATATGATTTTGCCGCCAAAACAACTGCCGATGCTCCATCGTTCAACGTCGATGCATTTGCTGCTGTTACAACGCCATCTTCTTTGAAAGCCGGTTTTAACGAACCGATTTTTTCTAAAGTCGAATCAAACCGAATCCCCTCATCATCCCATAAAGTACTGCCATCCGGAAGTGCCACAGGTACGATTTCAGATTCAAATTTTCCGTCTTTGCTGGCTTTCACCGCCTTCATTTGTGAGTCATAGGCATATTGATCTTGCATTTCGCGAGTAATCTGATAGTCATTAGCCACTTTTTCTGCCGTCAAGCCCATATGTTTTCCACTGAAAGCATCGGTCAATCCATCATAAATCATACTTGATTTCGGTTCTTGCCATTCTTGCGCAGAGTAGTCAAAACTTGTAATTTTTGGAGCTTGAGACATATTTTCTGTACCGCCCGCAACAACAACCTGCGCTTCGCCCAATAAAATTTGCTGCATCGCAAAAATGATCGACTTCATTCCGGAACCACAAACTTCATTAATCGTGGTGGCAGGTACTTCATAAGGAATTCCCGCCTTTACTGCCGATTGACGTGCCACATTTTGACCATTGCCTGCTTGTAAAACATTTCCCATAAATACTTGTTCTACTTGATCTGGTGCAAGCTCCGCGCGCTTCACCGCTTCTTTCACTGCGATCGCGCCAAGTTCGACGGCTGAGAGGGTTGAGAGTTTGCCTTTATATCTGCCAATTGGTGTTCGTACAGCGCTTAAAATAACAATTTCTTCCAAGGGTGCACCTCCAATATTTTCATTAAAAATCAGACGTAAGTATAGCATAGATAGTTTTATAATTTCTTAAGATTCAAACTTAACTAATCATGGGCTTTCTATGATATATTTACCTTTGGAAGAAAAGGAGGAGCAATATGAATATAGGGATTGATAAAATCAGTTTTCACGTACCAAATTATTATCTTGATATGACGGACTTGGCGAACGCACGTGAGACTGACCCCAACAAATTTCACATTGGTCTTGGACAAGATCAGATGGCAATTATTCCTGAAACACAAGACATCGTTACTTTAGGAGCAAGTGCTGCTGCAAAAATTCTTACAGATGAGGACAAAAAGGACATCGACATGGTAATCGTCGGAACAGAATCTAGTACCGACTTCTCAAAATCTGCTGCGGTAATTATTCATGGTCTGCTAGATATCCAATCTTTTGCTCGTTCATTTGAAATAAAACATGCTTGTTACGCTGGGACAGCTGCTTTACAGCAGGCCCACGATTATGTCGCACTGCATCCGGATCGTAAAGTTTTAGTGATCGCAGCCGATATTGCTAAATATGGATTAAACACAGGTGGAGAACCGACACAAGGTTGCGGCGCTGTCGCAATGTTGATTACTAAAGAACCTCATTTATTGGCATTTAATGATGATAGTGTCTTCTACTCAGAAGATGTTTACGATTTTTGGCGACCGGCTGGACACGACTATCCATTAGTTGATGGTCATATGTCTAACCAAGTTTATATTGATTCATTCACCCGAATTTGGGAGCAAAATAAAAAAATCAACCATACTGAAAGTACTGACTATGCTGCTTTGACTTTCCATTTGCCTTATACAAAAATGGGACGCAAAGCATTACGAGCTATTTTCCCAGATCTTCCAGAAACTGAGCAGCAACGTTTAGAGACACGCTACGATGAGGCTATCGTCTATAGCCGAACTGTTGGCAATCTTTATACTGGCTCACTGTACCTTGGATTAATCTCACTATTAGACAATAGTCAACTAGCCGCTGGTGATCGAGTTGGATTGTTCAGTTACGGCTCTGGAGCTGTTAGTGAATTTTTCTCGATGACTGTAATGGAAGATTATAAAGAACATCTAACTAGTGAAGACAATCAAGCCCTACTTGCCCAACGCAAACGGTTATCAATCGAAGAATATGAAAAAATGTTTGGTGAAAAGTTACCAGTTGATGGAGAAACGTATACCTTCTCCGATCCGACTGACTTTGCTATCAATAAAATCAGTGGAGATATTCGTTATTACAATAAATAAACATCGAAAAAGCCAGCTAATCAGCTGGCTTTTTTTAGCATATAAAAAAATCTAACGGGTCTAATGGTCAGATGTTTATTCTTCATTCCATATTCATGGAATATTTACACCTTTTTTCTAGGTCCTAAACGGTTTTTGTGTTTGAATTTCGTTTAAGCCTCACCACTAAATGAAGAAATGGTTCTACTGTCTACATTTCTCTTCCCCGCTAGATTAAAACTACTTGGTAAGGAAACTTCAAATCCCTACTTCCTTTCTGCCTTTTCGGCATTCACTTCGAAATGAACTCGGCTTCCGTCCATTTCCGTTGTACAATTTAACAACTTAGGGATCCATCCCTTACACTCATATTTATACCATATTCCACGTATTTTTGCAAGCGTTTACATTTAATCTGACTACTGTTTTTCATGTTACAATACTTAAGTGATGAGCAAGACTAAACTTATCATAATTATTGTTTTCCTCTCTTATTTCGCAGATACTATCACTCAAAATGAGATGAACCAATACCATGTAAACTTATTAATGATCCAATCTATGTTTACGATAATTACATCAGTAAAACAGTGAATATGGCATTTCTACGTTAATTTTTTACAAAGGAGAACAAATTCATTATTATTGAAACAGGAGGAATAAAATCATGAACATTTTATATATATCAATCTCAGGAAATACAAGGGCGTTCGTCAAGCATTTAGAGACATATGCTGAAGAGCAACATCAGTTAAATCCAGCAAATCCTATGATCGCTTCAAAAGAAATTTCAGAAAACAGTCCCTTTGAAATAGAAAATTCTCCTTTCTTTACCTTCGTTCCAACTTATTTGGAAGGCGGCAATGGCGTAGATAATGGAGATACTGAAATCTTGACTGAGGTCATGCGGGAATACTTAGAATATAATGATAATTACAAAAAGTGTCTAGGTGTGGTTGGCAGCGGAAATAAGAATTTTAACTATCAGTATTGCTTGACTGCAAAACAATACAGTGAAGCTTTCAAATTCCCTTTCTTAGCTGATTATGAATTAAGGGGAACGTCAGCAGATTGCCAACGTGTATATCAAATTCTGAAAAACAGTCTACCAAATTAATCTTCTGCTAATTATTCTATTGACTTTTTCTCATGTTAGGGGCATTCTTTTTAAATAGGAATTCCTATAAGAAAGGCGTGTTGTAATTGAGAAAAGTCGCAATTATTGGTGTTGGGCATGTTGGAAGTACTACAGCTTACACCTTGATTTCAAAAAATATAGTGGATGAGTTGGTGCTTTTTGATTCAAAAGAAAATATCCTTAAGGCTGAACTCAACGATCTGATGGATGGTCAGATGGAACAAGACCATCAAGTTCGATTGATTGAACCAAATCTTACAGAACTTGCAGACACAGATGTAATTATTTTTTCCGCAGGTGATATTTCTATTTTCGAAGGAAATCCTGATCGCTTTGCAGAATTAAATTTGACTAAAACGATCGTTAAAGAATGGGCACCGAAAATTAAAGAATCCGGGTTTAAAGGGATTATCTTAAATATTACAAATCCTTGTGATGTGATTACACAATATCTGCAAGAACTGACTGGTTTTCCTCGAGAACGTGTCTTTGGTACGGGGACTTCATTAGATACTGGCCGCATGAAGCATGCTGTTAGTCAAAAAATGCTGGTCAATCCTTCAGCAATTGATGGTTATGTAGTCGGAGAACATGGAGAAAGCCAATTTGTCGCTTGGTCCAGCGTGCGAATCGGAGGCGTTCCCATCACGGATACTTTGACCGTCGAAAAACTTGACGCACTTGATATGGCCGCTCGAGATGGCGGTTGGGTCACTTTTAGGGGAAAAGGCTACACTTCTTACGGTATCGCTATACAGGCCGCACGAATCGTTGAAGCGATTTTAAACAATAATTATCTCGTAGTTCCTGTCAGCCATTTCCATTCTGCTGAAGACTGTTATGTGGGTTCTCCCGCAAAGGTATCGCGGCAAGGAATCAGTGAAAGTTTCCCATTAAATCTTTCGAATGATGAACAAAAAAAATGGCAGCATACAATCCAAACGATTCACTCAATGCATGCAACAATATAAAGCAAAGACCGGACGAAATCGTCCGGTCTTTTTATGCACTCTTGTTGATTGCCTTAATTTTTTTCCAATCAAACGCAATCAATTTTGCATTTGGTGTTCGATAGCTAAAAACCTCTTCGTTTTCTAATGGCTCAAAATAATTTTTGATCGCCCGAATCACTGAATTATGACAAACTAATAAATAGGTATTCTCCGAATCTTGTTCCAATTGTTCTAGTAATGGAACAATACGAGCATAAACATCCATCAAGGACTCACCATTGGGATAACGTACCGCAAATTGCGTACGAATTTTAAGATAGCCTTCTTGTTCATCACTCGTCCCATCGTAATCACCATAGTCTAGTTCAATCAAACGTTCATCGACAGTCAATGGCACTAAATTCTTTTCTCCGACAATTCGGGCCGTTTCTTGCGCTCGCTCTAATGGTGAATGGATGATTTTAGAAATAGGCACCTCAAGAGCAGCAACCTCTTCTGCTAATAAGGCCGCTTGTCGATAACCAATCTCCGATAAAGCGATATCGCTTTTACCTGAAATAATTCCTTTTCGATTCCATTCAGTTTCGCCGTGCCTTGCTACATAAAGCAAATAAAAACAGTCCTCTCTATCATAAAAATTGAAAACTATCGTAATATTCCATCACTAATTTTCAAAATAATGTTTTGTAATAAACTGGTATTAGCCAGTGACTTTACCACTTTATCACTAGAATGAAAGAACGTCTACTTATTTACTGAAAATAATAGCTAGTTTTTCACTCCATAGGCTCGAGGAATAATGAGATGATCAATCAGCGGAACGAAACAGTTCATGATCAATAATATGAACGTCATTCCTTCTGGCATGGAACTGAATGTTCGCCAACCCATCAATAATAATCCGCAACAAATACCGTAGATGACCTCTCCTTTTGGCGTTGTAGGTGACGTGCTGTAATCAGTTGCCATGAAGAATGCTCCCAATATCGTTGCACCGCCAAAAACATGTCCAAAAACAATCGTTGGGTCACCTTTACCCAGCATAAATGCACTAACGATTATTACTCCAATCATGGAAAGTGGAATGTGCCAAGTTATCACCCTTTTATAAAGTAAGAATAGACCTCCTAAAAGAAGTAGTACCGCGGTTGTTTCGGCATTTTTCCCGGGAATCAATCCAGTCAAGCTATTCATCATCTGACTAAAGTTCAAGCTTTCCCCAGTCTTGACTTCCATCAATGGTGTCGCTGAAGATACGACATCTAACCCACCAGCAGAAAAGAAAGGTTGTGGTTGAACATTCGCCGACATCTCTTTCACGAAAACCAACCGCAAAATAGCTCGGCCAGTCAATGCGGGATTTAATAAATTTCGCCCAATCCCGCCAAATAATTCTTTTGCCGCTATGATTCCAATTGCTCCGCCCAATGCTGGATACCACAAAGGCACGCTCGCCGGTAAACTCATCGCTAATAGAACACCTGTAACAGCCGCCGAATAGTCTTTAGGTACGGTTTTCCTACGAAATCTATACCATAAAAATTCAGCAATCAAGCATGTTCCCACTGAAATGGCGTAAAGAAGTAATGAACTAGCACCGAAAAAAATAATTGAGGCTATCACGCTAGGTAATAGTGCCAGTAAAACCCATTGCATTAAACGGTCTGTTTTCTCTCGAAATAACAAATGCGGTGAAGCTTCCATCATTGGATACCTATTACTGCGTAAATCCTCAAAAGAGTGGTTTTCATCCATGCTTATGCCTGCCTTTCTTTAATTATTTGTTGTCCAGCAACAATATGCTCGGCTAAATGGCGTCTTGCAGGACAAATATAAGTACAGCAGCCGCAATTGATACAGCTGTCCACATATAACTTTTCCAAGCGTTCCCAATTTTCTTTCAAGTAACTCTTCTCCAACTGATGCGGTAAAAGACCAATCGGACATACCTCGACACAACGAGCGCATAGAATACAGGGGCTTGGGGTACTATCCTCATCATGGATCTCATTGATGACGATTAGACCATTTGCGGATTTCGTCAAGGAAGCCGCCATAGTATCAACCGTCTTCCCCATCATGAAACCACCCGTTATAATCTTTGACGGCTTTCCATCAAAACCACCGCAAAAAGCAATCATATCCTCAATTGAAGTGCCGATTGGAAAATAAACGTTTTTTTGCTCCATAACGTCACCAACAACTGAACAAATCCGGTGACTTAAAGGAATCCCAGGATCAATTGCTTCATAGACTGCAACTGTCGTAGCAACATTGATAATCAAATAACCCAAATCTCTTGTTGAACCATCTGCTGGAGCCTCTTCTCCGATAATCGTCTTGAATAGCATTTCTGTACTTCCTTGAGGGTACACAGAAGGAACTTCAACAACTGACAGTTTGGGAATATCCTGACAGAGTTCCCTCATTACTTCAATCGCCTCTTGCTTATCATCTTCGATTGCAATTATTCCCTCTTTTGCCTCCACAGCCTTTAGAACCAGAATACAGCCATTGATCAGTTTTTCTCCTTGAGTAGCCATCAAAGCGGCATCAGCCATCAATAATGGTTCACATTCTGCTCCATTAAAAATACAAGTATGAATTTCTTCCTTCGGATTCAGTTTTACATGGCTTGGAAAGGTCGCTCCACCCAGACCAACCACTCCCGCTTTTTCTACCCGTTCAACAATCATTTCCGGTGTTAATTCCTCGATTGTCTCATGATGCACCACTCTGGGCTGTTCACGAAAATCATTTTCGATAATCACACAAGTCATTTCATCGCCTTGTCCTTGGTCAATCTCTTCAATTCCGATGATTCTACCAGAAATACTCGCATGAACATCTGCTCCTAATCCATCATCCATTTTTGCAATCGGTTGTCCCATAAAAACCTTCTCACCCACGGATACAATTACTTCTGCTGGTTTACCAATATGTTGTTGTACTGGAATATAAACCCTTTTCGGTTGTATATTTTCTACCTGTTTGTAATTATCAATACCTCTTAAATGCAAAGCTGTATCCTGATGAAGATCTATTCCACCTTTAAAAGCTTGCTTGCTCATCACATTCCTCCATTATTCTTCGTATTTTTAGTATAACATGAACATTTTTTGACTAAAAATAATATCCCATTATCAAAATAATTGACTTTAGACAATAAAAAAAGTTACTGAAGTGTTTTATCAACACGACAATAACTTTTAAGCAAAATAAAAAAACTATTCACAAAGTGAATAGTTTAAGTTCGCGTGGCGACGTCCTAATCTCACAAGGGGCAACCCCTCACTACAATCGGCGC